>CAZDHV010000150.1:0-7438 GCA_964505335.1 uncultured Saprospiraceae bacterium | reverse complement strand
AAAGTCAAGGCTATCAAAGTCATCGGAGACGTAAAGGGTAAGGATGTCATCCTCATCGATGATCTTGTCGATACGGCAGGCACCCTATGCAAAGCTGCAGAGGCCATGCTCCTCGAAGGTGCCAAAAGCGTCAGCGCTATTTGCACACACCCGGTTCTTTCTGGTAATGCCTATGAGAATATCGAGAATTCCAAGCTAACAGAGCTCATCGTCAGCGATACAATCCCACTCAAGAAAAAGTCATCTAAAATCAAGGTGATCTCATGTAGTAAGCTCTTCGCTCGAGCAATCAGAAATACTCATGAGTATCGATCTATATCATCGCTGTTTGTGGAGGATTGATCTATTCTCTCGAATAACCCTAAATTAACAATGTTGACATATCAACATTATTTTTCAGTAGTATTTATTGGTCATTGAAAAGTAGCCGACAAATTCATGTGACATATCAATTAGAAAAAGGCTTTAACTATATTCTACAAGGCAGGTACCCTGCCGCCATCTACAGGCAAGTTTATACCATTGATATAGCCCGCAATCGGCGATGCCAAAAAGGCTACGGCTGCGCCTACTTCAAGAGGATCTCCGATTCTATTGGCAGGAATGGATTGAGCTAATCCTTCCATATATTCATCATAGCTCTGACCTGCTTCCTCTGCTCTTGGGCCATATAATTCTTGCAAGCGTTCGGTAGCCGTAAATCCTGGGAGCACATTGTTCACAGTAATACCATGCGGGCCTAATTCACCTGCTAATGTCTTGGCCCAACTAGCCACAGCGCCCCTCGTTGTATTAGACACGCCCAGTCCTGGGATAGGGGTTTTGACAGATATGGATATAATATTGACAATACGTCCAAACTTCGCTTCCTTCATGCCCGGCACCAGAAGTTGGGTCAGCAACTGATTACAGATCAGGTGATTGTTAATCGCTTGTATAAAATCAGCCGGATCTGCATCCAATACATTGCCACCAGCAGGGCCCCCAGTATTATTGATGAGTATATGATAGGTCTTAGACAGACTCAGTGTTCTAACTTTCTTAATCAGCTCTTGCTGATTGGTGAAGTCTGCTACTAGGTAATTATGGTCTTGGCCTTTGGAGATATCCATATCCATAGACTTGATTACGGCAGACATCTTTTCTGGGCTTCGAGATACAAGAGTAACGCTGGCTCCTAATGAAGCGAGCTGTATCGCTGCAGCCTTTCCGATCCCCTTTGAGCTACCGCATACTAAAGCATTTTTACCATGTAGATTTAAGTCCATATCAAGTGAGTTGTACTATTACTCAATGTACTATAATCAAACTAAATCCCTTACAAGAATTGGTAGCTCATGACATGCATAGATTAGGCTCTCGCCAGCTCTGATTCAAGTTCTTCAAGTGATTTTCCTTTAGTCTCTGGTAATATCTTTAAGAATAGAAAGAAGCCAATTAGCGCAAGCATAGCGTAGATGAAAAAAGTCATTGCATTGCCCAGCGTAGACAGTTCCCATGGAAAAATCTGCTGCACCAGCCAACTGGCAAATGAATTGATGAATCCGATACTGCCGATGGCAATCGCTCGGATACGTGTCGGAAATAGCTCGGATAGCAATACCCACATCACTGGGCCCAGAGAAAATGCAAAGGAAGCTACAAATCCCAATATTCCAAAAAGTATCAAGTATGGATTGATACTAGCCGCCGCCTGTATTATTTCTGTCTCATTAGCCTTGAAGGCCTGCTCACCAATGGCAGATTTCACCGCCGTCTTAAACTCAACATCATTCTGATAGATCGTATTAGCTATAGCGGAGAGCTGAGCCTCGTCAACTCCCTCGAAACTAGAGATTTTGTCACTGCTTAATTCGTAAGTAGCTTGATGAAAACCATATGCCGTCACTAAAAGACTGATAGCGACACCCGCAATACCGATTAATAGCAATGGACGTCGCCCCATCTTATCGATCAGTACCATAACCAAGATGGTAAATACTACATTGATTATGCCAACCACCACTGATTGGGCAAATGCAGCATTAGTGCCAACACCTGTTTGTTCAAATATGGAAGTCGCATAGAAGAACACTGCATTGATTCCAGTTACTTGCTGGAGGATGCCCACTACTAGTCCAATTAATAAGACAAACCGTAGGGCTGGATTAAAGAGCTCTGTAAACTTGACTTTTTTGCTTCCTTGAGCGGAGATCGCTTGTTGTATATCGTTGATTTCAACTTCGGCTTGTTCCGCTCCATGCAACTTAGTGAGCACATCCTTAGCCTCGTCCGTACGGCCCTTTAACAGCAACCAGCGTGGGCTACGAGGAACAAAGAATAGTGCAATGAAATACAATATGGCGGGAAATGCCTCCACACCTAACATCCATCGCCAAGCACTACTCTCATTGATTAGACCAGTACTGCTCTGACCAGCTTGATTAAGATAGTATCCTGTAAAATATGCCACTGAAAATCCAAGAACTATATTGAGTTGTTGGACAGATACCAATTTCCCTCGGTTTTTGGAATTTGAAATCTCTGCAATGTACATCGGAGCCAATATCAATGCGGCGCCAAATGCAACCCCGCCTAACATGCGTGCTATATAAAGCATCTCATATGATCCCGCATAAGCTGACAATAGTGCAGATGTTGCATATAGAAATGCAACTATGTGTAGCATGCTCTTCCTGCCGATGACGTTACTCATAGCCCCTGCCACCAGCATAGCAAACATTGCAGAGAAGCTCGGTGAGCTAACCACCCAGCCTGTTTGGATATCATTGAGACCGAAGAGTGGCTCTACATAGCCTACTACTCCCGCAATAATTGCTGCATCAAATCCAAATAAAAATCCACCCAAGGAGACAATAGCCGCTATGACTATATTATAGTTGTTGCTTTTCATACGATTTAGTTAGTAGGTCGACCACCTTCTGAACAATATAAGGCACATAAATGGATCATCTCAATCCTACATCATATAACCGCTCTTAATCAGTTACTTTTAAGCCAAATTGAAACCGTTTTCTTGTCAAACTCATCCTGTGTATACTTCTTATCTGATGTACACCTCGGTATAGATACTGAGCACCCCTCTCATATACGAGAACAAGCATTGATATCATGGCTCCATACCGTGAAGGAAGATGCCATAGCCATCTACATCGTCGGTGACTTATTCGATTATTGGTTTGAATATAAATCCGTTGTTCCCAAAGGATACTTTGAACTATTCGCCGCAATGAAAGCCATTGTTGACAGTGGAATACAGATCTTCTATCTCACAGGTAATCACGATCTCTGGCACTATGGCTACTTATCTAATCAAATTGGTATTGAAGTGCTCACAGGACCCATTATCAGGACTTACGACGATCGTAAATTCTATATTACACACGGAGATGGTATTGGCAAAGGAGACTTAGCTTATAAGCTTATAAAAGGGATACTCAGTAATCGTTTTTGTCAGCGACTATTTGGAACCATTCATCCTACGCTTGGATTGCCATTGATGAAATATATGAGCAGACGTAGTCGGATGTCCCATGGGAGTGGTGATCGAGTAACTCAACACCATCATGACTACTGCAAAGAGGTATTGACTCAACAGCCAGATATTAATTTCTTCATCATGGGTCACCTGCATCATGCGGAGACCACGGATATTGATACTGCGACATATGTCAATCTGGGTGACTGGACGTCCCTATACACCTATGCTAAATGGGATGGCAAGCAATTAGTATTACTTAAAAACGAACTACAATAGCCCCTCATCAAGAGGTGCAAAACCAGCACAGTTATGTCTAATCAACTTTGAAATAAATCTTTGGTATATGGAAAACAGGATCACCATCATAGCGACATCAAAATTGATAGATAACAGATTGTCCGAACTACGAGACACCGTAGAGGAATTGCAAAAACATTGTTTAGAAACAGAGGAAGGAATGCTTCAATACGATTGGTATGTTTCAGAAGATTCGGACACTATCAAAGTTTTGGAGACCTATGCTAACTCAGATGCGGTCTTACACCATTTCGACAATTACAAGCCTTTCGCGGCAAGATTGAGCGAATCAAGGGCCTTTATTAGTTTAGAAGTATATGGTAATGCCAGTGCTGATTTGAAACAACGAGTAAAGAAGATCAATGCCGCGCATTTTACAGCGATCTCATGTCTTAACAAGCTGAAGTAGTCTGACTCGAAGGGATGATATATTGAAGCCGCAGGTCTGGAAAGATATGATGGGTCATTACCAATAAACCGCAAGATTGGCCTATACATTAGTATGCTCAGTAATGAATGGAGTAAAGTGGCCTCAACTCAATAGATATTTCTGTCGTACCTCCTTCAATATGAAAAAAGAGGGATTTTTCACGTGTTGTGATCAGAGCTAAACCATATCTATAAGCCCATACTCTTCAGCGCTGATTTCAATTCTTCATAGCGATCAAAAGCATCCTGCCCTGGCATCTGATCGGTATCTCCAAGCAAATTATATAGGTAAGAAATCTGATCTACCAGTTGTGGCAACTCGTAGATGCCTTCTTTCGTCTTAAGCTGGGCAATCAATTCTTCAACTTCAATTGTTCGCTCTTTTTCTTCTGCTGTCTGTTCCTTGTTCTTAGCAAGCGCTTTCTTCTCTGTTTCCAAATCATCAAGCGTCCGTCTGGCTTCAGCGAATAGCTCTTTTACCTGTCGATGCAGCGTTACTTGCTCAGTGACCTCAGCTATAGACACCTGCTGCTCCAATCTTGGATCCATCAATAATTGGAACGACTGCTCCATCTGCTCATCTCCAACAGTCAGCCTGATCGTAAAATCTCCTGGAGGGGCCAACGGACCATTTTTATATCGCCTCTTCTCATCCTTATGCCAGGGTCCCGCTTCAGTCATATCCCAGTGATATCGATTTAGGCCGATATTAGTTGATAGGCTATTGTCGACGATGTATTCTACTCGATTAGTAGACATGTTTTCCTTGACTTGATCTGCAATTTTCACCTCGTCACTATCGCTAAAAAATGTGTTGATTACGGCTCCATCACTATTGATGACTTCGAGTTTTAAAGGTGCAGATAACGAATCGCTGAGGGAATAATCTATAATCACGGCCGGTCTGGGATACTGAGGCATCTGACTGATTCGGGCACCAGACGGGTATCTATATCTATAGGTATCACGTGGTTTGTAGAGAGCTGTCTTTCCTGCCTCTAAGTCTTGCATTTGCGAAAGCGTAGAGATATTATCTAATATCCAAAACGACCTACCCATAGTAGACATCACAAGATCGCCTCGGTGGATACGGATATCCGTGATTGGCGTGACTGGTAGATTATGCTGTAGGCTATGCCAGCTTGATCCGTCATCCATAGACATATATAGACCATACTCCGTGCCCGCATATAAGTGACCTGCTTTGTTGGGATCTTCACGGATCACTCGACAGGGATGATCATCAGGTATGCCATCCGTGATCAAGTTCCATGACCTGCCATAGTTAGCGGTGCGATAAATATATGGCTTCCAATCACCCAGTTGATATCTCAATATGCAGGCGAATGCCTTAGCAGGATCGTGAGGGGAAGGCTCGATGGCATCCACCCTGCCGCCTGATGGTAACCCCTGAGGAGTTACCTCTGTCCAGTTATCACCACCATCTCTGGTGACATGGATAGGGCCATCATTGGCGCCGACCCATATTAGACCCTTTTCGATGGGTGACTCCTGAATAGCATATATGGTACTATAGAACTCTTCGCCAGTAATATCTCTGGTGATAGGACTGCCAGAGATAACTTGTTTATCAGCCTCAAAGGCGGTTAGATCTGGAGAAATCGTCGTCCAAGTCTTCCCTTCGTCGGTGGTCCTATGTACGTACTGCGAGCAATGATAGATCACATCGGAATCATGTGGAGAGATGTGTATCGGTGAAACTCGTTGAAATCTGTATTTCAGATCCTTGGGATTGTGGCCATACATGTTGGACGCACCTACATAATAGGCCTTTTCAGTACCAGTAGTTTTGTCATATACGCCGAACCGCCCCTTGCAGTTAGAGTATACGATATTAGGGTTTCCAGGTTTAGGGATAGCGGGCCCTGTCTCGCAGCCTCCTGTATTCATGATAAATCCGAGGCCCGGTTGCTGAATACCGTATGGGGCCATACTCGGCACAGATACTGTCGTATAATTATCCTGCATCCCACCATATACCCAGTATGGATATTGGTCGTCAACGGCTATCTGATAGATTTCAGCTGTCGGCTGATTGAACTGTGTGGACCAGGTCTTGCCACCATTGGTGGTGACATTAGCGCCACCATCATTAGATTGAATAAATAGATCGGGATCATGAGGATTGATCCACATATCATGATTGTCTCCATGAGGTGATGACTTACGCTTCCAAGTCTTGCCGCCATCTGTGGACTTGTGATAAGGTCCTGCCATCGAATAGATGACATCAGCATTAGTGGGATCTACTTTGATATTGGTGTAATAGAAGGGTCTGTTGCGGATGCCTCTATGATCTGACACTTGAGTAAATGTCTCACCTTGGTCTGTAGACTTGTAGAACCCACCTTCCTTGAGTGGGGCTTCTATCAGTGCATATACCATCCTCGAATCGGCAGGACTCACTGCCAGATCTATTTTACCTATCAACTCCTGTGGTATACCCTTCTCTATTTTGTCCCATGACTCGCCACCGTCAAGCGATTTGTAGATGCCTCCTTCTTGTAAAGTGCCTCCACTGATGATAGTCCAGGGTTTGCGCTCAGCCTTCCATGCCGCAGCATAAAGAATCTCGGGATTAGTAGGCATCATCTCGACATCGGAGATACCCGTTTGTTCTGAGATGTATAGCACCTTGTCCCATGTCTTACCGCCATTAATGGTCTTGTACAGTCCACGTTCTTTATTTGACTGAAATGCCTGACCGATAGCAGCAACATACACGATGTTATGATTATCAGGATGTATGCGCACCGCTCCTATCTGTCCAACATCATCGAGCCCTATATGGGTCCATGTTGCACCTGCATCGATGGACCTATACATGCCCTTGCCAGAGATGATATTACTTCTGAGGCCATCTGTACCTGTGCCTACATAGATGATATTGGGATCATCTTGTGCCACGTCAATAGACCCAATGGATGGTGTTGCAAAATATCCATCGGAGATATTTGCCCAGCTTATCCCGTAGTCTTCTGTCTTCCAGAGACCTCCTCCGGTAGCGCCCATATAAAAGGTTCCTGGCATACTGGCAACGCCTGCAACAGCAGTGACTCGTCCACCACGGTATGGCCCTAACTCTCTAAATTCCAATGCCTCCAGTTGGGCGTCGGCCTCTGTTACAATACTGGTCAACATCAATGCTAAGACTATCGTGCGAATCATGGATTCTTGTTTGGATGAAAAACGACTTTAATATACAGACTA
>CAZDHV010000149.1:0-7737 GCA_964505335.1 uncultured Saprospiraceae bacterium | reverse complement strand
GTACAACGTTGATACACCATCATTGATATGGGAGTTCTTTAGTCGGTATTGATGATTCTGTTCTGAGCACATTAGCTTGCATTGGAGACCGTCGTTCGTACCAATTCCTTAAACCTCTGGCCATAATCCCTGTAGATCTGATACTCTTTATCCGCATTTTTTGAGTCGAAGTCTTCGTGGAAGACCTTGCCAACATGGGGTTCAATTGCAATAAACCCATCATATCCTGACTGATGCAAATCTTCTAATATCTCTGGGATATGTGCATCTCCTTCTCCTGGGAACACATAGGACTCCTGATCATCGATCATGACGCAGTCCTTGACGTGGACATGTACTATAGCATGCTTAACAGCGTGATAGAACTCCAATGAATCTTGCCAAGGATATGGCTCGGATTTAGATCGATCCCGTTGAAATATCGGATTGCCTGTATCGAAAATTAGCTTTAACTCAGGTACTTCCTCAAGTAGTCTCAGCGTATGATCTGACGAAAATCCTCCCCAGTTCATACAGTTCTCATGTGCAGCAATGAGCCCTTCTGTTTTAAATTGTTCTGTGATCCAACGCAATCGCCTGAACCGCTCTTCCTCATGCTGATCACTGCCCCATGGCTCTTGAGCATATGACATAATCCTAGCAATCTTAACATCGAGCTTTTTCATCCTTGGTATACAGCGTTCAACCTCTGCCTGGGTAATCCCAAAATCCGAATGAATAGTCTTAGACCAGCTTCCTATCAATGTGCCAAATTCAGCAACTTTGATGTTCTGCCGATCAAGCATCTCGCACAAGGCATCAAATTCGTCATCTGTGATCTCGTGGATATTGGCCGTATTAATGGTTCGAGCAGAGAGATGAGACCAGCCGAGCTCTTTGGTCACTCTGATCTGATCCTCTATATTGGCAGAAGCCTCATCTGTAAATCCTGTTAGTCTCATTCAGATTGATCTAAAGTGTTATCCATTTTCCATCATTGCGTGCACTTTCATAGATTGCTTCAATCACAGCGACTGCTTTGCGTGCCTCAAGACCATCAATGCCCAATGCATCAGTACCTCTAACGGCTGAAACAAAGTTTTGAATATTGCGGATATGTCCGTCCACTTGAATAGCCTTGGGATCATTAGCTCCCTCTGCAATAGCATCCGTCCTCATCAATTCAGTTCTGATGGTCTCATCTTCAGGTTTGGCCTCTTTAAACTCCCACTTAGCAAATCGATCATCATGCATGAACACGCTACCTGCCGTCCCACAGATATTAACTTCGGCAGCATGACCATCCTCGGACCAACAAGAGGTTGATGCTTGGATCGTCCCGATTGCCCCCGATTCATATTCTACCATGATCACGGCATTATCTTCGACTTCGATTCGATCATGGGTGAGTGTCTTTGTTATAGCCGCCAATCGCTTGATTGGTCCAGCTAGGTATATCAATAGGTCTATCGTGTGTATGGACTGATTCATCAGCGCTCCCCCTCCATCGAGAGTCCAGGTGCCTCGCCATCCACCAGAGTCGTAATATTCTTGCGTGCGATACCATTTAATCTGTGCATCACATATGGTCAATTGCCCAAAGCGATTTTGGACTACGGCTTCTTTCAGGCGACTCACTGCGCTATTGAATCTCCTATTGAAGATTCCACCAAGGATGATTTGGTTCTCCTCGGCAGCCTCAATCATCTGATCTATTCGTGATGTGGTAATCTCTAATGGTTTTTCACACAAGACATGTACACCATGCTTGGCCGCATCGAGGGTAATGTCAAGATGCGTTCCGGATGGAGTCGCGATCAAGATCATATCCACCTCTGACAGCAACCCCTGCAATGTAGCAAAGGCTCGACAGCTCCATTTGTCAGCGAATGATTGTCTTTTGCCCTCGGTTGAACTGTAGATGCCGACCAATCTCACTCCTTCTATCTGTTGTAAGGCTGTGGCATGAAACTGGGCGATCATTCCTGATCCTACAATCCCAACCCCTATCTGTGATCTACTGTTCATGCTTGGCACTTAATGAACTTTTGACTCCAATAAATAGCATAATCACAAATAAGATTAACCCAATTCCTCCTAACAACCGCTCGAATGATCCTCCATCCGATATTTTGCCAAGAATCGCCCAGATGGAAGCAAACATGGCAATGCCTGTTGAGATAATCATCAAGACGTTGACCAGCAATCGATTACGGGGGATATCCTGACCCATCACACTCTTTTTATTCATAAGAAGAATGAAGGTGAGATAGGCTATAGGAAGAAATATGGTGGCAATTACAGAAGCGGGAATCACTAAGGCTGTCTTTATTGAGCCTGTCCAGAGTACTGGCGAGCACAATCCCAAGATGGCAGGAATCAATGCTCCGATGATATAGTACTTCTTGTTCTTTGGATTACCGAGCGCTTCGCTAATAGCGTAGCCATTCATCATCATATGCACGAGCATCGTACTGATAGCCATGGCGAGCACCCCAAATCCAAATATCTTAATCGCCCAACTGCCTAATAGGGGCTCCAAGGTCGACGATAGATCAAAGGTGTTGCGCTTAGCTAACAGGGTGCTCATCACCTTATCATGCTGTGAAGCCTGAGATCTCAGTTGCTCTATATCAACAAGGGCTGTCGATCCACTGTCCGCATTTAATTTTTGATCTAAAATGCTCTCATATGCTGCCAGATTAACAACGCCCTCCGGATCTGCATGAAATTGTGAGGCAGATACAATGATCAGACATGTAGACGCCAGAACAAACGGAACTAGCAATCCAAACAACAAATCAAATCTTGACAACTCTCGCTGTGCACGCCCCCAGCCCTTGGCCAAGAGTGTATATGGTAACAGAAAGGTCATGTTGATTCCAACCGCAGTCCCGAACGCCCCAATCAAGATATCTCGCTGGTGAGATACGATATAGTCTGTCCAATACGCCTCGTCGGGGCCACATTGCGAAAGAAAAGTCTGGAAAGAATCCACCGGCCTAAATAGCATGGTAAAGTCCGGAATAAACCCCATAAGCAGCTCACCCCACATGATCTCACTCCTGCCGATCAGGAGGACTGTAACAATGAAAAATGACAGCACAATGAAGGCCACCATAAACTTCAGCACTTTATTTATCATATGGGACCAAGACTCTTTAATTCTAGTAAGCCATGTTATCCCTACTACGACTACAAACAGGAGGGATGTAACACCAAATGAAGGCATGTTCATTCCTAGATTGGTCTGAATAGTATCTGTGGCTAGAGCAAACTGTGAAGAACAGAAAACGACGTTGGCCACGACAGTAGCTATCAACCATCCCCAAGCCAAAGCCGGGGAAATACTCTTTTTGATGAGTCTAAATGGTCGATCGCTATAATCCTCTTTACTTAAGGTAACATGCGAGATGGCCGCAAGCATAACAATACCGCAAAGCATAGCAAGAGGCTGTAACCACAGGAATTCATAGCCTCCAACTACTCCGAGATAGAGTGAGCTTACTAAGGAGCCCCCTCCCAATGTTACTGCGGCTTGGATCCAACCTGGGCCGCTCTGTCTTCCGTATGTGATGAACTTTGAAATCATAGTCGACCCTCTCAAGGTATCGAAAATGACTAAACATCATCACATTTTAATAGCTCCATTAGTAACTAGCGTATCTCGACAGCAAGATTTGATTAGTCTCGTTGTCAATAATCTCCCCAATAAGATCCTTCATGCTTTTAGAAAAAGTAGGGTCCGCCTCTTCATAATAATGTGACAGATTAGCAATAACATCTGAAGAGAGCGCCTTTTGGAAGAGGCTCCCGCTTGGATTCATAGCTATAGATCCTAGCTGATCAGTTGCTTCTGTAATTGTTTCTATAGGCTGATCCTTGAGCAAATTAAAGTAAGAAGTATATAGCTCAAAAACTTGGAAATTGCTAGTGGTCGTCAATCGATCCTGAAAGTAAGACAGATACTTCGCCTCCCCTGTCTGGCCAAAAACCGCCGCAATAGCAGGCAAGAGCTGATCGACATCCTCCGTCTTCAGATTTTCTGCTTTTGCAACTGCAGAAGCAAGATCTATAGTCGTAAGAGCCTCAAGTGCTGAACCTATTACAGGATATGCCAATTCATTTTCAAACACGCCTTCTAACACTGGCTGTAGGTCCACTAAACCAGTGGCAGCGAGCTTTTCAATTGCTCCAGCTCTGACTTCAGAGTGCTTATCATCTACAATCATCTTGGCCATAGTAGAAATAGCATTGACATCATCTCCGAGTTCAAGTGATGCTAATGCCAAAGATCTTATCGAGTGCTGTGGATCGTTTAGGGCCATCTTTAGAACATCTTCAGCATCACTATTGCCTATGAGCTTTTCGATCGCTTCATACCTGTGGATGAATGTCTCTGACCATTGATACTGACGCTTGAATTCTTCTGCTGATTTCTCTTCAACCTTAGTAAAGAGCAAGAGATCGTCGCTATCAAATATGACCAATCCTGGCTCTGTGCTATAAGGTAGTCTGATTTTCTGCTCACGCTGATCAATCCAGACGTCGAATCTTGACTCTACCCCCGCCATGTCAAATACGCTAATCGTTACGGGCAGCTGAAATATCGCTGCGCTCGTCTCAGGGTCTTGGGTCTGCACTACATCAATAACCAACTCCCCTGCATCGGCATCATACTCTTTAGTAATTCCTAAGTTTGGATGTCCTGCTTCAAAAAACCACTGATCAAAAAACCAGTTGAGGTCTTCCCCCGACACATCTTCAAATGCTACTCTTAGCTCGTGAGCCTCTACAGCAGAATAGGCATTGTCGGTTAGGTATTTATTAAGCGAAGCATAAAATGCTTCGTCTCCAAGATAATGCCTTAGCATATGAACCACTAGGCCTCCCTTATTATAGGAATGTCCATCAAACATCTCCTCTTTATCATTGTATCCATAGTGTATCAATGGATGTATGCCCGACTGAAAGGTTGAATTGAGATAGCCTTCCTTCTCGTTTTTTCTTAAGAATCCTGCCTCGTCCATACCATACTTGTACTCTTCCCAGAGGTACTCGCTGTAGTTGGCAAAGCCCTCATTGAGCGTTAGGTTGGACCAGCTCTCGCAGGTAACCAAGTCTCCAAACCAATGATGGATCAACTCATGTGCAACGATGTAGTCATTATCATTGTCAATGAGTTCTCGATCTGTTTTCTGAATGAACTCCCCAAAGATGACTGCTGTGGTATTCTCCATAGCTCCTGATACGTAATCACGAGTGATTACCTGACTATACTTTTCCCATGGGTATGGGTAGTCCAGTATATCCGAGAAGAATGTGATCATCTCCGGAGTATGGGCGAAGATATCCTTGGCGTAAGGTTCGTATTCCTTCTCGACCATATAGCTGAGTTCTATATCATTCCATTTGTCCTTGACTATAGCAAACTCGCCTATAGCCAGCATAAACAAATATGGGGCATGCGGGTCTTCCATTCGCCAGTGGTCAGTTCGCTTGCCATCCGGATGTTTAGTAGAGTTAACTAATAAGCCATTCGACAGGGTTTGATACTTGTCTTGTACGGTTACTTTGATCTCTTGGGTCGTGTTTTCATTAGGCTTGTCGATGGTTGGAAACCAGTTGGAGTTATGTTCGGTTTCGCCTTGAGTCCATATCTGTTGAGGCTTATTGGCTTCTTCGCCTCGAGGATTAATAAAGAACAAGCCCTTATCCGAGGTGATCGCTGCACTTCCTCCTGTTGGCCCCTCAGAAGGCTTGGCAATATAGTCTATCGTTACTTTGACATCCTCATCACGAGTATAGCTCCGAGACAGGTCGATACTCAGTTTTAATCCATCGTACTCATAGTCGAGTTCCTTACCAGCAAAAGAGGTAATACTTAAAATCTCAAAGCCTTTAGCGTCAAGCGTCAAAATTTCTCTCGGATGAAAGTACGGGCGCAGCGTTAAGTCCGCACGTCCGATGACATGCTCATTGGTCCAATCAAACCTCACGTCCAAGCTGGTATGCTTCAAATCGAACTCCCGCTTAGCCGTAGGATTGTATGTCGGCAAGGTATAACTCCTCGGAGCCGTAATCTGAAGTTCATCAAGCAACCTCTCTTCGATAATGTCTTCTTCTGGCAGCACAACCAGTTCTTCTTCGACTGGTGGCTCTTCGACAATAACGCTCTGTGGCGATTTACAGGCTGTATAAACAATGGTTACAGCTAATACCGCAAATAATGGAGTACGAAACATATGATTAACTATTAAGAAGTTCTTTAACAATTCCTGACAGCGTCTTGCCATCAGCCTGACCGGCTAATTGAGCACTTGCCATCCCCATGACCTTGCCCATGTCTTTCATTCCTGATGCTCCTGTTTTAGCAATTATATCTGATATGATTGGCTTCAACTCATCTGATGAAAGCTGCTTAGGGAGATATCTACTGATGACCTCAATCTCTTGTTCTTCAACTTTTGCGAGGTCATCACGTCCTTGCTTTTTAAAGATATCCAACGAGTCTTGACGTTGTTTCACGAGTTTTTGCAACAGCTTAATTTCTCCTGCTTCATCAAGTTCTTTTCCTGAGCCATCGGTCTTGGTGAGTAAGATGGCTGCCTTTATTGCTCTTATGCTTCGCAATGCTGCCTGATCTTTAGACTTCATAGCTGTCTTTAGGTCTGGCATTATTTTATTCTCTAAACTCATTGTTTCTGTTTTTCGATTATAGTTGCTAAAGTATAATAGTCTTCTAAGGTCATCTGTTCAGGTCGGCGTGTCATATATTCATGACTGAAAATATCAGCATCTGTCACTACTGGCTTGAGAGAATTACGCAACATCTTGCGTCTCTGATTAAAAGAAAGCTTTACCACCTTAGTAAATACCTTCTCATCACAGGGAAGGGTGAAGTCTTCCTTTCTACGCATCATAAGCACAGACGACGTAACCTTCGGGATTGGCCTAAAGGACCCCGGACTCACATTAAAGAGTAGCTTGGTCTCATAATGAGCTTGGATGAGAACACTAAGAATGCCGTAGGCCTTAGAGCCTTCCTTAGAAACGATCCTTTCTGCCACTTCCTTTTGAAACATGCCCACCATAAGCGGCACTAAATCCATATACTTCTTAATCCTAAATAAGATCTGCGAAGAGATATTGTAGGGGAAGTTCCCAATAACTGAGAACTGCTCTTGATCAAACACCCGATCAAGAGGAAGCTTCAAAAAATCATCGTTTATAATTTGAGTCTCTTCGAGAATGTCATTGCGCATCAGATAGTCTACCATGTCTCGGTCCGCTTCTACGGCTTTTAGCTTAAGATGCTTTTCTCGAGCAAGAAGTTGTGTAAGCGCCCCTTTGCCCGGGCCAATTTCTAAAACATTTTCACAAGTGTTATGAGTCACAAATGAGTGAATGATTTTATCAATGATACCCTGATTAATAAGGAAGTTTTGTCCGTATGATTTCTTTGCTCTCAATTACAGGTGTAATGGCTTATCGTCAGAGCTGTAATGTATTGAAAGATTATGGAATGCAAGAATTCACGAGCGAGTCAAATGTTTATCTTCGTACCCATTAGCAACTATACATGAGCACAAAAATCGGCATTTCAATTGGAGACATCAATGGGGTAGGTCCTGAGATCATCATTAAAACTCTCAGCGAAGAAAACCTCCTCAAGAGAATCACTCCAATCATCTACGGATCATCTAAGTCCATAGGATATCATAAAAACATCGTCAAGGACAATCGATTCAATTATGT
>CAZDHV010000148.1:0-7765 GCA_964505335.1 uncultured Saprospiraceae bacterium | reverse complement strand
ACTTAACTCTCTACACCATGAATAATCCTGCGATCAAGTATGGTCTTTATTATGGGGCGGCACTCATATTACTATACATCATATCCTGGCAACTGATACCAAGTATTCTCTATCCTTCTACCATGAAACAAGCAGGACTTGGTGCCATATTAAGTCTCCTAATTGTTATCTTCTTCTTGTACTCATCATTGAAAGAAACGAGAAATGAACAAGAAGGATTTCTATCATTTGGGGAAGGTTTGAAGTCTTCTTTTCTCACGTATATGATTGGGACATTAATTGGAGTCTTGTTTACGTTTGTATTGGTCAACTTTATTGATACTGACTTGTTAACGCAGCAAAAAGAATCTGGAATGGCACTCACCGAGGACGCAACATCCTGGATGGGAGATCTATTTGGTGTTCCTGAAGAAGAGCTAGAAAAAGCTAAGGAGGAGATGAACTCAGAGATAGAGCTTCAGGATCTTGGAAATTTGTCATTTGGAATGGCAATTAAATCGTGGCTTTGGTCTCTTCTTAGGGGTCTGTTTCTATTCTTGATCATGTCAGCAATCATGAAAAAAAATGATTAGGCACTCATATTAGATTTGTTCATCATGTAATTGAGCTAATAAGTACTACTTTTGCTTAAGCACTTAGGTTTACAGCGCTGACATGACTGATATTTCCCTTATAATACCCGTCTATAATGAAGAGGAATCCCTGCTACCATTGATGGCATGGATTGACAAAGTCATGCAACAATTCCCTAAGTCGTATGAGGTCGTCTTCATAGACGATGGTAGTAGCGATACCAGCTGGGAGGTCATCACACAACTTAAGAGTCAATATCCAGATATTGTTAAGGGCCTGAAGTTCAGAAGAAACTATGGTAAATCAGCCGCCTTAAATGTAGGATTCGACGAGGCTGAGGGTGACGTAGTTATTACTATGGATGCCGATATGCAGGATAGTCCTGATGAGATTCCATTATTGTATAACAAGATCTACGACGAGGATCTTGACATGGTGTCAGGATGGAAGAAGAAAAGACATGACCCGATATCCAAGACGCTCCCGAGCAAACTGTTTAATGCAGTGGCCAGGAAGGTTAGCGGCATTCAACTCCACGATTTCAACTGTGGCCTTAAAGCCTATAAGAATGATGTTGTCAAGGAGGTGAATCTATACGGTGACATGCACCGATGGATTCCTGTTCTAGCTAAGTGGCAAGGTTTCTCCAAAATTGGTGAGAAGGTTGTAGAGCATCGCAAGAGGGAGTTTGGCGTAAGCAAGTTTGGCGCCAAGCGCCTTATCAGTGGATTTCTGGATTTATTGACGATTTTCTTCGTAGGTAAATTCAACAAACGCCCGATGCATTTCTTCGGGACTTGGGGACTAATTTTCCTATTCGTAGGATTCGCAATATTAAGCTATCTGTCAATAGCTAAGCTGATTTATGATCAATTTGACATTCAAGAGAGACCTCTATTCTTCTTTGGTATCCTCATACTTATAGTAGGTTCTCAGCTATTTCTTACTGGATTCTTGGCTGAATTAGTAATCAATAATAGAGCTAAGGAAGGAGGAAATTATAATATCGAACAAGTACTCTGAACATAAGCGATAGAGTGATGTGTTCGTTATAGATTCTATACATCGACTCTTATGAGACTTATAGTTCTACTTCTCGGGACTCTCCTTTTCGCTTGTTCAAGCAGCGATACTCCTGCAGCCAATACAGTTTGCTACATCTTTAATGAGCGACAATGCGGCGGTGATCCGTGGCTTGAAGAAATTGGGGCCAATATCAGCGATGATATTAGGGCGACTGAATTGAGTAGCTATCTGGAAAGTCAATCTGTAACTATACAAGGTGTTCAGATACTATCAAATCCAGATCTAATAACTTGTCAAGCCTGTTTTGTGTGCCCTACGGGCACTTCGTATCTAATCGAAGTAGATACGACTATGAGTCCGGAAATAGAATCTCTCGACCTACTCGGCCTTCAGGAGGTAGCGTGCAGCCAATAGTTGTCAAGAAACTTGGTATTCAGGTATTAATAGCTGTATTTCGCATCGATTTACGATAGAAGATGTACAGCATCAAAGAAATATACTATACGATACAGGGAGAAGGGGTCCATACCGGACGACCTGCAGTATTCTGTAGGTTCTCTGGATGCAACCTTTGGTCAGGACTTGAGAAAGACCGCAATACGGCGATTTGCAAGTTCTGTGATACAGACTTTTGGGGTACTGATGGCGTAAACGGCGGAAAGTATACCGCCTCGCAACTGGCAAATCTCTGTCAGTCACTCTGGCCACAGGAATCTACTTCACAACCCTTTGTCGTATGTACGGGTGGTGAGCCATTATTACAACTAGATGAGCCCCTTATCAAAGCAATTAAAGATTCTGGATTTTATATAGCCATTGAAACTAACGGTACGGTTGAAGTGCCAAATGGGATCGACTGGGTCTGCGTCAGTCCCAAAGCAGATGCCGATCTCATAGTGAAGAAGGGTCATGAGTTAAAACTAGTATACCCTCAAGTCGAAAACACTCCAGATCAATTTACTCACCTACAATTTGACCATTTCTCATTGCAGCCTCTCGATGATGCCAATCAAAGCGATCATATCAAAGCTTGTATAAGCTATGTCAAACAGCATCCTAAGTGGTCCTTGAGTCTACAGACACACAAATACCTCGGTATAGATTGAGCGGTTCGATTTATTGGCTATTCATTCCTTGTTTCATTAATACTCATAGCTCCGTCCTATCAGATGCCTATAACTGTTACTCTGGGATAAGATATCTCTATTTCCGACAAGTATAAATTGCTCACGAGCCCGTGTGAAAGCGACATTAAGCTTCCTATCGATGCCTTGATCGGATAGAGACTGTAGACTGCGCAGCTGAAATGGATAGTTTACGCAAGTCGACAAGATGATAACGTCCCGAGCACTACCTTGATATCGCTCAACCGTATCTATCGTAATATCAGCGATGATTGGATGATCGATGGTCGAGATCACTTGTCGTATACAAGCAATCTGTGCTCGGTAAGGTGTAATGATTCCTAGAGATAGATCCTGTTGCGAACTATTTTCTGAGCCACTGAGCAAAATACCTTCTAAAATTAGCTTGCATGCTTGAGCTTCAAGCTGATTAATCTTTAAACTATTGCTTTCGATATCGACATCCGTATTGTAATAGATTAACCGATGAGACCTAAACACAGTATCGGCCTCAGGGAGTTCAGCAGTCAGCCTATCGATATTAGGAAGGATGTTAAGCGTATTGTCATAGAACTGTTCGTTAGCAAATGCCATCAGATCCTGATGCATTCTTCCCTGTTGGCTAAGCTGCCCATAGACATGTGTCCATCCTTTGTTGACGGCATGTAGGTACATCCGCTCAAACAAGGAATTGGACAAATTAGTGATACCAAGATCATTGAGCTCTTGGTGCTCGATTATACTTTGATCAAGAGACTGATGAGTTACAGCTGGCAATTGCTTATGATCACCTATCAATACGAATTTTTTAAATCTGCCCAATAGCCCTATTAACTGGGCATCCAGAACTTGCGATGCTTCATCAATCATAACCAAGTCAAATGAAAGCAATCTGAAAAGATCTGACTTGCCCAATATCGATGCTATTGTACCCGTATATAGACGTTGTGACGATAATGTCTCAATTACTTCATTGCGATTTGCACATTGTGAGAGTCGCTCATTTAATAGGTGACTTCGGAAATCAGCATGTGTGCTATAGCGTGAACCAATACGTATAAAATCAATGTCTTCATCAATGTGATTGATCGTTGTACATATCTCGTCTACAGCTCTATTCGTATATGCTAAAAGTAAGATTCGCTGTTGAGTCTTTTCCAAGTAATACTTGGTCAGATACCTCAACATTATACTCGTTTTGCCTGTCCCAGGTGGGCCCCATAGTAGGTGGTAGCCAGTGGCATTAATTACTTCTCGATACAATTCATTTTGTTCTCCTGTCATTTCGGTGATATACTCGATATCACTTAGTATGTCATCTGGAATTGGCGGCTCGTCACGCTGGAGTATAGATCTTCGATATTCTAAGCTGTGTGTGGCAAACTCATATGCACTGCGAGACATAGAGGTAAATCCATTATCAAGTCGATCATGTTCAATATGCCACAGTTTATAGCTCTCAAAAATCTTGAGGTTCATCTGACGGCTACGCAAGCGAACTGCTATCTGGTCTATTTTAATCTCTAAGAGTGTCACCTTAAACACTTGTTCACTTAGGATATCTGAGGTCCCACCTTGGTCGGGATACAAAATGCACAAATCTCCAACTCTAAAGTTGTGTAGTACTGCAGTCAGATCGCTCGCGGACAAAATCATAAGAGGGTCAGGTTGTCCGCAATAGTTCTCCTTTATGTTCAGATGGTTTATAATATTGAATTGCTCAACTTTCTGCGTGACAGTGTCACGCCACAAACTGGCCAGCCCTCTTGATCTTTGATTGTTGGTTTCTCCAACTTTACTATCAAATCGCTCCTTGCAAAGATGTTGGAACACCTGCTTCACATATTCATACTCAATATCATCCAATCCCTTTAGAGTCGTAATAGCTTTTTGGATATCTGTTCTGACATATCCTTTGAGGGCCTTGTTGTCCTGCTCTAGTATCTGAGCTAATATTCCTTTTATATCACCAGATCTTTCGAGTCTTCGGTCTAGTAAATACAGTTTATTGCGTTGGAGTATCGTCTCTCGTTGCTGCACCTTAAGAGTTGGCGCAAATCTCAAGGCATTATTAGCTTCCTTAGAATATAGAATGAAATTCTTTCGAGCCATGCGAAATCCAAACACACTCTCTATCAACATGTCATAAAGCAACGTTTGGTGATAGTGATTGCTATTTAAACCATAGGTATTGGTCTTGAAGGGCTTCCCACTCTTCAACTCGACGATAGACGCTTGCTCTCCTGAGATATAAAACACATCGAGTCGTCCTTGCAATCCATATTGAGTAGCATAGAAGGTGGGTTCTATGTATATAGATTCTGCTTGAAGCCCTTGATCAGCTAAGTCGATATTTACGGTTTTCTTCAGGTGCTGAAAATGTGTTTCAAATTGTAGTAAAATGGACCGCACCTCAGCGTCTGACATAAGGCTCAAGCCCAACACATCTATATTAAACACCTCTTGTAGTATCGTCTTGAACTCTAATTGAGGTTCATAGATCAGTCTATCCAAAAAGTGATTGGCCACATTTCCCATAATTAGGGCTGGTGATGATTTATGAGGCATCACCTTCCGAAGCATAAAGTTTGCCGCTGTAGTCCCAAAAGCGGAAAAACACTCCGAAACCGAGGTCACAACATGCAGGAAGTCTGAATCCAAGATGATCTTAGATGGTGAGTGTAGGCCATCTGCAGCGATTTGTACTTCATGTAATACCGCCTGTATCGGTAACAGTCCTTGCGCAGCGAGATCTTCGATGATCGGAGTATAATCCTCGTTTCTTTCAGGATCCCCATAGGTCACTGTGATTTTGTCATAGGGCTCATCTATACGCTGGACAATCATCCTTTTAGTATCCAATAAGATGTCTGTGATGATCACCTCTATAAGTGGTTCAAAGGTTATAGATTCTGGTCTATCTATTTTAAATATCTCATATAGCGCTGTAGTTTCGATAGGGGCTATCTTGCTGGTAACAAGAAATTGAGACGCCCATTCGCCGAGACGTATTAGATCCTCTACTGAATAGTTATGAGAGAGCTGATGCGCCTTTCTGAAACTATGTAACAAGAAACTTGCCTTTTTAGACCACAGATTAGTCGTTATGAGATAGGACAAGCGACTAAAGGAGCTGGTAAACTGAAGGCCTGTCTGGTCTGTATGTTCAGTTAAATAATTGAGGAAAATCTGATGCAGCTTACCCAATTCCTTGACTCGTGGTTCTATTGGATTAAGAGCCTTGTATATGTGGTTCACATCATAATAATAGTGCTCCTTTGTATAAAATACACGTATAACTTACGTATATTAAAAATTTGAAAAAGTGACTATCTATCAAAGTCGACGTATATTACTAGTGAATTTAACATTTACCTTTTTCAAAGGAAACAACTTCATTTACTCAAAACAGAATAAGAATGTCAGTTAATTTAATGGAACTACTTACTAGTTCAGTAGGATCAAAACTTTTAGGTCCTGCATCCAAATTTTTAGGAGAATCAGAAAGCGCTACGAATAGTGCAATAGGGGGCATCTTGCCTGCGATTCTTGGTGGCCTCATGGACAAAAGTAGCGGCTCTGCTGGTGCTGGTGAGCTCATGGACCTATTTTCCAAGTCTGATGACGGTTTAATGGATAATGTAACCGACTTATTTTCTGGTGGAAGTAATTCAGGTGGAATCGGCAACCTTCTCTCAGGAGGTTCGAGCGTATTAGGATTATTATTTGGTAATAATAAGTTAGGCTCATTAGTAGATTTAGTAACAAGCAGTAGTGGGATGAAAAAGAGCTCAAGCTCTACCCTACTTAAGTTAGCTGCTCCATTCATCATGAGTGTGGTAGGAAAGAAAGTGAAGTCTATGGGCTTAGACGCTCTTGGGTTGACTAAACTTATGGGCTCACAAAAAGATCATATTGCATCTGCAATGCCATCAGGTTTTGGGGATGCCTTAGGCATTTCTGGACTTGGCGGAGGTCTTCTTGACAAGGCGACGGATGCTATTGGAGATGTAGTAGGTGGCGCTGGTGATGCCGTTAAAGGTGTAGGTGGCGCAGCTCTGGGTGCTGCGGGTGCCGTTGGCGGTGCAGCCATGGGTGCTGCAGGAGCGGCTGGTGATGCTGTTAAAGGTGCAGGTGGTGCGGCTATGGATGCTGCAGGAGCCGCAGGAGATATGGCTAAAGGAGCCGCTGGCGCGGCTGGAGATGCGGTCAAGAATGTGGGCGGTGCAGCGATGGGTGCTGCTGGGGCCGCAGGAGATGTGGCTAAAGATGTTGGAGGCGCAGCCCTAGATGTTGGTAAAAAAGGTGGCAACATGTTGATCAAGTGGTTGTTGCCTGCATTGCTTGCATTATTAGCAATAGGATTCTTCGTTACAAGACAAGGATGTTCTACAGGTGTAGATGCTCTTGATAACGCTGCTGACACAGTGACTAATACTACTGAAAGTATCGCAACTGGTGCAGCTGATGCAGTAGGAGATGCTGCAGGAAGTGTTGCTGACGTAGCAGGTAATGCAGTTAAAGGAGTTTTTGGTGCTGTCAATGATGCGGCTAAAGCAGCCTTGGATAAAATAGAATTTGCGTCAGGCTCTGTAGGAAGTCAGTTGATGGACTACATCAGTACTGGAGCGAACGGAGAAAAAGTGTTCACTTTTAATAATCTAACTTTCGCTTCAGGTTCGTCCACGATTCAGGCGGCATCTTATGGTGAGGTAGACAACTTGGCTGCCATCCTAAAGACTTATGAAGATGTAAACATTGCAATCGAAGGGCATACTGATAATACTGGTAATGCAGCTATGAATGAAAAACTTTCTGTTGCCAGAGCAGAAGCTGTAAAGGCGAGATTGGAGTCTACAGGAATCGATGCTAGCAGAATCTCTGCCGCAGGATTCGGTAGTGCTACTCCTAGAGAGACTAATGATACTCCTGAGGGAAGAGCTATGAATAGAAGAATAGAGGTGCGTATTGTAAAATAATATTGTCGCCTAAATGATATGAAAAGGCCTATTGCTTCGGTGATAGGTCTTTTTTTTTTCTTT
>CAZDHV010000147.1:0-7779 GCA_964505335.1 uncultured Saprospiraceae bacterium | reverse complement strand
AACACTGATTCGTTGAGGCAGATATGGACAGATGCTACTATCGAAGACTCTGTTCGATTTAATGCAATCCATGAATACTATGACATCAACCTCTTCTCCCTTCCTGACTCAGTTATTCACTTAGCTGATTATCACATAGACCTGGCACTTCAAAAGTCTTCAGAATTAGAACGGGCATTGGCTTTACGCATGAGAGGGATTGCCTATAACATGAAGGGTAATTACGAGCAAGCCCTGATGGAGATGAACAGAACAGCCGAAATCTATGCGAGTATGAAGGATTCGTTCAACTTAATAGGCACCTATAATAATATAGCACTTATATATTACTACCAGGTTGACTACAAGCAATCTTTAAAATTCTTTGAAAAATGTCTCCGTTATTATCAAGAAAAAAAACTTAGTTACCGTCAGCACTCCGCATTAATGAACATAGGACAAGTCCATCTAGCGATCAACAATAATGATAAGGCCTTAGAATTCTTTAGAAAATCTCTCGAGTTGGGTAACGAAAAAGATATAGATGATGACCTCTCATTCGGAATCTTATGGCAGAATATTGCAACAGCCAATTTTGCAAAAAAGATGCACCGCCAAGCCATAGAAAATAATCAGACCGCACTGAGCATATTTGAGCGAAGTAGAGATCGATATTATATTGCTTATTCTCATACACTCAACGCTAGAATTTATCAAGAACTGAATCAAGTTGACTCTGCTCTCTATTATATTAACAAAGCCCTAATGTTACATCAATCCGTTGGCACGGACGTTTTCATCTTAAAGGACAAGGTCATATTGGCAAATTTACTGCTCTCCACTGATCTCAATAAGGCAACTGAGTTAGGGGAAGAAGTGTTAGTATCCGCTAATGATTATCGAGATCATGCTATGAAGATTGATTTATATGAATTACTTCATAAATGTTATAAAAGTAGAAATGAACATGAGCTTTCATTAACTATGCTAGAAAAGTACCGGATGTATTCAGATAGTTTGCGCCAAGATCAAGATCAGATCTCTGTGATCAAAAGAGCGATTCAAACTGAATATGAAACAGAGATATTTAACACTCATCTACTGAATGAGCAAGAGCAATCAAGTCTAAAATTAAGTCAATTAAAAAAGACATACATCTATAGCTTTATCGGTTTATTGATTGCCTTAAGTATCGTTTTTTACTTAAGGGCATTAGCCATTAATCAGAGAAAACAAAAAGAAGAATTGCTCAATAAAATAGATCACTTCAATCAATTGGAGAGTACTCGACATCAGTTAATTCAAACTGAAAGGATGGCGTCACTAGGTCAATTGACAGCAGGTGTTGCCCATGAAATCAATAATCCCGTAAATTTTATTTCAAGCGGTATCATTGGATTGAAGAAAACTCTGGAGATGTACACTGGAGATTCAAAACTTCAAAAGACCGACGAGTTGGAAAAGGATATGAATGATATGATTACTGCCATTGAGGAAGGTGCCAGGCGAACAAGTGATATCGTCAAGAGTCTGAGGTTGTTTTCGAGAGAAAATAGTGAACAGTATATGGAGGCGGATATCATCTCAGGTTTAGAAGTCACGTTCAGATTGTTATCGTTCAAATTAAAAGAGGATGTTTTCTTGGAGAAAGAATATGAGAAGAATTCGCTTTCTATCTATTGTTTTCCGGGGCAGCTCTACCAAGTTTTTACAAACATTCTGTTAAACGCTATTCATGCCACACAAGACGGAGGGTTAATTAAAGTCGGGGTGCAGGAGCAAGGTAACGATGTTCTGATTTCGATTTCAGATAGTGGGCCTGGCATTCCAGATGACGCAAAGCAGAAAATATTTGAACCCTTCTATACGACCAAGGAAGATCAAGAAGGGTCAGGCTTAGGTCTGAGTATATCTCAAGGGATCATGGAGAAGCATCAGGGCTCTATCGAAGTAAGAGACAATGAGCCTAAAGGATCAATATTTATTATACGCCTACCTAAGCGAGTTAGTAGTTTGATAGCTTAATGAGGCCGTGGCCTGACAAAATAACCGTGAGACTTGCAGAGGATTAAGAGAATACATACTTCAATAGACTAACTTAACAACATGGACTCTCGGCCAATTCATCCAGACTTCCAATACTACTTGGACTTAAAAGATCAGGAGCTAATTGAGATGTTTAATGATTTACGACAATACATCTTAGATCTTCATACTGATAGTAATGAACTACTGTATCATACTCACGCTCTGACAACCGTTTATTCGATCTCAGAAAAGCTATCAGATGCATATTGTATGCTGCCAATTTATACCAATCACGTTAATTTAGGATTTAACAAAGGTGCGCTGTTAGAAGATCCCAATAATCTCCTATCTGGAACGGGAAAGCTGATCAGACATATAGCTGTAAAAAAACCAAGTGATTACAGAAATCCAGAAGTAACGAGCTTGGTTAGAGCTGCGATTGACTATGCTATAAACGATATGGAGAAGCCGACTAAATCTATGGGTAAGACGATTTCTAAAATCAAGAAGTAATAGGAGGCCACTTTATACTCGCTACTCGAATCCTCATCACTCGATACTCTACATTCAATACTTGGAACTTGAGGCTTGAGCACTTGATACTTCACACTACGTTCTACCTTTGCAAATAAGCTTTTACTCCATAGCTGGCGAGTATTCCTTCTCCTGTGGCCGCTGCAACCTGAGCTATAGCCCCTTTGCGGCAATCGCCAGCGGCGAATATGCCAGAGACGCTGGTCTCTCCCATTCCGGTGGTCTCTATAAAGCCTCTTTCGTCTAAGGCTACCAAATCTGATACAGCTTGTGTATTAGGTATGAGTCCAATGAATATGAACACCCCATCAGCGCTGATCTCCATTTCTTCGCCACTACTGTCTTCTACTACTAAGGCCTTGAACAATCCTTTGTCATCACTTAGGAATCTCTTGGACTTCTTGTTGTGGTGGACTTCGATATTCTCTATTTCGGAGAGCTTCTCTACATAGGTCGGAGAAGCCTTGAATGCTGCAGACCTATTGACTATAGTCACTTTCTTACAGAAGTTTGCTAAGAAGATTCCTTCTTCGAGTGCAGAGTTACCTCCACCTATGACGATGATCTCTCGGTCTCTATAGAATGCTCCATCACAGGTTGCACAAAAATGTATACCTGCGCCTATCAATTCTGATTCTCCAGGGATCCCCAACTGTCTATAGGTAGATCCTAAGGCGAGCACGAGGGTACGCGCTTTATATTCGCCCATATTGGTCTGGACCTGAAAAACCCCATTAGACTGTTTCTCTACAGATTGCAGCTCTATACCTGTCTTGATCTGAGCACCATAAGTGACGGCTTGATCGGCCATCCTATCCATAAGCTTTGGGCCTGATATTTTGGTAAAACCTGGATAGTTTTCAATCTTCTCGGTTAGATAAGCATTGCCGCCTACATTCTTCTTCTCTATAATGACGCTATTAAATCTATCTCTCTGTACGTAGATAGCGGTAGTCAACCCTGCGGCACCCGCACCCACAATAAGAGTGTCATAACACTGAGTCGATTTTACTGCCTCTATGTTAAGCTCCTGCTGTAGTATCGCATTGTTAGGATTAGTATAAGACTTGTCATTGATAAAGATGGTCGGGATGATTCTCTTGCCATTGTTGATTTGCTCGACTTTCTGAGCGGCCCAATCATGCTTATCTACCTCTATAAACTGAAAGTTGATAGAGTTGTCTTGGAGATATGATTTTGCACGCCGACAATCTGGACACCAATCCGCTCCATACAAGATGACTCGACCTTTGTCTTCATTGAGGCCCAGTGAGGCCGCAATTATATCGTTAGGTGGATTGCTGTAGACGGTTCCGTTTATGACTATAGTAGGGATGATTCTCTTCCCATTGTTTAAGGTCTGCACCAAATCAGTAGCAGCCTCATTGATGTCTACATCTACAAACTTGTAGTCTATATTATTAGACTTGAGATACGCTTTTGCTCGACGGCAATCTGGGCACCAATCAGCACCATAAAATATAATATCATCCATATGAGATATCTTTTAGTTGTTAAGCTTCCAAGAATAAGTCAGGTATGACGGTGACTCCGAAGCAGCTATTTTCTGATTTGAATATTTGTTCAAGAAGGAAATCAATGTCCCTCCTTTGGTAAAATCATCTTTGAACCAACTGAACAGCTCTGAGATCTGGATGGGACTAGAGGAAAGGTTGTTCTTAGTCTTGTCTGACAAGAACGCCTTGGCCTGTTCCGTTAGCTGTGCATCCAATTTCTGTCCTACGTACGCTTCATTTCTAAGCTTTGGACAGCTTTCAGATGCGCAGTTTACTGCAAAGTGTATCCTTGGCTCATTATACTTAGCCCTGATGATGCTATGCTCTATGTGATTCAAGGTATACTTCGTGCCTCCTATGTTGGCAAACTTATAGTCCCAAGGTGTATCAGCACCTACCTTAGCGGCTATATCTTTTATAGACGTTACAGGCATATGGTCGATGACCAGCTTGACTGTATACGCATTGTACGCATTGATCCAATAGGCTAATTGATCATTATTGCTACCCGTAGGGCCCTTAGCAGCTAGCTGTCCCAAGTATTTACTGAGTGTAGCCTGATCTTTCTGCACGCCTTGATAATCGACCTTTCCACTATTACTCACGTGATTTTTCACAAGAGTATTCCATAGAGAATGATCGGTTTGCGCATCCCCTACCTGAGAAAGAAGACAAATT
Organism: uncultured Saprospiraceae bacterium; assembly: GCA_964505335.1. Lineage (GTDB taxonomy): Bacteria > Bacteroidota > Bacteroidia > Chitinophagales > Saprospiraceae > GYS-P2D. The sequence continues at coordinate 3,043 of CAZDHV010000147.1, read as the reverse complement.
GTAATGATAATAATACTGGTAATAAGCTTTTTCATGTTCTAAATTTTAGAATTAACTAATTCATTAAAATTGCTTCTAATCTCAACACACCCTCGGATACACCGCAGAGCATACACCACATCCTAAGCAACTATCTAATCGTTCTCACATTTTTTAAAAAGGAAGTCCTATCCCTCCTGAAAAGTATCCGCCATCGTTACCGTAAGCATAATTAAATACTAATCCTACATTTGGCTTATTGATCATTCTCATCGTTATACCTGGATCTACATTCAACTCATCTCCTAACGCAACGCCATCACCAAATACTTGACCTACATCTAAAAATGCTCCCATCTCTATCGACATCGGGTATCCTAATACAGGAATGGTGAAAAATGTATAGCGCATCTCCGCACTTGCAAAGGCAGAATGTTGCCCAAGGTATCTATTGAAATCATAAGCTCTAACCGAGTTAGGGCCACCCAGAGAGGACAGATAATAGAATGGTATATCAGACTCAGACTTGAGCTCTAAACCTCCTCTCATGAGGACAACGAGTTTTTGAGACGGTCCTGAGAAGTATTGTCTCATATCCAGATTCAGCCCAACATAACTATCAGGTAGATCGTCGTTTTCTACGTCTGACAAAGACTGACGTGTCACAGTCATCTTCGTATAAAATCCACGAGAAGAAGTAAACTCTTGATCCCTGTGATCATAGATCACATTAAATCTCAGGCCGACATTAGTCGCACCATTTAACCCTATTAAGTTATCGACCAGTCCTGTATTTTGAAGAAATTCTACGCCTTCTTCCTGTACGAGGAGCTCATCAAACGACTGTCCTACATTCGTATTTTCATAACTGATACCTACTCCGATTCTAAGATTCTGCACAGGTAGTAAATAGAAATCGAAAATACCTCGAAGGTCTTCTCTCTCATAAGCTGTTTCATCCTCTTCCATTGTTAGAGCACCAATCCCATGAAATCTTGTTCGCGGCTCATTAACAGTTGCTAAGCTCACATTAATACCTACACTTGAATTAGACAATGTGAAGTTTTCATAATCCAAAGTGACATTACGAAATCCTTCGCCGCCAAAAAATGCTGAAAACTGATAATTATGATAAGCTCCAGGACAACTGATGGCTTGTACTCCAAAAGCGCTACCTATTAGATCGTTGCTATAGCCCGACATGGTAAACATCCCCGTCATCGTGCCTTCTTTAGTCGCATTAAGGAAGCTTACACCGAGCCCTGCTGATGAGCCTGTAATATTAGTAGTGTTCAAGAATGGTACAGGCATCATTCTTACGGACTTGCCATGACCTGGCTTGTCTAGCCATATGCCATGCAAGGCTTTAGCCAGTCCCTTGTCCTCATTAAGAGGATTGAACATAAACTGAAATAAGTTAGGGATGTGATCAAAGCTCTTAGGTTTTACATAAAATTCATCTGACACTGTGCCATTTCTTGGCGTAGGAACGGATCCCGCAGTGGCACCGCTTCGGACATTGATGTCAACTGTATAAACTTCATTACTATGTGTTGCCAGCCTGCCAGCATTGTAGCCTGGGGTATAATTCACTTTGAACTGTAAGGTGTGTTTCCCTTCGGATACAGAAGCGTCTACATGAAATGGTATTACGACTTCTACTAACTCTTTATAAACTTTGGTTTTACCGAGTTTAGCTGGGACCCACTCTTCAAATGGTTCAGGATATTGCGCATCTTCAAATCTAATTCCTGCCATGGCCACACCTTTAATACTTGTACCAGGAGGGGTACGGGCATCATCTGGCGAAGCGCCCAGCCAAATCCATTTAGGCACTTTAAAAGTTGCTACAATCGAAGAGCTGTTACCAGGCGCAACAGCCTGATCAGCAGATTGTAACTCAATTACTACAGGTTTCGAACTAGTCTGCGCATACGTCATATATGCCAGAACAAGTAAGCTTAAGGTAAAAAGTAGTCGTTTCATATCTAGTTATTGTATTATGATTTTATATTCTTAAAGAACTGATAAGTTTAATTTGTCCATCTGATTCTGCTGCATGATACCCCAGTTTAAAACCGATAATATCGAGGGGTGCAAAGAAGAATCCCCCGCCATAGCTATAGTGCCAATCAGAATTGTTGTCGCCCTCCAAAAACGTCCTTCCATGGTCAAAAGACCCAAAAACACCAAAGGTCGTAGGAACTGATTTACCAAACTTGAACACCGCAGTCTCACCATTAGAAAAAACTGGATGATGCGTTATTATTAATATGTTCTTTAGCTTATTAGAACTGACAATGTTTCGAATTTTAGATGAGACATCAACATAGTTCGATAAGCCACAGACTGGATCATTTTCTTGGTCAAGATCACGTTGGTTTAGCAGCCATGTACTATTCACAAATACAACCACTAGGTCGGCACCTACATCAATCGCATCTGAAACGGGACAGCCTAAATCTGGATAGACGACACCCGCTTTTTCAGTAATCTCTTCGATGAAAAGCTGTGATTCGACGACGGCCTGAATATTGACACTTTTTCCATCACTCCATTCATTTTCGGCAGGAACAAAATAGACTTCATTGCTTAGGTTCTTAAACTCATTAATGCATGTTTTAATTAACTCAGCTTGGCTCTTGTATTTGAATGAGCTCTTAGGAACATAGCTGCCCTCAGAAAGAAAATTTCCATTGAAAATTATCGACCTGTTTACAGCGGGATCCAATTCTCGCTTGACTGTTTTGAGAATTTCGTTTTCAGATGAGCCAAACTGCCCCACATTGCCCATGACAACGACTTCATAATCAATTCTGTCATTGGGTAATTCGATTAACTCTGTCGGCTTGTCCTTATAGAAGGGCTTTTTAGCAGTACATGCAGATAGCAGGATCAACATCGATACTATAAATACATGATGTATTAGTTTGGTATAACGGTATGTAGGATTCAAATAGTTATATAGTTAGAGGATGTTCATGAGTCGTATAAGTTCATTAGCTACACTTTTCGTTGGAATACAAATCAGAGGATAATTCTATCACCTACCAGCCTAAATTCA
>CAZDHV010000146.1:5926-7783 GCA_964505335.1 uncultured Saprospiraceae bacterium | reverse complement strand
CTAAGAGATACAGATACGACTCGTATAATTGATCTATGTTCTGGTAGCGGTGGGCCCATGGTAGCAGCATTTGATATCTTAAAAAGGAAACATGGTCTTGTAGATCTAACATTAAAATTGACTGACCTTTACCCTCATCTTCCGTTTGCTGATCATATAAATACAAGCAGTATAGGTGATATCAGTTATGTAACAGAACCCATGGACGCTACCAACATCCCACGTTCTGAACAGGGATTAAGAACAATGATATGCAGTTTCCATCATATGCGTCCGAGTGTTGCAAAACAGATATTACAGAATGCTCAACACTCGAGACAACCCATCTTCATTTATGAAATAAGCGACAATAGCCACCCTATTCTACTCACTCTCATTTCTATGCCATTCCTTTTTCTGCTATGCTTTTTTATTACGTTAAGGGTGCGTCCGATGACTTGGCAGCAGATTGTATTTACCTATCTTATTCCTATTATTCCGATTTGCTTCGCCTGGGATGGAACAATATCCAATATCAGAACATATACCCAGAAAGATATGAATGTGTTATTTAAGGATCTTCGTACAGAAGATTACACATGGGAAACAGGAGCAATCGGTGGGTTGCCAAGTGGTAAACTATATGTAATAGGTAAGCCTGTAAGCTCAGCATCTCGATTATAGATGGTTCTTCATTATTGCCTTCAAGTTACTTCATATTGACTCTGTAAAATCTTGAGTACTTTTACTAAGGCCAAGGTATGGCTAACTGCAGGGATTGTAATAAATAAAACTTTAGACAAAACCTATTTTAAAATGTTCTCACAAAAAGAGTATCGAACAAGATTGGTCAATCGAGTCGACAAAAACTGTGTCCAAGCGTTTTTTAGTCGCTCGCTTTAGCTTCTCTTAAGCCCCCCAGCCACCTTACATCTATTCAGAAGCCTCTATAATAGTCTCTGCAATACTTCTGAATGCCCAGAGGCCCGATCTTCTATCTAATAACTGAAACATGCCACCATCATCCCAAACGATAGTAGGCATCCCGAGCTCTGCAGCAGTACGAGCATATAGTTCGGCGTAGTCGAGGCGCTGATTAATCTCATTGTCACGTATAGTCCCCCACTCTCCTAATACTACGGGGCGATTCTCTTCTACAATCCACTTCTGATGTATGCGCTGCAGTTCTCCTTGCAATGCTGTTCGATCTGCATCTTCTCCCCAAGTATCCTGAGCCAGACCAGCAAAATCCCAGTCAAAATAGCTGTGTAAGGAGACTATTACCTTAGGATCATCATTGGGTATCACCAAATCATCCATGGTTTCTGGAACCGTACTTGCCGCCCAAGTAGGAATCATGATATGTCTAAGCGCATTGTTGCCTCCAGTGGCACGGATGGCGTCAACGGCAGTTTTATTGTACTCATTAACGAATGCCCTCCCCTCGACTGTACCGCCTGTCCACTCTTCTGGAATACCTTCTATTCTGGGTTCATTGAGTGTCTCAAATATCAGCGAGTCATTGTAGGCCATAAAGTGTTCTCCTACCTGTGTCCATAGACTGGTCAATCGAGCATTGGTTGCATCTGCAGACTCTGGAGTTGGCACCACCCATTCATTGTCATGATGAACATTGATGATTACATGCATGCCATTTTGAAATCCGAATCTGACTATCTCCTCAATGTCCTCTAAATACTGCGATTCAATCTCAAACGGTGCTCGGTCACGCTGATGGAATGCCCATGTAATAGGAATGCGTAAGGTCCGAAATCCAAGTTCTGCTGCGGCATCTATAACCGCTCTTGAGGGAAGTGGATTACCCCAAGCAGTCTTGTCTCTATCAATGACATCAAAGGAGTTACCGAGATTCCATCC
>CAZDHV010000146.1:0-5826 GCA_964505335.1 uncultured Saprospiraceae bacterium | reverse complement strand
ACTGGAGTTACAGGCATCGGGTCATTCCCGCCACAGGCCATGAATAGCAGGAAAGCAATAGCACTCAGGAGTGTTGATAGTTGAAGTTTTTTCATATACTTTAAACTAAGAATTTGAAGATGAGTTCTTGGTATGACTAAGCCGTTATTAACTTATAATCTTCCGAAGTGCGCTAATGAAGGCTTCATTGTTCTCCCTCGTTCCTACGGACACTCTGAGCATACCTGGTGCTTCATAATTGTCTAAGGGTCGTATGAAAATACCTTTATCCGCTAAGGCTTGAAAGACGGCAAGATGATCTCCCGGCACTTTAAACATGATGAAATTGCCGTGAGACTCATAAATCTGGACGTTCATCTGAGACATTTCTTCAAAGAGATATTGACGCCCTTGCTCATTATTAGCAACGGTTTTCTCCACCCACGTTTGATCTTTTACTGCTGCTATAGCCGCCTCCAGTGTCAATCTCGAAATGATAAATGGCCTGACGATGAGCCTCAGATATGCCGCAACCTGATCTGAGAAGTATCCATATCCTATCCTCATTCCAGCAATTCCATACGCCTTGGAGAAACTATTGACCCCAACTAAATTAGGATAGCGATCAATATACTCATAGGCACGAGGGTAATCATCTTGATCTATGAAGTGATAATAGACTTCATCATAGGCGATGATGACATCAGATGGGATGCGATCCAGTAATTCTTCTAGCTGAGATCTGTTGATGTAGCTGCCAGACGGATTATTAGGACTCGTCAAGAATACAATACGTGTCTGATCATTGACGGCATTTAGTATTCCGTCAACATCGACTGCGTAAGTTTCTGGTTGGAGTGGCACATCGACAACCGTTGCTCCAGCCCACATGCTAAATGATCGGTAAGGAACGAAGAATGGTGAAGAGACGATAACATTATCACCAACCCTAACGAATCCCTTAATAATCCAGTCAATGACTTCTGATCCCCCATTGCCACAGATGAGCTGGTTCAATTTAAGCTTACCATCATAGAGCTCTGCAATAGCCTCTCTAAGTTTTAAATCTGTTGCATCTGGATAACCGCTGATAGCGTTATGTCGATCCTTTATTACCTGTTGCACCTGTGGAGAGCATCCGAGTGGATTCTCGTTAGAGGACAACTTATGTATCTTATTAAACTTGTTGGGATCACCAGACTTGCCACCACGGTAGCCCTTGTTATCATCAAAATATGATTTGAAAACATCCTCTATATTTCTGTCCTTGTTACTCATCTCTGGTTAATTAATGCCCAGTACTTCCAATATTTATCAAGTAATATATGGTGAATCCAACCATAGCCACTAAGCCAATGTAGGCAAGGTATAAAAGATATTTTGGAACCTGATGGTCTGTTTCTCTCTGCAGTTTCAGAATGACTCTGAGATTAAGAACGCCTAATATAGGAGCTATCAGAAACGATATAATCGTTGCCCACTCTAACATGGTGATCATACTCGACGTACTGAAATAGAATAGTGCGAATCCACCTAAACTCTGGATGATCAGTACTGCCGGAAATATCCTCTTGGCGAATGATTTTTGTTCGGCACTGTCCGCGATAACATCAAACTTCAAGGCTCGAAATCCTTGGGTAACACATCGAGAAAATGCATCTAAGACTGTTATCAAAGTGCCATAGATGGTACCAAATGCGGCAACCGCTATAATCGGAAATGCCCATGAACCAAGGTTATCTGAGATCGTATGGAGCAAGTTTTTAGAAAATTCTGTGGTGCCATCCCCCAGTTGTTCTCCTGTACCATAAATAGTAAAAGCTCCAATAATGAGAAATATGATTGCTGTTACGACGGTAAACCAATAGCCCAGGTTAAAGTCGAATAGCACCTGCTTCTTAGTGGGTTTTATATCAGCAGTCTCATTATTCTTGAGGATCCATATACTATTCATTACGGAAGCTTCTATCCCAGTCGGCATCCAACCGATAAGACCAATAAATAAGGTCAGTCCTGCACCCTCCAGTAATGATGGCGCGACAAAATCGGCTGCAGGTGCCTGTGGTCCTTTGCCTATAACTGCAAAGAAGGCTACAACAGCGGTAATTAGGAGTGTCACTGAGATCACCTTAATGATGCGATCTAATCCTCTATACCCACCTGTCAACAGTGCTAGGAGCGTCACTAAAATCACAACTCCGGTTAATAAGCCATCACTCAAACCAAAATCAAAATAAGTAGACAAAATAGTAGACAAGAGACCTGCACTAACTGCTCCAATCGCCCCTGTAACAGCAAACATGCTGATGACGATTAAAAGTAAAAATATATAGATCGCCCAGACGCCTTGGTCCTTGTACCCCTTGAGAAGGTTATGACCAGTTGCTGCCGCATATCTCGGACCAAACTCGAAAAATGGGTACTTAAACAGTAGTGCCAATAGGATAATCCAAAAGTAGATCATGCCATGCTCTGCACCAGCTCTGGTAGACAGTACGAGATGTGATGTTCCGATAGAGCTACTCGCGAATATCAGCCCAGGGCCAATCGCTTTGAGGTAAGATTTTGTTTTCATATCTAAAGCTGTAATATAGGCAATAGTACCTATGAGATATTAACCACCGTATAGTTTATATCCTAACCCTTCACTTTGAAGCTCATCTCTTCATCCATATTGTAATACATAAATGATAGCAAGTCTGCGAACTCATCAATTACCTTGTCGGTTGGCTTTCCAGCTCCATGCCCGGCACTGGTTTCTACTCTTATAACTACAGGATTGCTTCCTTGATGATTGTGCTGTAACTCGGATGCAAACTTGAATGAATGAGCTGGCACAACTCGATCATCGTGGTCTGCCGTAGTGATCATCGTAGCAGGATATTCGTGCTCTTTAATATTGTGTAATGGAGAATATTTGATGAGGTACTTGAAGGCCTCTGGATCATCGCTGCGACCATAGTCCTTAGCCCAAGCCCATCCAATGGTGAACTCATGATATCGGAGCATATCTAATACACCTACAGCTGGAAATGCCACGGCATAAAGATCTGGTCGCTGTGTCATACATGCTCCCACAAGGAGCCCGCCATTACTGCCACCTCGGATGGCCAACTTCTCCGAACTAGTATATCCCTGATCGATCAGATACTCAGCAGCCGATTGAAAATCATCAAAGACATTTTGCTTGCGATCTTGAGTGCCGGATTTATGCCACTCTGTACCAAACTCTCCTCCTCCCCTGAGATTCACAACGGCGTAGATGCCACCATTCTCCAGAATCGGGAGCATCGTAGTGCTGAAACTTGGCAGTAAGGAGATATTAAACCCTCCATATCCATACAACATGGTCGGATTGCTACCATCCATTTTTAAACCCTTCTTGTGTGTTACAAACATTGGCACGTCTGTACCGTCATAACTCTTAAACCATAATTGCTGAGTCACATAATCGGACAGGTCCATATCGATCTCAGGAGCTTTGAACAGCTTGTAACTGAGGTCTTCTGTATTAAGCGAATAGATGCTTGTAGGAAAGGTATATGATGAAAAGGAGAAGAATGCTTCGGTATCCTCTTTCTTCCCACTAATGCCGCTGATATTACCAATACCCGGTAACTCCAAATTGGATAAGTGGTTTCCATCAAGATCAAAGACCTTTACCAAACTGGACGCATTATGAATATATTCTGCGAATATCTTTCCTCCTGCAATAGATAGGCTCTGAAGGACATCGGCGCTTTCTGGGATTACATCCTTGACTCGTGAGAGGTTGTTTAGATCTATGCTGATCAAGCGCTTCTTAGGAGCATCGGCATCCGTCAAGAAATAGAGTTGATCGCCATAACGATCAATCAAACTGTAGCGGGATTCAAAACCGTTGACAACCGATTGTAACGGACCATTTGAAGTCAAGTCTTTAATCTTGACTGAATTGCCACTGGTTGACTCTGATTCCGTTACTACCAATATGGATTCATCGTCAGTGACCCCAGCACCTACATTTCGTTTCGGGTGATCAGGGTTTTTATAGATGAGCTGATCTGCCGATTGTTCTGTGCCGAGTTTATGATAGAACAGCGAGTGATACTCATTTAATCCAGAGAGTTCATCTCCTTCGTCAGAGACTGGATAGCGGCTATAATAAAATCCGTCTCCGGCCCATGAGATACCAGAAAACTTAATCCATTCCAGCTCATCTGACAAGAGCGTCATTGTATTAAGATCCAATACTTTGGCAGTCCTCCAATCAGATCCTCCTTCGGAAACGAGATAGGCGATATATTTTCCGTCGTTGCTAAAAAACAACCCGGCTAATGAAGATGTACCATCATCTGAAAACTCATTAGGATTGATGATCACCTCATCTTCGCCTTCATCATCGAGATGATACAACACACTCTGGTTTTGCAATCCATCATTTTTAAAATAATAGTACTCTCCTGCTTCCTTGAATGGACTCCCATAGCGCTCATAGTCCATAAGTTCTTTGAGTCGGTCTCTTACCTTGGATCTGAATGGTATCTGTGCAATAAAATCTTGGGTGACTTCATTCTGTGCCGTAACCCATTCTTTAGTTTCCGGACTATTATCGTCCTCTAACCATCTGTAAGGGTCTGTTATTTGTGTTCCATGATAGTCTTCAACAACTGTTGAATCCCGAAATACCTCGGGATATGCTAATTTTTGATCTCCCTTGTCTTTCATTGGCTTCTCACTACAGCTTATTACTAATAAAATCATCAGCAAAATAAGGACATGATGCTTATACATATATGAATTTTTATAATACTTGTATATTTATAGTCGCAAGTAAGATAACAAGGTCTATGCTCATACAAATAATTCTCAGCCTACTATTGTCATATCCGCCTTCGTCCGACACATCCTATGACTGTACCACATTGTATGATGGCATAGATGTGAAGACTAAACTCTATAGAAAAGAGTTAGCTCCGGAATACTTCTTCTCATATTCTCCTCCAGAGCTTAAGAATGAACTCAAGACACAAAATCTAATGACGGTGGACGCCCAGGTTAGCAAGATTGAATCCAATCAATATCTCAATCTCAACATACATATGTATAGTGCTCATGCTGCCAAAATGTATGGCTCCATTGAGACTCAATCAAAGTTAGTCATCACTACTATCTATGGTCGTGAGGTCGAACTATTGAGTCGTGCCCGTAGTCTTCCTGTACTTACTAATGACCCAGAAGTCAATATCTATGTTGTCAGCTATGATCTTGACAAATCTGGTATAAAGCGTCTTAGTACACAGGAGATAGATAAGGTGGGTATAGAATGGTCTTCTGGTTTTGAGGAGTACACCGTCTATGAAGTTGATTTTCTTAAAAATCAGCTCACATGTCTGAACAACTAAAGTCCAAGACGACCTTAGGACTTGAACTGCCTACCGATCCTCGCTGGGTCAACATGACAGAAAAGTCTCTCGAAGACATACTTACAGATCACGCCTATTGCGAACAGAAGGCCGCTACCACTTGCATAAGCCTCGTGTCGATGTATCCTGAGCTTGATCTGCTCGTTGATGAAGTCATGCCTGTGGTTACCGAAGAATGGGGACACTTCAGACTAGTTATTGCAGAACTCCGTAAACGCAATCTGCAACTCGGCCGACAGCGAAAAGACCTCTACGTTAATGAACTCCTCAAGTTTCAGAAGAAGGGAGGCACCTATGATGATCGATTATTAGAAAAGCTCCTTACTTGTGCACTTATCGAAGCTCGCAGCTGCGAGCGCTTCAGACTACTGTCCCTTAACTTACAAGATCCTGAGCTTAGAGAGTTCTACCATGGATTTATGGTATCAGAAGCGGGCCATTA
>CAZDHV010000145.1:0-7798 GCA_964505335.1 uncultured Saprospiraceae bacterium | reverse complement strand
CTCCTTAAACCATCCAGAATACATCATATAGGCGTCTGCCGTTCTGGTGATATGAAATTGGGTTTTCTCGGGATCTATCTCTTTCAATATTTTTGCCGGAGTGCCGCCATAGATATACCCTGACTTGAGCACTTGATTTTCAAGAACTACTGCGCCAGCCGCAACGATGACATTAGACTCGACATGAGCATTGTCCATAATCACAGAGCGCATCCCAACAAGTACATCACTCTCTATCTGACAACCGTGCAATATGGCACCATGACCTACTGATATACGATCCTTAAGTATAGTTTCTGATTTGTTATACGTGCCATGGATGATGGCACCATCTTGAATATTGCATTTCTGGCCAATAGTGATCTTACAGACATCTCCTCGGATTACTGACTTAAACCAGATACTGCAATCTGCTCCGATATGCACGCGGCCTATCACATCAGCATCATCAGCGAGCCAGCATGATGGGTCAATCTCTGGAGTAAATCCTCTTACAGAGATAATATTAGCCATCTGTAGAAGTAACTGGATTAACGGCAGTCACGGTATAGCCAGCTTCACGCAACAGATTAATGACACCAAATGATCCTCCCAGGTGTCCTGCTCCAACAGCAAAAAAGGTCCGCTTCGTAGTCATCTTATCGGACATCACGGGAATCCAGTTTTTATTACGCTGTACTAAGAGTACATCCTCAAATTCGTCAATGCTCTCATCAGTCTTCATGACGTTGTATAGTCCTGCGACATCTTGGTTCTTATAGAGCTCTACGAGCTCTGTGAATTGATCATCACCTGTATCACCTGCTTTAATCGTCTCAATCAGCATATCAGCTTGATCCTCGTAAGGAATGCTATCAAAGATTGAGATCTGATATTCTATGGTCTCTAATCCCCCTACTGGTTTATTACTTTCCTCAGCGATCTTGTTAAATTCCATCTCGTACGACTTAACCTTGCCACTCTGAATATCGCCTGGGTTCATATCGCCAGAGGCAAATACTGTCAAGAACATTGGCTTGATTCGTTCCATGAAGAATAATGGCAACCCAAGCTCCTTGAAGTGATCTTGAACGATCTCATATTCATTATCATCAAGTAAATCTTTCAAGGTGAGGTCATCATCCATATAGGCCTTTTGTAATAGAGGCATGAGTTTAGAGACATCGCTCATTTCTGACATGTCTATCTCAAAATAGATCTCCTCGCTCTGATCCATGGCTGATAACGTGCCCTGTGGTAGGAAATAGTCCTCTTTGTCGATCAAGTGGATGGTGCCATATAAGAATGACGATTGGGCAAGACCATTACCACTGATTTCCCAAAGCAATGAATTTTCTAAATCGCTCGAGTCTGGAGTGGTGGGAGCTTGCACTACTGGAACTACAGTCTCAGAAGATTTGCACGCACTCATGATCATAGAGATCAAGCTTAAGGCTAAAAGAAATTTCTTCATGTTATTATTTGTTTTGGATCATCATCTCATACATCATGATACCTGCGGCAACGGATACATTTAAGGAATCTATCGAACCGACTTGAGGTATCTTGACCAGATGTTCACATTTATTTTCTATCGTAATATGGAGCCCGTCGTACTCTGATCCCATGATAACTGCTACGGGACCTACTAAAGCTCCTGACAATGACTCTTTACCTCTTAACGATGTTCCGACCAGCTTAATTCCTTGATCATTCATTATTTGTATGACGTCGAGAGTGGTCTTCTCTCGGCATACGGGCAGTCTGAACAATGCTCCGGCACTTGTCTTTACAGCATCTTCGTTGATATATCCGCTATTCTTACCACTTAGCACTAAGGCATGCGCCCCCAGTACTTCACAGCTTCGTGCTATAGCACCGATGTTTCTAATGTCGGTGATGTTATCGAGTATAATGATTTGAGGAGTCTTGCCTTGCTCGTAAAGGTGCGGTATTACATTTTCGAGCAATTGATACTCTATCAGTGACATCAGCGCTACCACGCCTTGATGGTTACGAGAATTCACCATCTTCTCGAGCTTTACATTAGGCACTCGTTTTAGTGGCACCTGATGGTCTCGGCAGAGATTTCGGATTTCTTTTTCAAGCTCGCCGGTGAGATTGTCCTTCATATAGACTCTCTCAAGTTGCTGGCCTTGTTCTAACGCTTCAATGATCGGATTTCGACCATAGATGGCTTGTTTGTTTTTTCGAGGTGGTCTCAATGACTATATTATTCTGTGATCAGAGACTATTCCTCTTCAGTACTTTTTGCTACGACTGGAGTTGCTTCCTCCTTCGGCTCTTCAATTATTTTTTCAGGCTCGACTACGGGTGCTTCCTCAACTTTTGGCTCATCAACGACCTCCTCGGCTACTGCTGCTACAGGAGCATCTTCAGTCTTAGGAGCTTCGGTTACTACAGCAGCAGTTGCCACTGCAGCGGCTACGGTGGCCTCTTTGATATTCGTTTCTGCGGCATCTTCTTTGGGCGCTTCTGGAGCCTTCTCTTCTGTATCACCTACAGGTGGAACTACAGCTTTCGGCTTCTTAGTTTTTTTAAGAGATTCTGCAGCCTTGACTAGCTTTTCTTCATCTTCTTTTCTTGCATCAGCAGCCACTTTGATTTCTTCAGCGATTTCTTCTTTCAACTGCTCCTTAACCTTTGCTGCCTCTTTCTTTTCTTTTCTCTTCTCCTCTCTCTTCTTTTCTGACTCTATCTTTTGCTCTAACTCAGTCTTAGTCTTGAGCATATCCTGAAGCTTCTCTTCTTTGGACTTGAGCCGTTCTATGATCATAGCCATCTTAGCCTGTCTGATCTGTAGCTCTAGTTGACCGTCAGTATGTTCAATGCGCTTCTGCTGAAATTCTTGATCCTTCTTATCGCGATTGATAGACTGTTGCATTTTATTGATGGCATTGACTAGTCCATCATAGCGGCTTGACACTCGAGACAATGCGGAATTGCCTCCGCCGCCGCTACTTGATTTGCCGTATTTCTTTTCTTTTACTTTTTTGAAAGCCTTATCGGTGCGCTTCCAGAGATGATTGCGATCTCGACGAGTTAGTTCAACGTCTTTAAATGACCGCTGTAGATCTTTCAGTTCATTAAAAATGGGATGTAATCCTAAGCCCTTTTCTATACGCGATTCGATGTCATCGAGCTTCTTATAAAATGTATCTAAGGTCTCCTTACTTGCTCGTTCAAATTCCTGGTCCAACGCCTTTTTGAGATTTTTCATTTGCTCAAAAAGACCATTAGTCTTCGTACGCAAGTCATTGGCGTGCTTTCTGAATAGGTTTTTTTCTGAAGACTGATTCTGTACCTTATTCCAAAATCCTTTCATCTCTTCCCAGATGCCTCCGTCAAATCCAGTGAGCTTCTCGATGCGCTCTTTTATTTCTTCCAGCTCATCGTTATATGACTCATACAACTTCGCTGATAACACGACGAAATGCCATTCTGTCTTAGCCCTATTGAGGATATCACTGCGCATGGTCTTAATATCATCTGGCAGTAAACTCTCTGTAATGGAGAGTTCTCGGACGATCTCAGTATGCTCTTCTGGAAATGGGAGCTCATTGCCCTCTCTCCAGATGTTCATCATTTTAGTATTAAATTCTTCTGTAGCGATCAGTTCTGGAAAAGTGGTCACCTTAACTTGATTCTCTTTTTCTAAGAGCTCAACTGAGATAAGGATTTTTTCATCTTGGGCATTCTCACCCCATAGTACGATACGTGTCTTCATTTCTTACGGTAGTTGTTGGCCTATTGGCCTTGTCAGATCATATGCGGCTTAGGTCTCTTGCGCACTAAGCGGGTTGCATTGCTTTTACAATGTCGTTCTTTATTAGGTATTCTGCAATCTGTACCGCATTAGTTGCTGCGCCTTTTCGTAGGTTGTCGGACACGATCCACATATTCACGCCATTATCGATGGAATGATCACGTCGGATGCGACCTACATACACGTCATCTTTATGCTGTGCATAAAGTGGCATAGGATATTCATTTTTTGTATGGTCGTTTTGTACCACTATACCTGGCGTTTCAGACAGTAGATCGACGAGTTCAGTTAGGTCAAATGGCTTGTGCGTTTCAATATTTACAGACTCTGAGTGTCCTCCTACTACTGGAACTCTTACTACTGTAGCAGTGATTTGTATGCTATCATCGCTAAGGATCTTGCGAGTTTCATTTACGAGTTTAAGTTCTTCAGTGGTATATCCATCCTCTGTGAATGATCCACCATGCGGCAAGCAATTTTGATCGATGGGATATGGATATACCATTTCTGCATCTTTACCTGCTCTCTCATCGTTCATTTGTCTTACCGCTGCCACGCCAGTACCACTAACAGACTGATAAGTGGAAATCACCAATCTCTTGATGCCGTATTTTTTATGAATTGGAGCGAGTGCTACCACCATTTGTATCGTACTACAATTTGGGTTGGCAATGATCCGAGATGATTCATCCAGCTGTCCCGCATTGATTTCAGGTACTGTTAAGGGCTTGTCTACATCCATCCGCCATGCAGAAGAGTTGTCAATGACAAATGTACCGACCTCCGCAAACTTCGGTGCCCACTCTTTGGATACTCCTCCACCCGCAGAGAAAATCGCAATATCAGGTCTGGCAGCAACAGCATCTTCCATTGAGATAATGGTATAAGATTGGCCATTAAACGTAACCTGCTTTCCTACTGATCTTGCAGATGCTACGGGAATAAGTTCAGTCAATGGTAGGTTCTTTTCTGTTAATACTTCGAGCATTACATTTCCAACCATACCTGTTACTCCGACGACTGCGATTTTCATTTTAACTTCTTTTTATTAGAGTTATGGATCAACATAAATCAATCCAAATTATCTTCGATAAATGAACCCGCAAATTTGGACGTTCTTTTTGTTAATAACAAGCTATTGCTGTTCTTATGCGCAGATAGATGAGCAATTCAATGGGCCTGATCTATTTAGCTCGACACTATGGCAAGGAGATACGGATAGATTTGTATTAGCCGATCAGAGATTAATGCTCAATGATGATGGTGCTAATACTTCTCTAATCGCTCACCCAATCACCATCGAAGACAACTTCGAAATAGCATTAGATTTTAATCTTGAGTTCGCACCATCTAATTCTAATATGCTTACAGTAGATCTCATCTATCGTGATGAAGATAACCGCTTATTCTTCCAGCTCGGCGAGACTGGGAGTGATGACGCCATAGAGTTTTGGTCGATAGTCGATGGAAGCTCAGAGTTGCTTTTTCGCAGTGCAGATGGTTCATTTGGTTCTGATCCTGCTTGTGCGAGTATTGAGCTTCAGATGCAGCAGGACAACTTGTTAATTTCGATTTTGAACTGCACTCAAGCTAATGAGCAGGCTGAGCTAACACTGCCTTCGCTCGATGGAGCAAGTGGATTGTTTCGCATCATATGTGATTATACGTCGACGAGAGCTGACCGTTTTAGCTTCGATAATATATATGCGGGTCCAATCAGAGTGGATAGTATTCCTCCACAGATAATTGATATAGATCATGGACAAGAATCCACAACTATCGTATTTGATGAAGCGATCATCGAGCCTGGAGTAGAGTCGTTTATCATATCTCCTGTTATGATTACGCCATCATCTGTTGCACTCGAAGGGGATCGCACAGTCCTATTATTCTGGGATGAAGACATTCCGCTGTCTACGGCGCTGGAGTTGGAGATTTTTGGAATCTCTGACCTCGATGGGAATATACTAGATACTACTGTGCCATTTATGCTTACGGCAGTACCAGCCTTGGGTAATATCCAAATCAACGAGATACTTACGGATCCGGTTGGTAGTGGCTCTGATTATATCGAGCTCATCAATATATCCGATGGAACAGTTGACGTCAGCGGACTGGTGATTAGAAATGAACGCAACGGGAGCTCGTCAGAAATTGAAGAGGCAATCGTTTTAGAACCAGAGCAACTCCTATTAATCACTGAGGATATCGCTAATATCTTAAGCGAGTTTCCAACAAGAGACGAGAGTAGATTTATAGAGCAAGATGTTCCTACCCTGGCGAATGCTGCTGGCGAGCTGCGATTGATATTCAGTGGAGTGGTTATAGACTCCTTTGACTATGATGAGGATTTACACCACTTCTTAATCGATGATACCGAAGGAATTAGTTTGGAGCGGATATCTACGCAAATTCCGGCATCTGATCGAACTAACTGGTCTTCAGCCAGTGAGACCGTAGGCTTTGGCACGCCAGGTTTGCCAAATTCGATTACAGGAGGCGGTGATCAAAATGTATTTTCCGTTGCTCAGAAGCTAATCTCTCCAAATGATGATGGATTTAATGATGCACTTGAGGTGAGTTATGCCTTGGATAATACGGATTACCTTGGAGAGATCAACATCTTTTCAGATCAGGGATTCAGAGTAGCGACTCTGCTCAATAATGGTACAGTGGGGAGCTCGGGAATATGGACTTGGGATGCTACTGATGATGACGGAGAGCTGGTGTCACAAGGGATATATGTGATTATCATTGAGCTATTTAATATTACCGATAGAGTTACTTTCAAAGAGTCCTTTGCTGTTTCCAGAGGATAGCTAATCGATCATTACCACATGGAGATTTTAATTAAATCCTTCGACCAACTCGGCACACAAGAGTTATATGATATCCTGGCACTGCGGTCAGAGATATTTGTAGTGGAGCAGGAATGTGCCTATCAAGATCTCGATTATCTCGATCAGCAATCAACGCATGTTTTGGGGACAGAGGATGGGAAGCTCATCGCCTATACACGTGTGGTGCCGCCAGGATTATCCTATGATGATTATGTCGCTATAGGTAGGGTAGTGGTAGATCGTAAACACAGAGGGCATAATCTGGGATATGAGATTATGGAAGTTTCCAATAAGCTAGCCATTCAAACCTATGAGCGATCTATTAAAATCTCTGCTCAAGTTTATGCGATCCCATTCTACGAGAAGTTGGGGTATTCAGTAGTTGGAGAGGAGTACCTCGAAGATGACATCCCACATACTGCGATGATTCTTAAGATCGACTAATGCAATTGATCGCATAATAACCACTTGTGCAATTATCATATTACAATAAATAGCAATATATTAGCAACTGATTATTAATATCATAATCGGTTTATATTGATAGATAACTACAGGCATAAGGGGCTGCGACAGAAACTTGTTGCAGAATTGGTAAAGAAGGGAATAAGAGATCAACAAGTATTACAAGCAATAGGGGCGATTCCGCGCCATTATTTTCTCGATAAAGCTTTTGATACTTGGGCCTATAAGGATATCGCCTTCCCGATTGACTCAGGGCAGACGATATCCCAACCTTATACAGTTGCTTTTCAGACTCAGTTGTTACATATCAAGCGAGGCGACAAGGTGCTCGAGATAGGCACTGGTTCTGGATATCAGGCCACAGTATTACAATACATTGGCGCCAAGGTATATACCATCGAGCGCCAGAAAGTTCTGTTTGATAAGACTTCTAAGTTTCTGGTCGACATCGGATTTGGTCGGATAAGGACCTTATATGGAGATGGCTTTGCCGGGGCATCTCGCTTTGCACCATTTGATAAGGTGCTGATTACAGCAGCTGCGCCATTCTTTCCAGAGGAATTGTTCCGTCAGCTCAAGATTGGAGGCCAGATGGTAATCCCAGTTGGCGAGGGAGAAGTGCAGCGCATGAAGCGCATTACGAAGTCCGCCGATGGCACTCCTCAAGAGGAACTCTTTGGCGATTTCAGTTTTGTGCCAATGTTGGCAGGGACTAATGCGGCATAAT
>CAZDHV010000144.1:0-7874 GCA_964505335.1 uncultured Saprospiraceae bacterium | reverse complement strand
TACCAGATACCATGTAACAGGTGTTTGGTCCCTTCGGCAAATTGAGTTTTGATTTTATCGGATGCTACATTAAAATCTTTTAAATCTTCAAATCTGATGCCCTCATTACTCCTGATCTGAATTCTAAGTGAGTCTGCGAAAGCGGCTAAACTCCGTTCATCATCACTATAGTCATACATTTCTTGTCCCCAGATCCCAGTACACGGCGCGCACAGGCATATAAAGAGGACGGCTCTCATGATCCTACACATCAATCAGATTGTTTTTCATGGCAAACTTGATCACACCGACAACATTGCGAACACCTAATTTTTTGAAGATTTTGTTGCGATGGACCTCTACAGTTCCTTTTGATATGAATAGTAGTCCTGCTATTTCGGCTGATGACTTTTCTTCTGCGATTAACTTGATCACTTCAATCTCACGTTTTGTGAGCGACTCAAATTTTGCACTGGATTTTTCTTCACCATTATCAGTAAGCAGCGCCTGCATAACTTCTTGTCCATAGTAAAGCTCACCCTTCGCAACCGTTTTAATAGCCCGTTCTAATTCATCACGCTTGGCTTTCTTCATGACATAACCCTTGATGCCCATTTTAAAAGCGTCAGAAATGAGGCTGGGCTTATCATTTACAGTCAACATCAGAATATTGACATCTGGATGAGATTCCTTCACTTTATGGCTCAACTCAATGCCTGACATATATGGCATGTTGAGGTCAGTCATCAGGACGTCAACATGATTATTGTCTAAGAATGGTATCACCTTCCTACTATCATCTAGGGCTCCGACGACCTCAATGTCCATCAGATTGATCAGCAAGGACAAGCTATCCAGTATAATTTTATGATCGTCAACTATAAGTACTTTAATCATCTGAGTGTGTAACTAACATTCCTCATCAATAATCCAATATAGATATACTCTTATTATAAGCGTACAGAAGATCGTGTGTTTACTAATCGAATTTTAACATCACAAGATTTAGATTACACAGAACCTAAACCCATTTACTCCTTAGTCAACAGATCTTTCTGTACGCCTTACTCTTGATTGATACAGATCTTTTGGTCAGTAATGATCAATTTATTCTTCTTTTAAAGAGATCAGCACCTATGCTCATCACAGTCTAATCGATGAAATATCTCACTCCTACATTAATGTTCAGAATGCCGTAATCGACATCTTCTTGAGGATCAAACTGAACACCCGAAAACGTGGTATCCGAAAAATTGCCAAACAAATAATTCGCCTGGGCAGTGATAGCAATATTCGTATTAATATAATAGTCTACTCCCCCGCCTAATTGAATCCCTAAGCCGCTATTTCTCAACTCCAAATTGTCTATGGTATCAAAGAAAACCGGGCCTATAGTATTAACCACTCTGGCAAGTCCAAACTCAAAATTCGGCCTCCATTTAGACAATGTAGCTCCAAAGGTGAATCTGGCACCGAGCGTCTGACTTGTAAAATTGAAGGTGTCCCACTCAAATTCTCTTTGGAATGAAAGACTATAAAAGTTGGCGTGCAGGCTAATCTTTTCTGTGATCCCATAACCTACACCCAGCTTCAAGCCTATTCCTACCGGTTCTGAATCAGCTAGGTCACTCAAGAAAAAGCTATCAGACGACCAACTCGAGTACGAGAATGCTCCCTGTACCGAAAACCCTGAAGCGCTCGATAAAATGTCCTGGCCGTGTAGGTCGTCATCCGTCAAGGCGATCATCGAGACTATAAGAATGAATATTTTGTACATAGAATTTATCTTTATGATTAATGAAATACCTGTGTTTGTTGAGATTTTAGCTTGACCTTACTCAATAGTATAGAAGCCGGAAAAACTACATCACCTCTTTTTATATCGCTGTACTCTGGATAATCCAACGCTAACCAATCTGAGTGCACAGATTGCACAGCAAGAATCTGGATACCAAAATGTACCTTACCATTGTTCTTTCTTTTGAGCTTGGAAATACGCCCTTTGACAGGCGCACCATGATTGACAAGTATCTGTCCATCCACATAGATCTGTTGTCCAGCTTGTAAGTAGATTGTCTGCCCTTCATGAGCTCCACTACTGGATATAGCCGATCCAAAACGAATCTTAATGGTCTGCTCATTGATAAATACCGTTTTGGACCTTAATGGCTCCGGTTTGCTGGTTTCAACTATCTCAGCCTCTTGTCTATCCTTAGCCTCTTCCACTTCATGTGCTACATTTGTAGGTGATACAGCTATAGGTTCTGGTTGTTTCTCTTCAATTATTTCTTTTTCTGGCTCTGTGTCAGCTATTTCTATGGTGACAGGCTGAGGAGTTTGCTTCTTCTTTTTTGGAGCGGGCCTTTCCTTAGCTTTTGTGTCGCCATGTTCTTCGACATCTGTGGTTTCTGTCTCAATTTTTTTAGCCTCCTTTTTAGGGGCAGGAATTGGTTCTGAATTGGGAAGCTCTATGGTAATTGCTTGTTGACTTGGAGAAGCTGATGAATTGCTCATCCGGTTCTTTTGGATGAGACTGTCATGAGATATATCTGTTAGTTCCGGTACTTGATTCACCCCTCCCTGACTGTTACGATCTTGTAGGGTGCTGCTTAATACCATCAAGATTGCGCTGAATACCAGTGAACTGATTAAGAACTTTATAGGACCATTGATTTTGAATTCTGGCAGGACTTTGGGCCATATAGCATTAGGCGAGACTCTTAGAGCTGGCATTTTAAAAGCTTCCATGATCTGAGAAATTCTGAACTTGGGACCATTGCTACTGCGCTTAGATGCACCTCCTATACGCTCTAGCCTATCAATTAATTCTTCCGTTGAACGGTATCTCTTGCTTGGATTCTTATCGGTTAGTTTTTTGATTATAGATATCAAGTCCGGTGAAACTCCAAGTAGCTTTATTTTAGGTTTACTATTGACTACTTGATATATAAGAGAAGCCTCACTCTCGGCTTTAAACAAGACATCCCCGCTGAGCATCTCGTATAATATTATTCCGATGGAATAGAGATCAGACACCTTTGTTGGCTCCTTCCCCAGATAGATCTCTGGAGCTATATACTCGGCAGTGCCTATAACTTTGTTTTGTGCAGTAATACGGGTGGCAGAAGATATACGAGCTATGCCAAAATCCATGATCTTGACAAAACCCTTCTTATTGACCATGATGTTACCAGGTTTGAGATCCCGATGGAGAATATGGTGTTGATGTGCCTCTGAGAGCCCCTTAAGCATCTGTATGCAGATATCTATACACCGCTGTTCTGGCAGTGGACCATTACTCTGCAACAGCTCATCCAAGGCGGACCCATCGACGTACTCCATAATGAGATAACTGCGCCCATTCACTTCTATAAAGTCCAGTAGCGTCGTGACATGGGGATGATTTATCTGTGCAGATATCATGGCCTCATTCTGAAATCTCTTATAGACATTAGAGTGATTAGTAATATGCGAATGGAGCATTTTTATGGCCACGTAACGATTAAGTCTTATGTCCTTGGCCTTGTACACAGTGCCCATGCCCCCAGCGCCGAGTTCCTGTACGATCTGAAAATTTGAAATGCGCTGCCCGATCATTCTGCCACTTCTTTAGTGATATGGTCATTAGTATTATCCTTGAAAGCCTCATTCTTAACTATGATCACAGAGATGTTATCGTGCCCTCCTCGCTTCTTTGCCATATCTATCATCGTTTCTGCAGCATCAGCGGACACCTGCCCGTTAACTATGCTCTTGAGTTCGTCATCGTCGATATAGTCATAGAGTCCGTCACTGCATAGCAATAGGCTCTCCTGCTCCCCTAGTACATTGTCATAGGAGTATACATCTGGTATGAACTCGTTTTGAGTGCCTAAGACCATCGTGACTATATTGCGATCAGGATGACGTAGCTTCTCGTTGAGCGTGATCAATCCTTTATCATAGAGATGTTGCACGTAGGTGTGATCTTTAGTTAATTGTCTAATCTCTATATCGCCTATGAGATAGGCTCGGCTATCGCCTGCATGACCTATATAGATGGATTTTTCTAAGATCACTACTGCCGTACATGTAGTTCCCATATTGGCGTGTTTAGCAGTAGCGCTAGATATCTTTATAATACTTCTGTGAGCCGAGCGCAGAGCGTCGCCAAGGGCTTGTATTGTGTCAGACTTGGAGGAGTAATAATAGTCAGACACATGTTGCACAGCCATTTTTGAAGCGATGTCTCCAGATTTATGCCCTCCCATTCCATCACATACAATCGCAAGACTCCCTTTTTCGACCTGTGTCAACTTATCATGAGGCTTGATAAACACTATACTATCCTCATTAGTCTTTCTTATTTCTCCGATATCACTCATGGCTATCGCAGAGCATGAATACTGGATATTGTAGCTGTTGTAGTCGCGCTTACTTCGTTGTCTTTTTCGCAAAAACGATAACATAGAGATCAATTATTATGAGCTAATAATGAGGAGAGGGGTTCTTCTCCCCGTTTCAGAACTTATCTGATAACTGTCTGTGTAGACATTAATCTATGCACATACTTAATCGGTACACTATAGGTGAACTTTGTACCTGCACCATCCCACCTGGCAGCGGTAAAGACGCCTATTACTTCGCCCTGATCGTTAAATACGGGACCACCGCTATTGCCAGGTCCAGAGTTTATAGTCATCTGGTAATGATCTCCCAAACCGCTTATAATATCGTCTGTCTGAGCTATGGATGCATCTGAAGCATTGTTAAGAACTTTACTTACAATGCCTTCAGTAGCAGTAGGACTTGGCGCCGTCTTGAAATTGTTACGAGCTCCAGTAAATGACTGATCACGTGTTAACTTAGCAGCATCTGGAGAGAGTCCAGGAAATCCCATAGCCATAATTTCTTGGCCTTCTCTCACATTGTATTCCGCCGTAGCCAGTTTCACAGGAGCAAGATCTCCTATCGATCCTATTTTAATAATAGCAAGGTCATGTTCAGGGCTTTCTCTACTGATGTCTGCTTTAATCCTCTGTACTGTTTTAGAGAAAACAACATCCATAAATGTAGTCTCAGCGGTTATCGTTTTGCCAACAATGGGTTCTCTGCCAAATAGTGTAGTATTACCTGGAACCCAATAAGGCGCATCGATAATGCCTTGCTGCACCCACTCTGCCCCATTGAAGCTATAGAGTATTCCTTGGCCCTCGCTAAAATTATATGGTGCAAGCTTCCATGACGAAGTCACATGTTTGTTAGTCATGATATAACCTTCTTTGTCAATTACAAAGCCTGTACCAGTCCCTATCGAGGAAATCGGTTGTCCATTAATTATATTCTTCCTGAGACCGAGAGAAGGCTCAACGTTCCCATCACCTAAATCAATAAATACTGGAAGATTATATGCCTGCTCAGTTGTTGGATCAATGTATTCTGCATACTCGTGATAGATTTCATCACCTGTAGGCGCATGTACCAATTTCCAACCCGTTTCAATGGAAACGACCTTGTTCATATTATTACCAACAATGTCCGCTAAGGAAGGCTTGCCGTCATCATTGTTGACGATAATTGTTTGTGGTTCTAATGGTTCTGGAAAGATCTTATCCCTAAATGTAAATCCTAAAGCACCCACCAATAACACCAGACCTCCGAGCACAGCGGCCATATTAAGCATAGACTTTTTGCGCTCTACTACAATTGCCCTCTCAAAGGTCTCCTTTCCGATGCCATGTTTCACAGGCTGTGATGAAGCTGCTTGATCATCAATTACTAACTCCTGCGTCGGTGCAGCAGTGTCCATAAGCTGAGTAGACTTGTTGCCTACTGGACGAGGATCGAGATCAAAGGTGAACTTAGGACCCTTTAATCCTAATTGAATACTGTCACCTGGAAAGATCTCCACGGAATCCGAAATCTTCATGTCGTTGACAAGTACGCCATTCATAGAGTTATTATCCTCTACAAAAAACTGCCCTGGTGTAGCACCTTTCTTGATGGTTGCATGATTTCTACTCACTCCGGCTTCTTTGTCAGCGTCATATCTAATCATACTGTCTGCGGACCTTCCGATGCTTATTACATCATTATCGTCAAATTTGAATTCATCAATCTGATTGGAGCGTAAGCCGCTAACGTGGTGAATGATGATGCTATTAATCTTCATGACTTTATTTTTTTTGAATTATCAATAGCACAAATATGAGCTTGGATATAGCTCCGTGAAATATGGTCAATCCTATATTTTGAGATGGCATAACCTATATTCTGGACTATAGGTTTTCCTATACTGTGATCATGATCGCATGTAATCCTACAACGATCTATTACTCCTTAATTCGATTTTGTAACTTATGCGCAATACTGATCCAATAGACAAAAACAAGCGATAGATGAATGATCCTCTGGACTCCATAATCACGGATAAGCCCACTCACAAGAAGATGGGTATATCAGTTGGTATAGCGTTAGTAATGGCTATCATATTTGTAGTCATGCAGGGCTTGGGTGCTCTGCCATTCATGGCATTTATGTCAATGGAAGAGTCTATTGCCTATGCGCTCGTTCTATCATATATTTTATCACTAGCGATTGGCAAGCAACTTATAGATTTTCCTGTTTTCTCATGGGGTGATGGAGCACTCACTCCGATGACCATCTTTATGAGTATCCTCTTTTTTATGGCGGTAAAAATAGGCTCATCCATTCCTCTCGAATTCATCCCAGGATATGAAAAAATCATGCAAGGTTATCTCGATCAGTTCGGCGGTTTTGGATTGCCAGTTATGATTATTGCCTCCCTGATTACTCCAGTGGTTGAAGAAGTCTATTTCAGAGGTATGATTCAGCGTGGTCTTAACAATGAGTACAACAAGCCTTACATGGCAATAGTGATCTCGTCTGTTCTTTTTGGTTTGATACACATGATTCCTATTCAGGTAGTAGCTGCAGCATGTATGGGTATGGGCTTAGGATGGATCTACTATAAGACGAAGTCACTATGGTTTGTCATAATCATCCATGCAGTCAACAACGCATTAGCCTTCGGAGCTATGCAGATGATGGATATGGAAGAAGCTACGTCGACACGTGCTGATATCGGCAATGACGCAATAGTCATCGGAATCCTCATAGGATGTATCGCTGTAGGGTATGCATCGTTCAGGTATCTGGATAAACAATGGGAAACTGATGAAAATATGGTTTAAGGACAATATCTTGAAATAGAATATCACAATCGCTTGGACGCAAACATAGCCGACATAGCCTACGCCCAAGAGAGGAATCGACATGTTAATTTTGTAAATTGGATATAAATTGGAGCTATGGAAGGAATCCGTTTTGTTACCGATCAGAATAATAAGAAAGTCGCAGTGCAACTAAGTTATGATGTGTATGGAAAACATTTGGATGATTTAATTGACGGATTGATAGCGGAATCACGTAAGGATGATGAAAAAATCTCTTTAGAAGATTTTACAGCAGAGTTAAAAGCTGAAGGTCTATTGTAGATGAGCTATAGAGTCATTATCAGCCGTCAGGCCGCAAAAGCAATTAAAAAACTCCCGAAAGGCAACATCTCTAAAATACTCACCAAACTCAATTCCCTATCCGATAATCCAAGACCTCCAGGAGTTATAAAACTTACCTCTTTTGAAAATTTGTGGAGAGTTAGAGTTGGAAACTACCGGATCATTTATTCAATTGAAGATGAGGTTCATGTAGTGGATATCAGAGAAGTAGTTGATCGAAAAGATGCATATTGATAGAACTTGTAAAAGTAAAGCTGCGACTACGCTATAGAGACAAAAGCATTATATCTTCCACTTTACATACTGAATTAAGTTGACAGAACACAAACAGAACAAGACTGATGTCGTCATAATAGGTGCTGGACTGACTGGCTTAAC
>CAZDHV010000143.1:0-8008 GCA_964505335.1 uncultured Saprospiraceae bacterium | reverse complement strand
GTATTGACTTGCCACCAGATCGTCCGGAGTGCTGTTCTCTTCCTTTGAGAGCGTGACTATCGTATTGGCAAATCCGTGAGTAACACCATGCTCTGTTTTTAAATATTTGACCGCTTCGCCATGCTTGCTGAAGGCCTGAGTTTTCAAGATTTTCTTCCAGTCCTCCAGTGATTTGCCTGTTTTCTCAGGCATATTACTGATCATCGTTAGTAGAGCTTTATCCATATATAATAGTTAGGCTTTTTATTTATACAGCACTTCTGAAGCAGGGTTATTATACCGCCTGTATGTGACATACAGCATGATAAGTAATGCGATAGTACCAATCATTAGGATACCTGTCGGACCTATAGCTTCGACTACATTGACCAACAGTTGGTTTGTCCCTCTTCTCCTGCCGGACGAAACCTCATAATGACCACCTTGTTGAGCATCGACAGCTATATCATAAAAGACCCATGTAAACAAGGGCATGGCAACTACGCCCAGTAGATTTAATAGCAATGGTTTCGTTTTAGATTCTTGGGTCACATCTTTATTGAAACCCTTTACTTCCGCTACTGCGGAAGCCACAGCAGATATCATTTCAATATTAGGCAATTGAACATGTTGCTTCTTTTGCTTCCCATTCTTGAGGAATCTTATCGTAAATGCTTCATCGTCCTTTTCATTGTAGTCGAGCTGGGTAATAGAAGAAAAAGGTATGGCTTTTACTGTTTCGAGCATGCTAGATTTTGCTGTGGATTCTAACAGAGTCTCCATGCTTTCATGTTTCTTCGAGCTAAAGACGATTTGTTCATCATTAAATCCAAAGACCTTCAAGTCCTTCCCACCAAGTCTGATAATTCGATTTTTCATGTGTTGCCAGTATTTATGCTCTAATGTCGCTGACTAAGTTAGTCGATAACAATTGTGTTTAGTGTCTCACTTCAAAGTAATATAGTGAGTGTATTCTTATTAGAATTGAAATGTCCAAAAATCATGGATCGTTTCCCACGTATTATTTAAAATCCGTGTGAACTTAAGACCAACTGTTACTATAATTCAGATGCTGCATCTGTCGTATCTTATGTCTATAGCGCTGAGCATAAAGGCATGGATATACATCTCATCCTTCCCCGACATACCGTTGTTTCAGGGATTTACACTGCCGCCATTAATTGAGAATTCTGTTGTTGTTTTATTGATTTTATCAATCACCTACGACATGTTCAAGCCGGCGAGATGGAGACTATTATTCATCATAGGAATAACGATCGTTGTTATTATTGATAATTATAATTGTTTTCAGCCTTGGCTATATTTTTTCATACTGATCTATATACTGAAGTATTTGTCATCAGTAGGGAATAAGGGGAGGGATTTCTTCTTACCTCTGCTAAGGATTTTACTGATTTCCGTTTATCTGTGGGCAGGTCTGAATAAGCTTAATTCCAATTTTATGGAGTTCGGAGGACCCATGATGTTTTCCTTCTTCTTCTCAGAGACTTTCGATGACATGCCTAATCTTATTTCTTTAGTAATCCCTTTTGGAGAAATAGCTCTTGCCGCACTTTTAGCCTGTAATATCAGGCGAATGTTTGTTGTAGCTCACAGTTTGATTTTGCATACCCTTATTCTATTGTACGTCAGCCCCTTAAATCCTGATAACCTTAATGTGGTAGTTATACCCTGGAATCTTTTTATGATTTATCTGACCATTATACTTAGTACGCACGAATCACGGTCGTCACTTAAGAAACTCCAGTATTCTATAGTATCAGTGAGTTTTATACTCTTGACCATATGTTTTCCGGTGCTTAATACTTTTGGATGGGGTAATAATACGATGTCATTTAATCTGTATTCCGCACGTGGGAGCTACTACTATATATCCTACACTGATGAAGTCAAGGACAGATTAGATCAGAGCAACTACAACTTACCTGATTCACGCTTAGATAGCAATCTAAAAGGTGGTGATTTGATATCTATTAATGAATGGTCTATGAATACCTTAAACATACCCGTCGTTCAGAGCAATTTTACAAAGCGGGCTATCCTCAATCAGTTATGCCCGTATTCAGTCAACCCAGAGTCTTTCTATTTTATCTAGGCCCACAAGCCCTATTCAAGAATTAAGCTCTCAAAAGACTTTCACATGTCCCAATGCGATTAAGTGTAATAATGACCATATAGTACTTCGCCACTATTTATCTCTTACTCACAGAATTGAAATACTTTTATTCGGCCTGCAACATATAACTCTTTACAGATACGAGATAATACCTCGACATCGTTATTAATGAGTTCAGAGTCTGAGTACATGTATCTCACGTTGTAGTTTTCCCTCAGATCGTCAATCCATTCTATTGGAAGATGATCACTGTCAAATACGAAACCCATTTTGTCGATTTGGTAACTGAACATGACCATAGAGGGATCATTCAATATTATGCAGAGAGCATCGGATGGAACAGCATCCTTAAGCTCTTCATTATTCAGATATATTTCAGAGTTGATTATGTGATCATCCACAGACCACCTAACCTCTGTTGCTTTGGGCGTATAAATGAGTTGAACCGCCAGACATAAATAGATCAGTTGAGGATAGAGGTTGTAGATCCTCTTGACACCCTGGGCCATTATTATGAATATCCATGGTAAGAACGGGAGCATGTAATAATCATGAACTTTACCGATAGCATTAATCTCCAAAATGAGATACATCACCGAGGCTGCCGCCAACCATTTCACCCACTCAATATCTCGTGCCCCATTTAAGCTAATTAGCCCATAAATAAAGAGAATGAATGAGATAGGGGACATGATAATGTGAGGAAACATAGTACTCAGATGATACCGTGCATATTCTTCTAAGGTCGATAGATCAATACCATATTTAAGGATGCCTCCTAATACCGGAGATGGGCCCCAAGTTGGAATTACCCAGGAGTACCATAACACCACGGGCAAAACAAAAATCAGATGTACAGCGCCAATCTCTAACAGTCTGCGATAATCTATCTGTCGTCTCATCAGAAGCAGACTGACAGATGAAAACAAGATAAAGGGCAACTTACATAAGGCAGATAGACAGAGTAGGGCACAACTCAGCCACAGCCACTTTCTGCACTTTTTCTGTTCATATAAGTTCAGTAACACCAGGTACCATATACCAAAACAAAGCGCTAATGCATCCGGTAACGGATTGACAGCATAATAGAAGAACAACGGCGAATTGCTAAAGAACAAGGAGGCGATTAATGACAACCTATTATCTCGAAAGAATGACCTAAACAGTTGATACATTCCTAAAGTAGATAGAATGCTAACCCCAAACATGAACAATCTTGCAGTAACTATATGCTCACCAAATACGAGCATAACCTTACTCAGCAGCCACTGCATCAATGGGAATTCTAACCTCACTATGTTGTCTTTCCCTCCATTAAAATGACTTAATCTTGGATTCAAGATGTTAGAATCATGTCTAACATAATTTCTTACATTCCACATGGTGGCACTCTGGCGCCATGCATGCTTACCCTGGATATCTAAGTTGAACTTATTCCAATGCTGAACAGTGCTAATTGAGACAATTACAAAAAGTGTAAAAGCCAGCCAGCTATTTGATTTTGAGTCTTTTAGCATTACAAGCTAAAATACCTTTCTGTGAGATATCAAAACATGAGTATTTAGGTCTTCTTTGCAGTATTTCTTTTAGGGCATCAATATTATCGCAAATACACTATAGTGCTACCCACTATATCAAGAAAAGTAGGCAAAGACGATGTCAAGCTATCACCCCAATTTCTACTACATTTAGTTCATGTTCGGATTTTTTCGTTGTTGGAGCTTGGATTGAGGATATGGCCCTGAACGACTTTATTTTTGATGGAATCAATTTTGTAGAATGAAGTATGGATTTGTTATTGTGATTGTATATTTTTCTTTGATACCAATGAGTTGTTCGGATAAATGTGAACATGGCTTTTTGACCTGTCTTCAAGAATAGGGTCAACCCATCCAATCTGATCAAGAGTATATTGATTATTTTAATGCAATTACCAAGTGGAACTGCCTGGATATTCAGAATTATGAATTGCGTTATGAGGTTATAGATATGTCCCGGTACAGAGACATCAGTTGAGGTTAGAGGGGGTGATATAGTTGAGACTGAGACAGTTGTTGGTCAGTTTTCCTTAGAGTTTTATTGTGATAGAGAGAACTATCCTTATTATATGACAGTCCATGATATGTTTGAATTAATAGAAATTGCAGTTGATGAGAGCATAGACATTGATTTTAGAGATGTAGACAAGGGTTTTATTTCTGTAGCCGATCGAGTAATAGTGGAGTACGATGACTTATTTGGATACCCAAAAATGATTTGGATAGATTATATTGAAACAATGGCAGACGAAGAGATCGCAGTTGAACTAGTTAGTTTTGAAATAGTTGATTAAGCTGCGTTCTGTGCTTTGAAGTGGATGATAATTCAGTATATGATCTAGCGCTCTCTATTAAGATGTCTTATCGCTTTTTTGTCATGTAGTCATTGCTTCTCACAAGCGCAAGCGAATATAGATTACGCAACGGCAACTATTTAAACAGTTGTAAAAATGGAATTTTAGATGACACCTATAAAAGGAGTGTTTCTTTTAGCACTTCTTATCCTTTCGACGCACTTCTTCTACTACCCTAAGTGGAAGTTAGGTAGATCAGAAGCTACAATATCTTGGGACGTATCAGGGTACTATCTATACCTACCTGCCACTTTCATCTATAAGGACTTAAAGAATCTCGACTTTTATAATGATGTAAGAGATAAATATAATTTCACCCCCGATTTTCAACAAGCCTATTTGCATCGTGAGAGCGGTAATTACGTCATGAAATACTCTATGGGGCAAGCCATTCATCTTGCACCGTTCTTTTTCTGCGCCCATCTGTATGCGATTAATTCAGAGATATATCAGGCAGATGGATATTCCTTGCCATACCAGTTTATGATATCAATGGGCGCTCTCCTTATCGCCATTTTGGGTCTTTTCACGTGTTTCTACAATCTCAGGGAATATTTCTCAGAGTGGACCTCATTCACAGCGCTTACAGCCTTACTATTAGGTTCCAATTATCTGAACTATACCGCTATTGATGGAGCTATGACCCACAACACACTATTTACATTATATGCTCTTCTGATATTTACCGTTATACGCTTTTATAAATCACCTTCATTTTTCAAAGCCACGCTCATTGGGTTGATAACCGGGTTGGCCGCCTTAACTCGTCCCACTGAGATACTCTCGATTATCTTACCTGTTCTCTGGGGGGTCAATGTGTTTAACTGGGATTCCCTTGTATCAAGGATTCAATTGTTATTGGATCACAAGAGAAAGATCCTTCTAGCAATAATGGTGTGCCTATCTGTCGGATGCTTACAATTAATCTATTGGAAGTATATAAGTGGAGAGTGGCTTGTATATAGTTATGGAGAGGAAGGCTTTAGTTGGTTACGTCCTCATTTACATTGTGGTTTGTTAAGCTATAAAAGCGGTTGGTTAGTATATAGCCCGCTGATGATATTTTCTCTCTTCGGCTTCTATTCCCTCTATAAGCTAAAAAGAAATCTATTTTCTGCGACATTCATATTCTCTATACTGTTTATTTACATCGCTTTCGCATGGGATATATGGTGGTATGGAGGCTCTCTAGGTCAACGGACGATGGTTCAAGCATATCCTATCCTACTATTCCCATTGGCTGCTTTTTTTCAAAAATTATGGACGGTTAAACGAATCCTTAGAATTGTTATAGCAGGTATTATTATGACGTTCATATATTTCAGCTTGTGGTTTACTCATCAAGCTCATCGAGGTGGCCTGCTACATGCAGGATTCATGACCAAGGCATATTTCTGGAAAACCTTAGGTACTTATCAACGAGATCTTGATGATACTAAGCTGTTAGACACAGATGAATACTTCGATGGAGACAGAGTTGTTCTAGAAGAGAATGTAATGACGAATCAAATAATCAACTTGTCTGACACGGTTCAATTTTCGCAGCCTTATCGCTACGAACCAAAAGTAGATTTCCAATGGGCAAGAATAGCGGCAGATTTTAGTATCCGACAGAAAGAATGGGACATATGGCGCATGACACAGATGACCGTATCATTCAAGAACACGGATAACATAGTTAAGCAAAGGTTTATCAGAATACAGCGTCACTTGAATGATGGTCAGTCTAAGAGGCTATTTATAGATGTCGAAGCACCTTCTGAGCCATTTACTTCTATCGAGGTCTATTTCTACAATGCAGAAGGAAACAAGAGTATTCAGATTAATAACGTCGTATTAGAATTGTATAATGAAGAATATTAGTCCTATCGACTCCATAAGCATCGTCATACCCTTATATAATGAGGCCAACACGATCTATCAACTTTTGGATAATGTGTGTAGTGTGAGAATTGAAGCTGTTAAAGCAGTACAGATAATCGTTGTCAACGACTGTTCTACTGATGGCTCCATTGATAGGGTGAATGAATTTATAAATGACCATCCTGATGACGATATTACATTAATTCAAAACTCAGAAAACCGTGGCAAAGGATATTCCCTACGACAAGGATTTAAACATGCCAGTGGTGACTATATACTGATTCAGGATGCAGATTTGGAATATGATCCACGTGATTACAATGATCTATTTGAACCGATCAGACTGGGTCAAGCGGATGTTGTTTATGGATCAAGATTTAGAGGTTCTAAACCTCATCGCATGTTGTTCTTTTGGCATTCAGCAGGAAACAAAATCTTGACTTTTCTGTGCAACGTTGTGGCTAATTTGAATTTGACAGATATGGAATGTTGTTATAAAATCATACGACGAGACATTCTCAATCAAATTGATCTTAAAGAAGACAGATTCGGATTCGAGCCCGAAGTAACGATTAAATTATCGCGCCATCCAGATATACGAATTTATGAGGTTGGTGTAGCATATTACGGGAGGACGTATGCACAAGGGAAGAAGATCAATTATAAGGATGGTTTTAGAGCTGTTTACTGCATAATGAAATACGCTTTTAGTAGAACGGTAAGCATATAATTACAGTAGCAGATTGATAATAGAGCTTGATTTAATAGTTTATCAATTGCAGCTAAATGGGATTTCGTGAAGACCGCCATAATACGTCGAGATCCAAAGTGAGTTTTTGTAGAAGCACATCGACGAGGGCCGACCAATAGGATTAAATTGGTACACACTGAGGATTTCACCTGTAGCATTATCCATTCGTACGATCTCATTTTCACGGCCGTGCCATACATCCATTCCGAGACTTGTTAAAGCATGAACTCCATCTCTGCGAATGTGAGAAATGTAGAGCTGGCTATCAAATAAGATGTCGCCCGTTTCTACATTGACACCAAATAATCTTTGTGTTTTTTCAATGTCAATTTTATAATCTAATGCATGATATGCCAAGTAGACCATGGGATAAGAGTATGCTATAGCCATAGCACCATCGCTGCCATGATAATCCGGCAACCTGAATATTGGATCATAGACTCTCTCATTGCTGCCTAGTTGGATCGCTGAGATACATTTATTTTCTAATCCTAGGGCAAACAGCGTGTCATTCACGATTTCTATTCCTTTCAATCCCCAAGGCAAATACTTTTCTCCGTAGATTGATTGGAGTGTGTAAAAGAGGGTTGAATCTTGAGCTGGTTTCCATTTCTTTGACTCAAAATCGAAAGTATAGATATCTGGAACTCTAATATTTTTGTCGATCATGTACAGCTGATCTTTGTACACGCCGCTACTGTAATTAGTTTCTTTTTCTTGGCTCGCTTACGATCTTTAATCCAAGTTTTCATGTCTTCCATGATTGGGTAATATTCACACTGATCTGATTGATCTAGGATATTAGTTTCTTGTGCTGGTGAATAAACATATGCCAGTGTAAGGGCAAGACTTAACAAATACTTGGTGATCATATTCAATTGCTTTA
>CAZDHV010000142.1:3665-8064 GCA_964505335.1 uncultured Saprospiraceae bacterium | reverse complement strand
ATATAAATCACAGTAATACTGTTAATTACGTTATATTTTTAATTAAAAATGTGTATGCCTCTAATAATCAGTAATATTGCTTGAGTGAAAATTGAAGTTATTTATGAGGATAATCACCTCTTGGTTGTGAATAAGCCTGCTGGGTGGCTATCGCAAGGAGATAAAACAAATGATTTATCAATCTGTGAGCCCTATAAAGCTTATATAAAAGAAAAGTATCATAAGCCAGGTAACGTCTTTCTGCATCCGGCACATAGACTTGATAGGCCAGTAAGTGGATGTATAATCCTTGGTCGGACTTCTAAGGGGCTACAGCGAATTCAAAAACTATTTGCGGCAGGTGATGTACATAAAGAGTATTTGGCCGTAGTGGGAGGCATCCCTCATAAAGATCGTGATACACTCACAGACTGGTTGTTAAAAAACAACTCAAAGAATGTCACAAAGGTCGTATCGTCCTCTATTGATAAGGCTAAGCATGCTCAATTAACTTATGAGATCATTGAATCCTCCAGTAACTCCGCACTTCTAAAAGTCCTGCCGCTCACTGGTCGTTCTCATCAGATCAGAGTACAATTGAGTCACATAGGTCATACACTGCTCGGAGATGTAAAGTATGGCGCCAATACTCCATTGCCAAATAAGGAGATTGCCCTTCACTGTTATAAGATGACATTCAGACATCCAACTTTGGAAAAGCAGATTACGGTAAGTTCATTACCTAACAAAATCGCCTTTCCTTGGAGGAATTATAAAAGAAAATTAGACAGCATTTGAGACTATAGTCTAAAAGACTATTTTTGCAGCTGTGAGGGTTGTACGGCCAGCTCCCTTTAAATCCCCCAGGGTGGAAACACAGCAAGGGTAGGAGGTTGTAGCGGTTTGGTATGATTCCTCACTTTTTTTATTACTCTCAATTATAATCTTTAGCTCAAATGCGGTTTTTTATAGACACAGCTTCTTTAGATCAGATTAAAGAAGCTCATGACCTTGGTATACTCGATGGTGTGACCACTAATCCTTCATTAATGGCTAAGGAAGGCATCAGTGGTGAAAAGAATATTAAAGACCATTATGTCAAAATATGCGATATCGTTGATGGTGATGTAAGCGCAGAAGTGATCTCGACAGATTTTGACGGTATAGTGAGCGAAGGCAAGGAATTGGCTAAGTTGGCACCTAATATTGTTGTCAAGGTCCCAATGATCAAAGACGGAATAAAAGCTATAAAGTGGTTCTCAGATAATGGCATAAAGACAAATTGCACATTGGTGTTTAGCGCAGGTCAGGCCATATTGGCGGCAAAAGCTGGAGCCACTTATATCTCGCCATTCATTGGAAGGATCGATGATACTACATGGGATGGTATACAGCTCATCCATCAGATAGCTGAGATTTATGCAATCCAAGGGTATGACACAGAAATCCTTGCGGCATCTATACGCAATAGCAGGCATATTGTACAGGCGGCACAATCAGGAGCAGATATCGTGACATGTCCTCTTAAAGCGATTTTGGGCCTACTAAATCATCCATTGACGGATATCGGTTTGGCTAAATTTTTAGCCGATCATAAGAAGTCTAATTCATAGTATCGTCCTTATGAAGGATACCATTTTCTATCTCGGCACCTGTGATACCTGCAAGAGAATAATGGGACAGATTAATGATATAGATCGATTCGAACTTAGAGAAATCAAGAGCAAGGCTGTATCAAGCTCTGAAATAGAGGAGATATACAACTTGTCTGAATTGAACTATAGCGAACTGTTTAACAAGCGAGCACGAAAATACAAAGAGATCAAAGATCAACTCGAAGGCGCAGATGAAACGGAGTATAAATCCCTCATCACGCAAGAGTATACATACTTGAAGCGTCCAGTTATCGTCTATAAAGATCAAGTCTTCGCAGGTAACGCCAAGAAGACTATTGAGCACATGCTCAAGACGGTTAATCAATAGCATGGATATAGTAACTCGACAGTCGATCATTGATTGGTTTAAGGAGCTACAAGACAACATCTGTAATAGTCTTGAAGAATTAGATGGGCAAGGAGCGTTTAGAGAAGATCCATGGGAGAGACCAGAGGGCGGTGGAGGACGCACCAGAATCATTCAGGGTCGGCATATTGAGAAAGGTGGAGTGAACTTTTCAGCTGTTCATGGCAGTATGCCCGAAGTGATTGCCAAAGGCCTGGGACTGCCACCTAACGAATTTGTAGCAACAGGAGTGTCGATCGTGTTGCATCCTGTTAATCCGATGGTGCCTATCATTCATATGAATGTGCGCTATTTTGAAACTGACCATGGCCACTGGTGGTTTGGTGGTGGGATAGACCTGACCCCCCATATCATCTTTGATGAGGATGCGCGAGCGTTTCATCTCGGATTGAAGGCCGCCTGTGATATCTTTTATCCTGAAGCCTACCAGGAATACAAGGAATGGGCCGACAACTATTTTTTCATCCCACATAGAAATGAAACAAGAGGTATCGGAGGGATATTTTTTGATCGGGTTAATTCAGATCTTGGATTTAGTAAGTTAGACTGCTGGAGATTTGTACAATCGGTTGGAAATTCTTTTGTTCCCATTTACAGCACGATATTTAATAGGAGATATGAAATGCCGTATACGCCAGAGCATAGGCAATGGCAGCTGATCCGACGTGGTCGATATGTCGAGTTTAACTTGGTTTATGATCGAGGAACTAAGTTCGGTCTGCAAACTAATGGGCGTATTGAATCAATCTTGATGAGTCTACCTCCACAAGTAGCCTATCAATACGATTATCAAAGTACGCAAGAGTATGAATCAACCACACAAGCAAAATTAAAAAAGGGCATAGATTGGATTAAAGACACTGTATAGTGAGCTCTTCCGTATTGATCGTATTACTCATGTTTCCAGCTTGATCAAATACTCTAATACCAAATGTCAAAGTATCAACTGCGCCCTCAGGATTAGAACATGCTGGAGAGCCATCATCAAAAAAGCAGCATAAGGTTGGTATATTGAGAATGACGGTTCCTACGTTGCCTATGTCAGTCGCAGGTAGATCGGGAATACGATTCAAAAGATGCAACTCTCCATTTCTATTATCAATAACTTCTACATTGCCCGGATTCCCACTAAGGTCACCATCAATATCAACAAAGCCAAATTGTACCACTAATGTGTCCTCTATTCCTAAATTACCTTGACGGAGAACATCTTTATTCATGCCCATGTAAGTAATCTCTGGTGCACTATTAATATTATTGTCCCCTGAACAGCCGTAATAGATCAGAACACTTACAATTAACACCACGAACAGTCTAAGCATAGTATAAAGTGATAGATAGTTATCAAGATATCATTAATAGTTTAAACGCTGAAGAGTTCGATTTTGATTATACAGTAAAGCGCATTTTTAATTATCAAAGAGATCATAATCCAATCTTTCGTCGGTTTCTAAACATGATAGACTATATGCAAACGCCTCAAGTTGTTTCTGAGTATCCGTTTTGCCCTATAGCTGCGTTTAAGCATCATGAATTGAAGTCTGGACAGTGGACTACGGGAGATCAATATTTTGTAAGTAGTGGTACTGGTGGTAATAGAAGTCGGCATTATGTACGTGACATCAATCATTACAACAAGATCTCACAACGAATATTTGAATGGCATTTCGGCTCATTAAAAGACTATCAAATTCTTGGGCTTTTGCCACACTATTCAGACAATCCACATTCATCGCTTTTAAGTATGGTACAGTATTTTACCGATTGCTCGAGTTATGACGGGAAGATGTTTCTGACAGATTTAGCCTCTCTGAATAAGCAGATTAATTCCAATAAGACCAATCGAATTCCAACAGTGATCATTGGTGTGAGCTTCGCTATGCTTGATTATGTCAGTTCTTACGAGCATGAGCTCGATGATAGCTTTATTATTATTGAAACGGGTGGTATGAAGAAGTATAAGCGTGAAATGACTAAAGATGAGATTCATGATGCGCTTCGCATGTCGTTTTCAGGGGCTCAGATATGTTCTGAATATGGAATGACCGAATGCTTAGCACAATCCTATAGCGTTAACTCTACGTGGATTAAAATGAATGACTTTTTTAAAGTAGTGATTACAGATCCAACTGATCCCGGTCAAGTATTAGCTCCAGGTCGCACTGGGAGGATTAACATCATTGACTTGGCTAATGTGGCAACGTTATCATTTATAGCTACTGATGATATTGGTAAAGTATCGCAGAATGATCCTAATCTATTTCAAGTATTAGGAAGACTATCCAACACTGATCTAAGAGGATGCAACTACCTGATCTGAGTGATGATTGATCACCCTCTTAGTAATTCCTTCAAATATCCACTTAGCTAGAGCTTCACGATTAGATGATAGGAGTAT
>CAZDHV010000142.1:1600-3565 GCA_964505335.1 uncultured Saprospiraceae bacterium | reverse complement strand
CCACCATGTCCACTAACGAGATAATATACTCGACCATTCAGACTGTTATCTAACTTCTCTATTTCCTGATACTTTTCACCAAAGAGTTTATTGACCTGCTTTGTGCTCTTTGGCGTTGTTTTTACAACTTCGTTTACCTCAGACTTAATTTCTGGAGCGACAATGTCATTTAACTCATGATAGGGCACCCATAGCAGTTTACTATCGGTGAAATGTGTTTGTCGCAAGCCTTTGCTGAGCAGCCATTCATTGTATTCTTTTATACGCACGGCTTTTTCCCAGCTATCATTTCCTATAGTGCTACGTATGCTTTTTTGGTTGTATTTATATACGGTGATGGGAAGCTTGTAGGTCTTGTCTTTGATCAATAAACTGGATTTGTTTAGCTCGTTGAGCTCATAAAACCGCTTGAGATTGTCACTATTCTGGATGAGCTTATACCTTTGCAATAAGACTGTGATACCGTCGCCTGCTTTAGCTTTGACTGGAAGTGCATCATACACAATACTGTCAGCAAGGCCGATGAGAGGTGTTGTCAGTAAGATCACTATTGTGAATAGTAGGGTGCGTATCATCATAAATGGTTGTTATACAAATATAAACACTTTATGAAAAAACGTAATATATAAATGACTGAATTCTTTGCACTAATTCGATATTTCTTCTCGATCGAGTTCAGAAATCGATCCCATATCGTCGCATTACTGATGTTTGCATGGATAGTGTGTTACATACTTTATCGTGTACATCCATCATTGGAGACCACAGAGTTTGGATATTTATACTGGCTGTTTTTGACGCTCATGTCCATCAATGTATGCCTGAGATCGGAGTCGCATCATGCTCAAGAACATCGACTTTATCTGTATACGCTGACAGATCCTGTCAGGTTGTTCTTATCTAAATTGGTATTCAACTTCTGTTACTTGGTATTTATTTATGCATTATTCTATTTCTGCTTCCATATCTACTTTACGGAACAAGTGCCATTCGTTTTAGATTTCAGTTTGGCCATCGTGATGGGGGCAATAGCTATTAGTGCGTCTCTGACCTTTGTCTCAACGATCAGCACGTACGCCAGTGGGCAAAACACCTTAGTAAGTGTCTTAGCGATTCCGCTTTTACTCCCTATTATCATGTTACTCAAAGGGCTATCAGATGAGATCATACTAGGAGAAAGCATAGAATATGCGAAGTTTATGACTCTTGCTGGATTGTCAGCAGTATCAATTGCGGCCAGTATGTTTTTGATCCCCGTTATTTGGAAAGAGTAAGTACTGAGATAATTATTTTAATTCAATCTTTTTACTTCCAACTATATCTACTTTTGTGGCGAATAGAGCCATCTTAAAAAGACAGATCTGTGCTTAGACATTGGTGGAAAATATTGGGAGTTTTAATCTTGTTGTACGCTTTCTCAGCGGGCTTCCTAATTCCGTTAAAACCGGGTGTTCTATCGGTTGAACCATATATTATACCAACTGGGCAACAGGTAGATCTCACAGTCAAGGGGTATAACACCCAATTCAATGATCCAAGAATTGAATCTGTTGATGCATTCTTAAAGCTCGATTCGGTCCATATCGTTGAAGCTAGTACGATACGTGTATTAGATAGAAAGCAGCTTTCTCTAAGTTTTGATATTCCCAATCGCCTACCTAATGGTGAAGAGTTGAAGCGAGCAACACTCATATTATATGATGAAGTTGACGGCTACATGGTTTCTCCGGCGGCTGTAACTATCGAGCAAGCGGATGCAATAGCAGCAAGAGCTAATCGCTCCAATTGGAATGATCAGATCAATTTAGTGGAGGTGCCGTGGTCATTTTCCTTCCCATTTAGAGGTATACTTTATGAGACTATACGTAACACATTCTTTCATGTGGCGGTCTGGTTTGCCATGTTCATATTATTGATTGTAAGCTTAGTCTATAGTATAAAGTATCTCAGGTCCAGATCACTACA
>CAZDHV010000142.1:0-1500 GCA_964505335.1 uncultured Saprospiraceae bacterium | reverse complement strand
TAGAAGAACAAACAAATCATGAGTAATAGCTTTTTCAAGACCGTCCAAATCAATTTCGATAAGGCAGCAGCACTTACAGAATGGCCCAAAGGGTTGTTGTGGCAAATCAAAGAGTGTAATGCCGTTTATCAGATGCGTTTTCCCGTGAAGATAAAAGGAGAGTTTCAAGTGATAGAGGCATATCGAGTGCAACACAGTCAGCATAGACAACCTACCAAGGGTGGTATACGCTATAGCGATATGGTTGACCAAGATGAAGTTATGGCCCTTGCGTCACTGATGACATTTAAGTGTGCTATAGTCGATGTGCCATTCGGAGGTGCTAAAGGAGGTATCAAGATTAACCCTCGTGATTATGATGAGGATGAATTGCAGCGTATTACTAGACGCTATACCGTAGAACTGATCAAGAAGGGATTCATCGGACCAAGTGTCGATGTGCCTGCACCAGATTATGGAACAGGCAGTCGCGAAATGGCTTGGATACTAGATACGTATCAGACTTTCTCAAGAGGAGAAATCGATGCAGTTGGCTGTGTGACAGGTAAGCCCGTCAACCAAAATGGGATCCGTGGTCGGACAGAAGCGACAGGCCGAGGGGTGTATTATGGGATACGAGAATGTCTGTGTAATGGAGAAGATATGGCTGAGCTTGGACTTACTCAAGGTATAGAAGGAAAGCGTATCGTGGTACAAGGATTTGGTAATGTTGGATCATACTCGGCACTCATATCTCAACAAGAGGGTGGAGCTAAGATCGTCGGAATTGCTGAGTATGATGGAACCATCGTAAATCCAGATGGCATCGATATCCAGGCATTAATAGATCATAAGAACGAACACCGCACGATATCGACTTTCCCAGGTGCTAAGCTACTCGAAGACAAAGATGATTGGGTTGGCATTGATTGCGATATCATGATCCCTGCAGCTCTTGAGAATCAGATTCATGGAGGAAA
Organism: uncultured Saprospiraceae bacterium; assembly: GCA_964505335.1. Lineage (GTDB taxonomy): Bacteria > Bacteroidota > Bacteroidia > Chitinophagales > Saprospiraceae > GYS-P2D. The sequence continues at coordinate 541 of CAZDHV010000142.1, read as the reverse complement.
TGCAGGAAAAATTAAAGCTAAGATCATCGCAGAAGCGGCCAACGGACCGATCACTGCCGAAGGAGAAGAAATCCTGCTGAAAAAAGGTGTGGTGATTTTACCAGATATGTACCTCAATGCAGGAGGGGTGACGGTGTCTTACTTCGAATGGCTCAAGAACTTGTCTCATATGAGATTCGGCCGAATGGAGAAACGATTCAATCAGAATACCTACTCTAATATCATCGGTACCGTCGAGGATCTCACCGGTAAGTCGATTAACGCTGATGAGAAAAGACTCATTACGAGAGGTGCTGATGAGATAGACTTGGTACGATCAGGGTTAGAAGAGACCATGTTGACCGCCTACCGCAATATTAGGACCGTATATCGAGAGCGTGATAATGTAAGAGACCTGAGGTCAGCAGCATTTATCAATGCCATCGATAAGGTGGCCAATGACTATATCAGTTTGGGCGTGTTCCCATAATGGCTTAGGGTTTTGCCTTGGATTTGGATTTAGGTTGCGGGATGATGGCTTCGAGCTCTTCGATTTTTTCAT
>CAZDHV010000141.1:5956-8086 GCA_964505335.1 uncultured Saprospiraceae bacterium | reverse complement strand
AAATGATACAAAAATGAAAATCACAGGAAAAGACCTCTTAGAGATGGGATACAGACAAGGCCAATGGTTCAGAGAAGCCCTTGATCATGTTAATGGAGAACGAATGACCGGAGATGAATTAAAGAGCTATCTCGATTCAGTACAACCAGTAATCATAGATCCTCATGAGACATCACGACCCTATCAGATCAATATTGAAGCGACCAATGAACTTGAGCAGCTTAATGTAGATATGGTTTGTAACAGTATGGAGTCCTTAATGAAGACAGCTACTGTCACCACAGGAGCAGTTATGCCGGATGCATGTCCAACAGGACCACCTGGTCATATTCCAGTAGGCGGTATTGCGGTTACACATAATGCGATCCACCCAGATATGCACAGTGCAGATATCTGCTGTTCTGTGATGATGACTTCTTTTGGTAATGCTGATCCTAAGCAAGTCCTTGATATGGCACATAGTATTACTCATTTTGGCCCAGGCGGTAGAGATGACTTGTGCGATATGCCGGATACACTGAAGGATAGGATTAAGGAGAACACCTTCCTCAATTCTAATAGGAGCGTCATGTTGTCACGCAAGCATCTCGGAACCCAAGGTGATGGCAATCATTTCTTATATGTAGGACAGTTAGAGACAACTGGAGAGACCATCATGGTGACTCATCATGGAAGTAGAGGCTTTGGTGCTAACTTATACAGATCCGGTATGAAGGTGGCAGAGAAATTCAGAAAGAGACTCTCGCCAAAGACTCCGAAGAACAATGCGTGGATTCCATATGACACAGAGGAAGGTCAGATGTATTGGGAGGCGCTCCAGATCGTAAGAGATTGGACTAAGCTCAATCATGAGACGATCCACAGGGCCACAGAGCAAAAAATTCAAGGTGATCCATTGCAACGTTTTTGGAATGAGCACAATTTCGTCTTCAAGGATGGGGAGGATTTCTACCATGCTAAGGGCGCTACGCCATTAGATGACAGGTTTGTTCCTGATTCTATAGATGGATTGAGGCTAGTACCATTAAATATGAGTGAGCCTGTCCTTATTGTTAAAGGGGAGACAACTGCTCACAATTTGGGCTTCGCTCCTCATGGTGCGGGTAGAAATGTGAGTAGAACTCAGCACAGAAGAAACAATAGTGATAGAACTATCGAAGAAATCTTTGCACAGGAAACAGCAGGATTGGATGTCAGATTCTATTCTAATAGAATCGATATCACCGAACTGCCAAGTGCCTACAAGAATGCACAGACCGTTCAAGAGCAGATGGAAAAATTTGGATTAGGAGAGGTCGTTGATCGTATCATGCCATATGGATGTATTATGGCAGGAGACTGGCAGCAAGATGCTCCTTGGAAAAAAAGAAGACGCAATAGAAGATAAAGCATACTTTTGCATCTCATAATTAGAAAATTAGAATGGAACAAACATACCATATACTACAGATCAATGAAGATCCACCGCTGATTGGGTGCAGACTATTATGATGATCACTAATTTATATGGTGAGTTAAGAATAACAGAAGCGTCCAAATTGAATTTGGACGCTTTTTTTTATGTAAAAATTTGAAGATCATGAACATGAATTTTGCCTATGAGAATAGTTGATCAATGGGCATAAAATATTGAGCACCAGATCATTAAACTACAGTGATAATAGCTACTTGAAGTGGCCTGGAATCGCCATGCCTAAAATGAACATAAATAGCTGATTATCAATAAATTAAATTGAAAAAATATTTGGACAAAAGAATAATTCAGGTATACCTTTGCGGAAGATTATTTAAAACACAAATGATGCATAATATGAAACACTTAGAACATACAGTAGAACAGGATAAAGGACGTATAGCTGAGCTGATTCAAGTATTCAGAAACTATGTCATCAGAGAACAAATTACCATGTGATTAAAATACACCATCACATGGTAAGAAGCACCTCTCTGATGTCAGGGAGGTGCTTTTTTTTTTACAAACGGTATCGACTCATGTCCGAAGGACACATGGACATGGCAGCTTCTTGACTATCTATCAAGATCTGCGAGTGATCTGAGACTCGTCGATACCGTCACGATGCTCCGTTCGTATAATGGCTTAGTACACTCGACTTTCCCTCGAGAAATATG
>CAZDHV010000141.1:0-5856 GCA_964505335.1 uncultured Saprospiraceae bacterium | reverse complement strand
TTCTAACAATGGAATTATCACTTGCTGATCAGTACTATTTGAAAGCGTTAGATCACTATCCATTTGACATGGAGGAGGCAATTGAAAACCTCAATTATGCGATCAGCTACAATGATGAGCATGCCCCAGCCAAGTGTATGATGGGCCGAGTATATATGTATTATATCAAGGATTATGATGCTGCAGGACGTAGCTTCTATCAAGCTCTTCAAGCAGACATTAATTATCCAGATACCTATAAATATTTCAGCCTATTGCGAATATGGGAAGGCTCTTATGATAGAGCACTTACCATCATCGAACGTGGATTTCAGGTGAAGGCTATGGATATCACCATGTTGCTAATAAATCTTGCCCTCATCCATGAATATAAGCGAGAGTGGCGCAGCGCCAAAATAGTATTGAAGCGAGCTAAGTTGATCTCTACTGATCAAACTAAGCTCAATCACATTGACACAGTACTCAAGCGTATAAAATCAAAAGCTAAGAGTCTGAAAGTCAATAAAAAGGCTAAGAAGAAAGCTAAAAAGGAATAGCGATCTATTTACGGCTTGGTGTCTCTAGTTTAATAGGCAAAACACCTTCTTGTGACGAAGGAGAACAGAGTTCGAATCTCGGAGACACCCAAAATATTATTAATAGAACTTATCTGCGCAGTATGATTGCGTAGATATGATAGAAATTTGAACTATCAATTAAAGAATTGAATAGAACATTGAAATATAATCATCGAAAGGTGAACAAAGATGAAATTGTGGTAGCTGAAGATACCTGATGAGGGATTCTGTATATCCCCATGTAGTTAGTGCTCTAGCACATAACTTGACGATCAGCAGTTGATCACAACTTTCTCCAATCCAAAGGACGTGGGTTCGATTCCCACTCATGACGTGTTCATGGTAGCTTAGCTGGATAGAGCGTTGGACATTTAGAAATGCAGGTTCGAATCCTGCCGGGATCTAATTGATCCTGTGGCGAAACTGGTAGACGCAATAGATTTTTGGATCTATTTTCTTTTTTCCCTTTGGAGTGGCTGTATGAGGATATCGCTTCGTGATACAGATTATAAGATTGGTCATAGACTCATCTTATCAGTCAAGTATGGCGAAAATCAAACTTAAGATTAGCGTGTCATCAGAATAGAACCGTAACTGGAGGAGTGCGAAAACTTCACTACGTCTTGCCAAGCGCATGATTTACTGAAGGAATGTCGAGCTCACAATGTTACAGTACTTAAGATGCATCCATCTATAGATTGATGATAGATACTTACAGCGCTTCATTTTTTTAAACGAATATTTTAAACCCTTTAAATAGTTAAACATGAGATTTTTAAACCTATTCAGAATGAAGGTTGATTACTATGAGAAGGCATTGGTCTTCAAAAATGGTCGAATTGTCAATGTCATAGATGCGGGAACGCATTGGGTCAATCCTTTCGCAACCATAGTCCGTTACGATGTGACAGAGCTATTCTATCATCAGACTGACTTGGACTTATTGCTTCAATGTGATGCCCTTGCGGATCGTATGAATGTGGTCACTATAGCTGATCATGAGATAGCAATTGAGTATAAGAGTGACAACTATAACACGGTATTGAACCCGGGTAAATATGCATACTGGAATGAGGGTAATGAATTAAGACATGATATCATCGATCTCAATGAGATTGAAGTGGATTCCTCAATCAGTCGAAAGGTTTTACAAAAGCCTCATGTGGCTGCACATCTCAATGTCTATAAGATAGACAGTTTTGAAGGAGCAGTATTGCATGTTGATGGTGAATTTGTAAAGACTTTGGCTCCGGGTTCGCATTATTTTTGGAAGGGCGAGCAGATCACCTCTGTGAGCAGAGTGGATATGCGTAAGCAGGTCGTTGAAGTCAGTGGTCAAGAACTCTTGACAGCGGATAAAGCGACCATACGTATGAGCTTGTTCGCAAGATATCAGGTTGTGGACTTGACTAAAGCGTTGGTAGAGACTAAGGATCACTATCACCAGCTTTATATCACTTTGCAACTGGGCTTGAGGGAATATATAGGTCAGCATACGCTTGATCAGTTGCTTAGAAATAAGACGACTATCGGTCCATATATCATGGACTATGCGAGTGAAAAAGCTGAAAGCCTTGGCATAACACTATTGGATTGTGGCATCAAGGACATCATCCTACCGGGTGATATCAAGGAGATCATGAATCAAGTGTTGATTGCTGAGAAGAAAGCTCAGGCTAATACGATTATGAGAAGAGAGGAAACGGCATCGACTCGTAGCCTCTTGAATACTGCAAAGCTTATGAGTGATAACGATATGTTGTTCAAACTCAAAGAGATGGAGTACATGGAAAAAATCGCTGACAAAGTCGGTGAGATCACCGTCAATGGCGGTGGCCGTGTAGTCGATCAGCTACGAGAACTCGTAGGCACTAAGTAAAATGAGACCTCTTTCATCTGGCATAATGCTATGATGAAGGGGTCTTGTTATGTATTGAGTCTTAAATCCCTTCTGCTCATTGATACTTTTTCAATTAGCTGTTCCCTTAATAGTATATCTGGTAACTGTCTCTGTGTCCTTAATTTCAGCCAATGTTCGACCTGATAAATTCTCAAATATTTTGTCAATGGCACTGCGCACATCTAAAGTGCTAAATTCAACCTGGTTAGTACCTTCGTCCATGATCCGCTCCTCATTGTCTATCTCCATCCGTCGGAGCAAACATTCACCATGTTGCCAGTATTCTAACATATAAGAGTGAGTGGCAGTCTCCATAATCATAAAGGCCATAACTCTATTAGTACTGCTGATCCGTGACCAGTCCCATGTTGGGACAGCTGTAACATCATCTAAAAAGATTATTGTACTATCATCTCGTGTCATCACATGTAGGTCTGTTGATTGACTCAAGCATGCAGCCGCACCAGCCATGTCCTCCTCTCCATTTCCAACTATAGATATCTCCAAGAGTTGACCTAACTGCTCTACATCATATGAGTTATCTATAACAATCATAGCAAGCTCCTGAGTCATAATGGAGCTAGGCTCTCGCTGCACGTTTTTAGGCGCGGCATCTAACCATGGCATAGTCTGCAGATAGTTATCTACATCTAGCGTGTCCAGATATAATATAAGGGCTGTAAGCTTGGTATTCTCCTCAACAATATCTGTGTAATCTTTTGCTTCAGTCTCCTTAAGAAATTCTTTATATCGATTAATTTGTTGATTCCTATATTCTAGATATAATTCTTGGCTTATCAACTTCCTAACAATTAACCTTTTTAAGGCATACCATCCAGAAAAAACACTGCGCTTCTCCCCGAATTGGATATCATTCTCATGAATCTCCTTAAGATCACGAAAGCGCTCTAAGCGAGGGACAATCTCCTCATGATATTGCCTAGTCCAGATCGGAAATAAGTCATCCCAATAGTTGTATTTATTACGTCCTAACGATCTAATAGAATCAGCGCTATATGGTAAAACAAGTGAACTAGAACTTAAAATAAACGAAGTAGAGCTTCCACCCGAGTCAAAACTCTTAAGAATAAATTCTATAGGACTGACAGTTACACTTGCTGCTACTCGTATTTCATTTATTTCGTCTCTATAGTTATCTATTATACACCTCAAGTAAAGATGTATGTGGTAGTGATGCCATGTTGCAGAAATCCCAAATCCATCTTTATGATAATCCAGTTGCCATGGTATAGTATCAAATGCCTGAATAAATTCTTTCCCTTTTTGTTTTAAAGTTTTTCTCATCTTTTAGTAGGTGATTATCTCTGCGTCATTATCGGTTTAAAGCGAGGATTATTTTGAACGGAAGATCCCAGCTCCTCTATTCTTATCAAATACTTTATATCAGCCTGGTCCATAAAACACACATGGATGTTACCACTTGCTTGTTAAACGAGCTTAATTCATTTTCGAAAATATAAACTCAGAACTAATTGATGATGGCTGTTTTATCATTTTTTAAAAAGTGCCAGAATCAAAAGAGAACAGAGAAATTGAAAATCAAGGCTCCTTAGAAAAGTCTCAATACTTCTCTATCCGATACCCCACACTCACACTTACCGTCCGTCCAGCAATCGGAAATACCACAAAGCTCGCATCTGGATTATTCTCTATAAACTCTGCTGTTGCCGCATCGGCATTGCTGCCAAACTGATTAGGCCCAAAGAAATTATTAAGACCTGCACTGTTCAATAGATTAGTCCCGAGTAGCGTAACGTAAAACTTAGAATTGATATCCCAACTTAAGGAAGCATCCCAGCGACTATAAGCAGGAAGCGTAAAGGAGTTTTCGAGATTGCCAAAGCGATCACCAATATATCTATAAGTCAGTCTGCCATTTAATCGATCCCCATCATAGCGTAGGTTGAGGTTACCAGACACATTCGCTTGATGGGGGACAGCGCTATCCTCAAGGGAGATGATACTATCATCTGACTCGTCAACGGTACCATTAGATTGAAATAGTGTGAAGTCCACGAGCTGCGCATCTTGGAGTGTGGCGTTAAGGTCGACCGACCACTCATTGCCTAGTGTCTTGCTATATTCTATTTCTAAGCCTATAGTCCTACTGGAGTTAAACTGTGTAGGCTCATAGAATATCGTATTCGTCTGCTGATCAAACTCAAAATTGCTAAAGGGTACATTGCTCAAACTGCTGAAGAAGCCAGTGATATTGAAGTTGTGTCTCTTCACACCGAGCTCTGCCTGAAAAATGTCTTGTACGGCACCTGGTCCTTCGATAGGTACATTCATGAAGTTATTCAGGTAGAAATTGAGTTCAGGAGACTTATGAGTATTAGAGACTCGGCCATATAGATTAACAGAATTATTCAGCTCATAGGACAGCCCGGCACTCCAAGAAAAAAAGTCATAGTCGAAGTCGATAGCATCCGATCCAGCCCGACCTAATAATCCATTATCAAAACCTGTTGATATATCACTATCAAATCCTCCTTCACCAACGTCGAGAGGTGCACTATTATACTTCAAGCCTCTATGCTGTATAAGATCGTATCGAGCACCAATATCAAGGAACAGCTTCCTTGTTACCCGATCACTAAACTGGCTATATAGAGAAAAAATATTGACGTCGATGTCTCCCTCTTCATATAGCAGCCCTCCATAATTACTTAGACCGACGCCATCGCTTAGGCTCCGCTGATTACCATCAAAATCTGTTAGCCTAACTTCCAGCGCTTGAGGCTCTGGTTCATAGGTGGCATAGATAAAACTGGCATTTGTAAAGGCATCTACTGAACTGCGTGATCCAAATCCGCCTAGCGTCCAGTTGCGATCTCCTTCAGTCCATGTCAGATTTATATCATTGATCCAGTCATTGATCTGATCATCTTTATACCAAGCGCCACTTCCAAGGATGGCATCATTTGGAAGGCTCCCAGAGAGATACTCGAATGAAGGCTCCAGGCCTTGAAAGGCATTGAGAATACCTGCGTTGTTGACGGTAGCGATGGACTGCCCTGTGTTAGGATCAATAAAGTCTACTGCTCCCACGGGAAACTGATCACCACTGACGAAGTAGGTCAGGAAGTTATCTAACCCCAATGGCTGACCGCCTATGGCAGTCTGCCACTCAGCACTTTTGAGGCTGATCTTAGAATCGAATTGTAGACGCCAGTCTTCCCACTGGAAATCTCCAGAAAGCGTAGTGCTCCACTCATTGGTCTGGATGCCATTGGAAGGGTCAAACTCATAAGAACTGGCACCGTTTGTTCGGCCATCGGGTATCTCTCCAGCAAAAGCAGGCGGAAGCAAAGAGGTGTTCTGAAAGCTCTGACCAAAGGCCGCTTCTGGGTTCTCCCAGTTGGTAGCCGCTACTCC
>CAZDHV010000140.1:0-8168 GCA_964505335.1 uncultured Saprospiraceae bacterium | reverse complement strand
AGGGCATAAGTCACCTCCCCTAACGAACAAGTCTTCGTTACTTCCATCAGCATATCAAACAAGTTGTCATTCTGTAACGCTGCTTTTTGCAGATTCACAATTGATTCGTGATTCTGATCAGCGTTCGACTTATGTAGTTCTACCAGATTTTCGATTTGTCGAAGCTTTTCATCATCAGTAGCTCTGATCACCTCATCTGGAATAATAGTCGGTGATCCCTTAGAGGATAAGAATGTATTGACACCAATAATCGGATATTCTCCCGTATGCTTTAAAGTCTCATAATATAGGCTCTCCTCTTGGATCTTACTCCGCTGATACATCGTCTCCATAGCTCCAAGTACACCGCCACGCTCTGTTATCTTATCAAATTCCTGTAAGACAGCCTCCTCGACAAGGTCAGTGAGTTCCTCTATGATAAATGCCCCTTGAAGTGGGTTCTCATTCTTAGCCAGTCCTAACTCATTGTTGATGATCATCTGTATCGCAACAGCACGACGGACACTATCTTCTGTTGGTGTAGTGATAGCTTCATCATAAGCATTAGTATGTAGCGAGTTACAATTGTCATATATCGCATACAAGGCTTGCAGTGTTGTACGTATATCATTGAAGTCGATCTCCTGGGCATGTAGTGATCTGCCTGATGTCTGAATATGATATTTCAGTTTTTGAGAGCGTTCATTAGCTCCATACTTATACTTCATGGCCTTAGACCAGATCCGTCGTGCCACTCTGCCGATTACTGCATATTCTGGATCGACTCCATTAGAAAAGAAGAATGACAGATTAGGGGCAAAATCATCGATATTCATCCCCCGTGCCAAGTAATACTCCACGAAAGTGAAGCCGTTAGACAAGGTAAATGCAAGCTGTGAGATCGGGTTAGCTCCGGCCTCAGCAATATGATATCCCGATATAGACACGGAGTAAAAGTTGCGCACCTGATGATCGATGAAGTACTGTTGCAGGTCGCCCATCAACCGCAATGAGAACTCTGTAGAAAAGATACAAGTGTTCTGAGCTTGGTCCTCCTTGAGGATATCAGCCTGTACAGTGCCTCGCACTGACTTAAGTGCTTTGGCTTTAAGCTCATCGTATATAGCGGGCTCCAGGACCTTATCTCCAGTAAGTCCCAAGAGCATTAAGCCCAAGCCATCATTGCCTTCAGGCAACTCGCCATCATAAACTGGTCTTGTTAATCCTTGGTCATCGTAGTACTTCTTAAAAGCAGCTTCGACAAGATGCTCAAGTTTATGCTCCCTAATATATAATTCGCATTGTTGATCAATGGCGGCATTCATGAAGAATGCACAGATCGTTGCTGCGGGTCCGTTAATAGTCATCGACACTGAAGTCCTCGGATTGCACAAATCAAACCCTGAATACAACTTCTTAGCATCATTAAGCGAACATATGTTCACTCCTGAATTTCCCACTTTACCAAATATGTCTGGTCTATGATCAGGATCATGACCATACAGTGTCACAGAATCAAATGCCGTTGATAAACGTTTAGCCGGCATCCCGTTTGACAAATAATGAAAGCGCTTATTAGTGCGCTCTGGGCCACCCTCTCCAGCAAACATCCGAGTGGGGTCTTCCCCCTTTCTCTTGAATGGAAATACTCCAGCGGTGAAAGGAAAGTCACCAGGTACATTTTCTTTGCGTGTCCAGCTTAAGATGTCTCCCCAATCATGGTACTTAGGAAGTACGACTTTAGGTATTTTATTATGTGATAGTGACGTCGTAAAGTTGTCAACTGTGATCTCCTTGTTTCTCACAGTATAACTAAACTGGTCTTGGGCATATGAATCCTTCTTCTCCTCCCAACCTTCGATCACGCTTAGTGATTCTGGTGTTAGTTGCTGCCTTAGTTCCTGTATATGCTCTGAGAGGTCTGTACTACCCTTCTTATCAGCGATATATGAATTGGCAGAGATCATATCTTGATAGAGTCTCGCCAGCTTTGCCTGATCATCCGTTTCTTGATCATAGCGTTCTATGGCTTCTTTGATTTCCGAGAGATATCTGATCCGTGAAGGTGGTATGATATATTGTTTTTCGCTATCTCCGGTCTCCAAGTCCAATGTCTCGGATGTACCAAGCTTGTTCATCAGATCAGTGAACAGTCGATTCACGCCAGGATCGTTAAACTGGGCTGCTATTGTGCCATATACTGGCATATCCTCAACATTCTCTTCCCAGAGCTCATGATTGCGCTGGTATTGTTTTTTCACATCTCTAAGGGCATCGGCACCACCCTTCTTGTCAAACTTGTTCAAGACGATGAGGTCGGCAAAATCGAGCATATCTATTTTCTCCAACTGGGAGGCTGCTCCGAACTCTGGTGTCATCACATAAACTGATAAATCTGCATGATCCACAATTTCAGAATCTGACTGACCGATGCCTGAAGTTTCTAATATGACGAGATCAAACTGAGCCTTCTTGAGTATGCTAAGCGCACTATTAATATCCTTTGAGAGTGCGAGATTGTATTGCCGTGTAGCCATAGATCTCATGAATACTCGGTCATCTGCTATTGCATTCATTCTAATGCGATCCCCGAGGAATGCACCACCTGTTTTTCTCTTAGAAGGATCCACCGATACAATAGCAATAGTCTTGTCAGGATATGACTGAAGGTATCTCAGGACTAACTCATCTACCAGGCTGGATTTTCCAGCACCACCTGTCCCAGTAATTCCCAGTATTTGAGGGTGACTGTCTTTTGGATCATTTAATTCGGCAAGCCAATCTTGGCTATCTTCTGGATAAGCTTCTGCTATTGTTATCACCCTACCCAAGTCTTTATTTGCTTTCTGCTGTAGGCGTGATATCTGACCATTGAGCTTGGCAGGGATTTGATAATCGCATTCTTCAAGTAGATGGTTAATCATACCTTGAAGGCCCATAGATCGTCCGTCATCTGGAGAGTATATCCTAGTGATCCCATAACTGTGCAAATCATCGATTTCCGATGGTAGGATAGTTCCACCTCCACCACCAAAGAGCTTGATATGTCCAGAACCTTGTTCCTTCAATAGATCGTGGGCATACTTAAAGAACTCGTTGTGTCCACCCTGATATGAGGTAATTGCAATACCCTGAACATCCTCTTGGATAGCTGCATCGACGATCTCTTTAACAGATCTGTTATGACCGAGATGAATAACCTCTGCCCCACTGCGTTGCATGATCCGTCTCATAATGTTTATCGCTGCATCGTGACCGTCAAACAATGATCCTGCAGTCAGTATACGTATCTTATTCTTAGACTTGTAAGGTTGTATTTTTTCCATGCTTCGATTTAGTTGTGGCTGGGCTCCTGGATTAAGGGGCTGATTAAGTAATTAGGCTTGTGTAATATCCGAGTACCATACCAAGAAAAAAACTCGCCGTCCACTAATCTAACTAAAGTATCTGGTAGGTCTTTCTGTAAATTAATCCTATGCTCTTCAGAAAACGGGAAAGGCTCAGAAGATAAAAATATCATATCCAAATCTGCTGACCCCAATCGTTCAATATCCACACTGGGATATCTCGTTAAATGCTTAAACGCATTAGTAAATCCGACATGCTCAAGCATGTCACTTATATATGTATCTCCACCAACAGTCATCCATGGATCTCGCCATATCAGATAAGCAACACGACCATGAGACTTGTCTATCGACTTGATCATCGCCAGTTGTTCTTCCCGAATCTGATTCGCACGGTCTTGAGTGTTAGTCATTTCGCCGATCGCAGTAATCATCTGATGGGCATCGTTGAGCGTCTTGATTTGACTAACCCAAACATTAGTCTCTTTTTGCAGCTTAACAATGGTCTCTCTGTCGTTCTCTTCTTTATTCGCAATGACGAGATCTGGTTTCAGGGCTAAGATGCGCTCTATGTGGACTGTCTTGGTTCCTCCTATGACAGTAATTTCATTTTTCAGGCCGGCTGGATGAACACAGAATTTTGTACATCCAACTAACTCCTGTCGCAGTCCCAAGTCAATCAAGAGTTCTGTAATAGATGGTACGAGAGATACTATTGTCAACGGGGTGCGATCTAGCGTGATGCTATTGCCTAATTGATCCTCATAGCTGATTGCCGCACTCATCTATTGTTCTACATTTTTGTGATCATATGGGCAGTGCCTGCATTTACTTCCACAGCAAACACCTCTCTTCAGGTGATAAGCCTCTGTCATGACCATGAGCCCATTCTCGAAATAATAATCATCTTGGTTCATTGCTTCAGGGTGCTTACAATTTACCGACTTGATAGGCTGTTCATTTTCCATAGTCATATCCCAGTATCGAAAATTATAAAATCTTCAGTGCGCCAGTTCAATGTGCTCACACTATTATGCAACTTAATATGGCAATTACGGATTGTCACACACCAGTGGTATCATAATCTTCCAAGAGCTCCACGATTCGATTGAGGAATGTCCCGCCCAGATATCCATCAATGACCCGGTGATCATAGGACAGAGATAGATACATGATCTTTCGTATCATAATAGCATCGCCGTTTTTGGTCTCTATGACTACAGGCCTCTTCTTAATCGCACCTGTTGCTAATATGGCAAGCTGCGGTTGATTGATGATGGGCGTCGCCATAAGACTGTTAAACGTACCAATATTAGTCAGCGTAAACGTGCCATTCTGAATCTCGTCAGGCGCTAACTCGCCCACTCTTGCTCTCTTGACGATGTCATTAAGCTTGGAAGCAATGCCCGTAATGGAATAATTATTAGCCTTGTGAAGTACTGGAACAATCAAGTTGCCATCTGACAGCGCTGTGGCGATGCCTATGTTGATATCGCTCTTGATTTGCAATTGATCTCCGACTATCGATGCATTAATATTGGGAAATTCTGAGAGTGCCTTCGTTAAGATATCAATGAGTATCGTCGTAAAAGTGAGTTTCGTCTTATGTTTCTTTAGGAACCCTTCCTTTACTTGGTCTCTCCATGAGGCTAATTCCGTTACATCTGCCTCGGCGAATGATGTCACATGAGCAGATGTCTCGAGTGACTGTATCATATGCTTAGCAATCATTTTCCTCATGCGACTCATTGCCACAAGCTGATCACTACCAGATGGAGACATGTCCTTCGCTGCAGGTGATTTAGATGCTACTTTAGATTTGCCTTTAGCGGGAGTGCCGAGAGGAATAACCTCACGTTGTTTGATATAAGCTTCAACATCTCTTTTAGTTAGTCTTCCGCCCTTACCTGAACCCACTAGTTCAGTGAGATCAGATTCGCTGATAGCGTGCTTTTCTATCATCGATTTTACCAATGGAGAGTATGAAGCTGTATTAACTGCAGTTTTCAAGGTTGCAGTCATTGTCTCCTTCTTTTCTACTTCAGTAGTTGTTGTAGTGGTCGTAGTCGGAGCTGTTGCTTTTGTTGGCTGTTCGTCTTTTTGAGGTACTGATGATTTTGGTGCAGCTTGTCCTATCTCTTCATGATTAGAACCCTCAACAGCTATTTTTACAATTACTGATCCTACACTAATGACATCATCCTTCTTAGCGAGTATTTCTTTGATTGTTCCAGAAACTGGCGAGGGTATTTCTGAGTCGACCTTGTCAGTAGCAACTTCGAGTAAGGTGTCATCTTCTGATATTTGATCTCCTATCTTAACATGCCATTCAATTACAGTGGCATCAGTGATACTTTCACCCATTTCTGGTAGTAAGACATCTTTAATCATAGCAGTTAGCGTTTGCTTTGTCGTTTTAAAACATGGCCGAATACTTGGCAGGTTGATACTCTGCCATCAACTTTAATACTGCTTCAACAACATCTATCGATTGTGGTTTACTCTGATAGTTACCATTATCGCCATAGGCTGTTCTGTGTTCTGTACTGGTGATCGTGATGGGCTGTGCATCGAGGTGGTTATAGCCTCCTTGTTCCTCAAGCACTTTCTGCATCATATAGGCCGTGCCTCCACCAGGTACATCTTCATCCATGAAGATGACTTTATTGGTCTTTTTGATAGATTGTACTATGGTTGACTCTAAGTCAAATGGTAATAAAGTCTGGACATCGATCAATTCCACATCTACATCATGCCCTTCTAAATATTCGGCCGCCTGAGCAGCTTCAGATACACACGAACCATAAGTCACGATGGTAACATCATTTCCTTCACGTAAGATCTCTGGAGAACCTAATGGCACTGTGAAAGTGTCCAAATTGTCAGGCATGAGTTCCTTCTTGCGATATCCATTAAGGCACTCAATTACTACAGCAGGATCATCACCCTGCATCAGTGTATTGTACATGCCAGCAGCCTGAGTCATATTCCGTGGCGTCAATAGATGTATACCTCGTAAGCTTCCTAATAACATACCCATCTGCGAACCACTGTGCCAGATACCTTCTAATCTGTGACCACGTGTCCTAATGATTGCTGGTGCTGCCTGTCTATTGTTAGTTCTCCACCTCAGCGTAGCCAATTCATCGGTGAGCGCAGGTAACGCATAAACCAAATAATCCAAATATTGTATCTCGGCGATTGGTCTAAATCCACGCATCGATAAACCGATTCCTTCTCCGACAATTGTCCACTCTCTAATTCCTGTATCCCAAACACGATCATCACCATACTTAGCTTGAAGTCCAGCGAAGCATTGATTGACACCACCGATTTTTCCGACGTCCTCACCAAAGGCGACCACAGAATCATTGTTATCTAAAAGCTGATCAAAAAACGCATTTAGAACCTGATAGCCATTGACTAATGGAGCATCAGCTGAATACGATGCGGGAATCACCTCGACAGACGTTGGCGAATGCTCAGATGAGGCTTGTAGATTAGTGCCATAAGTCTGGTCCAAATAGTGTTTCTGGTCTTTATACCATGTCTTAAGGGCTAAGAGCTGTTCGAACTCTTGATTATGTGGGTATTGCATAATGATCGCTGCAGACAAATCCAATAATTTGGCGAGTACGCCATGCTGCATATTACTAAGTCGCGCCTGTGCTATCTCTACTGATGCTACGCTTTGATCTAGTTGATCTATTAAGGAAATCAGCTCTGCCTTCGCTTCATTAAATGGGCGTTGATACTCTAGCCAAGTACTTTTAGCTATGTTTTTAAATTCTTTAGCCCAAGTGATTTTTAAATCTGCGATCTCAGCTTCAGTGATCACATCGTTAGTTATTAGAAAATGCTCATACTGGAGCAAACAATCCATTTCTCTCTCCCACTCAAGGCGCTCAGCAGACTTGTATCTCTCGTGACTACCAGAAGTTGAGTGCCCGTTGAGTTGTGTCAACTCATGTACATGAATCAATACCGGAACACTTTCATTTCGGCATAAATCCATGGCATTTCTAAAGGTGTTATTCAATTCTTCGTAATTCCATCCTCTGACCTTGAAGATTTCACAAGCTCTCTCGCTTTTATTCGTTCTTTGGAAGCCTGCTAATACCTCCGAAATAGAACCCTTAGCAGTCCCTTCTTCTGTAGGCACCGAAATTCCATATCCATCGTCTTGGACAACAAATACCATGGGAACCTGCTCGACACAGGCTGCATTGAAAGTCTCATAGAAGATACCCTCAGCCGCTGTCCCATCACCTATTACGGTAACTACTACTTCTCTTCCAGCAGCAGAGTAGTTATTTACAACCCCTCTTTGCCTATAAAGCTTGGAGCTAAGCGCCAAGCCCAAAGCCTTCGGCAGATGACCTGCCAACGGCGACAACGCCGCCGGGACATTGTATCGTTCTGTGAGATTGAGTTTGCCACCGGATTGATCGACGAAGGACGACGCAAAGTGACCATTCATCAGCCGACCTGAAGTATAAGGGTCTTGATCAACATCGGCATACAAATTAAACAGGATAGTTGATGGTGACGCCATGTCTTTAGCCATCATAAAAGTCTGATCTCTATAGTAGCCAGAATAGTAATCTCCTTCTTGAAAATACTTCGCCAATACTAACTGCCAAAGTTCTTTACCAGCACTCTCAATACCGAATTTAGCCTTTCCCGTCAGTACCTCGCTCCGGATTTTCTTACTGATCAATCTACTTTCAAATGCCAACTTCAAGTCGCGAATTAACTCTTTACGATTATAACGCTTCCCTGCTGATGATTTTCTTACTCTTTCTAAAACTGCCATTTAGTTAGATTGTGTGTAATAGAATT
>CAZDHV010000139.1:0-8171 GCA_964505335.1 uncultured Saprospiraceae bacterium | reverse complement strand
CACTTGAGGAGATAAATTCGCTCAGAATATGTTTTGAACACTACTGGCGAGTAGGTAATAATGAGCGATTTCAGCGAGGTGGAGAGCATGAAGCCCATCAGACAATGCAAAGCTTTTTTGAGACTAGAGTACGAGGATATCAGAATAACATATCTAAACCCTTATCAAGTCGAAGACATTGTAGCAGGCTTTCTCCTTATATCGCATGGGGGAATTTATCCATAAGACAAGTCTATCAAGCTGCGCAAGATGCGATTGATAGAGGTTTTGCAACGGCTGATATTAAATCCATGTCAGCAAGACTCCAATGGCATTGCCACTTCATTCAAAAGTTTGAAATGGAGCACGATATGGAATTTAGATCTGTTAACCGGGCATTTGAAAAATTGGATAAGCCAGTCAATGAAGCCTACCAGCGTGCATGGAAGACAGGACATACAGGATATCCATTGGTAGATGCATGTATGAGATGTCTTATTCAGACTGGATATTTAAATTTCAGAATGCGTGCCATGCTCGTATCATTCTTCACACATCATCTATGGCAACCATGGCAGGACGCTGCACCGCATTTGGCCGGACAGTTTTTGGATTTTGAGCCAGGTATTCACTATGCTCAGATACAGATGCAAGCCGCAGAATCTGGTACTAATACCATGCGGGTTTATAACCCCGTCAAGCAATCCTATGATCACGACCCTGAAGGCTTGTTTATTAAGGATTGGATTCCAGAATTGAAGAACTTACCTGTTCCCTATTGTCATGAACCTTGGAAAATGACGACGATGGAACAAAAGATATATGGGTTTCAGTATGGTCAAGATTATCCTGAAAAGATCGTGGACATAGAGCAAGCAAGTCGATACGCTCGTCAGACATTGAGCGAATTTAGAAAAAGACCCGATGTACAGAAAGAAGCGGAGCGTATAGTGAGAAAGCACACTAATGAGAGCAGCAAGGTTGTTACAAAATCACCTAAAGGCAATGTCAGATCAAGAAATAGATAGAGTAATAGAAATGGCGTGGGAAGATCGAACAACATTCGACAGTATTAACTTTCAATTTGGACTTAGTGAAAAGCAGGTGATTGACCTAATGCGACGAGAGATGAAGCCATCATCATTCAGAATGTGGCGAGAACGAGTGCAGAATCGAGCAACGAAACACGCTAAAAAGAGAAACTTTGACTCGGGTAGATTCAAATGTTCAAGGCAAAAAAGAATAAGCAACAACAAAATTTCTAAGAGGTAATGAAGACAGTCTTAGTTGTAGGTGGCAGTCACGGTATAGGCCACGCCCTGGTGAGGCAGCAACTTGAGCATCATCAAGTCATCAGTCTAAGTCGGACTTCGTCAGAAATTAAAGCGCCTAATTTTAATGAATATTTGCTTGACGTATGTACAGAAAACTTACCAGAGCTTGATTCACTTGATGCGATTATATATTGTCCAGGATCTATTCAGTTAAAGCCCATAAGCAGCCTTAAGGAAAATACCTTGAGAGAAGATTTTGAGATTAATGTTATTGGTGGATATAGAGTGATTAGACAATATCATAGGGTGCTTAAGAAAGGTGCTAACCCATCTATAGTAATGTTTAGTTCCGTAGCTGTCGCTCAAGGAATGCCATTTCATGTATCTGTAGCGGCGGCTAAAGGCGCTGTAGAAGGAATGGTTAGAACGCTTGCTGCAGAATTTGCACCAACAATACGTGTCAATGCTATCGCCCCAACTATAACAGATACGCCATTGGCGGCAGGCTTCCTGAGAAATGATAAAATGCGAGATAAAATGAAGGAACGACACCCATTAAAAAGAATATTGGATGTTGATGAAGTGGCTTCGATGGCGTCTTATCTAATAAGTGATCATGCAAAATCTATAACTGGACAGATCATTGGTATTGATGCTGGTATGTCTATAGTCAGAAACTAAAAAACCTTATAACTATGTTCGGATTATTTAAAAAGAAATCAGAAGCGGAAAAGCTGAGAGAACAATATGAAAAGCTAATGAAGGATGCCTTTAATCTGTCGAAGACAGATCGCACAGCAAGCGATGCTAAATATGCTGAGGCAGATGCAATCATGATAAAAATGGATGCTCTAACAACTGATTAAGCACTACATGAAATATACCTCATACCGTCTATCGGACATACAAGCGATGGACAAGATCCCTCGTCTGAATCTTATTAACTCCATATCTGGCTACAAACCTGCAAATCTCATCGGCACGATTGATGATGAAGGGAGGACTAACCTGGCCATATTTAGTTCTGTGGTACATCTCGGATCCAACCCTGCTATGTTGGCATTTATCATGAGACCTACAACTGTGGATCGTCATAGCTATGATAATATTAGGACCATGGGCCAATATACTATCAATCATGTATCGTCGGACATGACCGCAGAGGCACATTATACTTCGGCTAAATTTGAAAGAGAGCAATCAGAGTTTAATGCTTGCGGATTTAAGGAGGAGTATCATCAAGAGTTTAATGTGCCCTATGTACAGGGAAGTCCGGTACAAATAGGAATGAAGCTCGAAGAGGTCATTCCTATCAAGGCTAATGGAACAATTATGGTCATAGGCTCTGTTCAACAGCTCCATGTTGATAATAGCATCATCGACGACGATCATGCTCTAAATTTAGATAGCGGGGCTGTAGCCGCCATTTCTGGTCTCAACACTTATTACAAAGCCGCAAAGATTGCTAAGTACCCTTATGCCAGAGTTGGGCAATTTCCCAAGCCAGTATAGTATAGTTCCTGTTATGAAGAAAGGGCTGCTCCCTACGAAAATTTGTATGGTTTGTAAGAGGCCATTTGAATGGAGGAAGAAATGGGCTAATAATTGGGATAATGTCAAGTATTGTAGTCAGCGCTGTCGTCGCAATAAATTAATGAGTGAAGTAAAACCAGTATGAAGCAATTTAGACTCATACTTGGAGATCAACTCAATGTCCATCACGGTTGGTTTGATCATATAGATCATGAAATCCTGTATGTTCTGATGGAAATCAGACCAGAAAGCGAATATGCTACTCATCATATCCAGAAAATACTTGGCATTTTCGCAGCGATGAGATCCTTTGCCGATACCTTGCAGAGCAAAGGGCATCGAGTAAAATATTTCAAGATAACCGATCGTGATAATCTACATTCTTTCTGTGACAACTTGAATTTACTCTCTCAACAGTATGGAGTTGATCAGGTCTGCTACCAAGAGCCCGATGAATATAGATTAGATCAATTGCTTCAACAGGGATTGGCAGATGTGTTTGAAAAGGTAACATCAGTTACAACCGAACATTTCTACACTTCCAGAACAGAACTTGAAGAGCTATTTAAGGGTAAAAAGTCGCTCCTTATGGAGACCTTCTATAGATCTATGAGACGCAAGCACGCTGTACTGATGGACGGCAATCAACCAGTCTCTGGTAAGTGGAATTATGACCACAGTAATCGCAAGAAACTCCCAAAAGATCTTGAACCTCCTGACCCTCTGTCATTTGAGAAAGATTTGACTACTATCTACAATGAAATTAATGATGCCGAGCTCAACTATATCGGTACCGTAGAGGCTAGCAGATTTATCTGGCCAACTGATAGAAATGAATCATTGATTCTACTAAATTTCTTTTTAGAGCACCTGCTACCTTTATTTGGTGACTATCAAGATGCGATGACTACTGACTATTGGAGTTTATATCACTGTAGGCTTTCATTTGCCTTGAATATCAAGTTGATTAGCCCTCGTGAAGTGGTGAGTAGGGTGGAAGATTATTGGTTACAGCATATCAATAAGATTGATATCAGCCAAGTTGAGGGATTCATAAGACAGATATTAGGGTGGCGTGAGTACATGAGAGGAATATACTGGATGCATATGCCGAAGTACAATCTCCTGAATCATTTCAATCACAAGAAATCACTCCCACAATGGTATTGGACTGGTAAAACTCAGATGAATTGCCTAAAGCATGCTATAAATCAGTCCTTGGATTACGGCTACGCCCATCATATACAGCGACTGATGGTTACTGGGAATTTTGCACTGCTCGCAGGTATAAATCCTGATGAAGTTGATCAGTGGTATTTAGGAATCTATATTGATGCCTTTGAGTGGGTTGAGATTACAAATACTCGCGGGATGAGTCAGTATGCAGACGGAGGTGTCGTCGCAACTAAGCCTTACGTCTCATCCGGATCTTACATTAATAAGATGGGTAATTACTGCCGTTCATGTAAGTATAACGTCAAGGAGAAGATTGGTGATAATGCTTGTCCGTTTAATAGTCTATACTGGTATTTCTTAGATCGCCATCGTCCTAAGTTAGGATCGAACCCCAGGATGACTATGATGTATAGGGTATGGGATGAGATGAAGAATCAGGACGAAATATTGTCTCAAGCAAACACTCACCTCGAAAACCTCGAAGAGCTATAACTTATTATATAGGTTAGAATTGAGCTTAATAGAATTGTCTTCATTAACTTCTATCGCCGTATTGAAGTTAGCGCCATTACAGTTCATGATTATTTCTCCTGTTTTACAGTCTGTGATCTCATAGGTGCAGGTCATATCATTGTAATCCACCCCTGAAAAATTAACACTTCCCACTAGGTCTCCATTCCAGGTGACTACACCTTCATTCGCGACATGTTTGTATTGTCCACTAAGTTGCCTATAATCACTGCAATCATCCTTTTTGTTAAAGTTGCAGCCAAATAAAATGATCGAAGTCAATATCAGTAAGGTAGTTTTCATGGAGGTGAAATTAATGAGTATCGAGCGATTAGCAAACAGCTGGCCTACGGAGTTTTATAAATATGCTCTTGCCATCGTGGTGTGCAGATACATAGGAACACAAGATCATTATCGGTATCGTTGGTGATGTGTTGATTGACCCCAGCAGGGATATAGATGAGATCACCTGGTTTTACTGCGATCTCCTGATCAGCAATATATGCAGTGCCGTTTCCGCTTAAGATGTAATACATCTCCACGGTCTGATCTAGGTAGTGAACCTCTGTAGTCTTGCCAGGCTCCACTCTCGCCTGACTTATCGATATATCAGGATGATTGTTGTCATTAAGTATTTCTATAATATGACATCCCTCATCTATGTAAAATTCAGACTTCGGTTCAGTTGGATAGTGATACTGCGGATCTTTCATCGTTGGACTATTGATACTTATGTAATATGCCTGCGTCAAATCTAACATATATAATAAGTTGATAATAGATTTAACCGGTATAGTGCGTCTTAAACCGTAGCTTTGCCCTCAACAGTCCAAGCATATATTCCATGACTCTATTGATATTATTCTTTTTGCTTTCCATAGCCTTTAGTTTTTTATGTTCTATATGGGAGGCTGTCCTGCTAAGTATTACGCCATCATATATTTCTGGTAAAATTCAAGAAGGTTCGTCTGTTGGAACGGATCTAAAAGAATTCAAGGATGACATTGATCGTCCTCTCTCTGCGATACTGACGTTAAATACTATTGCTCATACGGTTGGTGCCATTGGTGTTGGGGCGACAGCAGGTAATTTATTTGGAGAGAATAAAATGGAATTGTTTGGAGGTTTTTCCATTTCGGCAGAGACCATTATAGCAGTCTTTATGACCTTGGCGATCTTGATCTTATCCGAGATCATCCCAAAAACCTTAGGGGCTAATTACTGGAAGTCTCTCACGCCATTCACGGTTAAGAGCCTTAAGTTCCTTTTGTTAATACTGATGCCATTGGTATGGGTTAGCCAGCTCATCACCAAGAATCTGAAAAATGAAAAGGATAAGAGTGTGTTTAGCAGAGCTGACTTCAGCGCAATGGCACAGGTAGGAGAGGATAGTGGTGTTCTTAAGGCCACAGAAAGCAGTACGATCAAAAATCTCCTGAAATTGGATACGCTACAGGTAAAGGATATCATGACACCACGATCTGTTATGAAGTCTTCTGATGTAAATATCACTCTACAAGAGTTCTATGATAACAACCAGCCATTCAAATATTCTCGCATCCCTGTATTTGGGGAGAAGAGAGAGAACATAGAAGGTATTCTCCTAAAAGATGATGTGTTAGAAGGATTACTTAAGAATAAAGGGAATGACCCGATCAGCAGCCTGATCCGTAAACCGAGTGTCATCAATCAAGATGAGAATCTCTCAACTTTGCAAAATCAGATGATGCGCAACAAGACGCATTTATGTATTGTAGTAGATGAGTTTGGTGCAGTATTAGGACTGGTAACTATGGAAGATCTATTTGAAACCATCCTCGGTCTCGAGATTATGGATGAAACAGATGATGTAGCAGACCTCCAGAAGTATGCACGTGACATGTGGCAAAAGAGGGCTAAGGATATGGGACTAGATAGCTAGTCTTTCACTTCCACCTTTGCTCAGATAAACTTGTCCATCCCGTCTTCTGTTAGAATGGTGAACTAATGTTATTCATCATGTCAGATCACATCAAGCTTAATACACTCACAACAGAGGAACAAAGAGTCATTGTCCATAAGGGCACGGAGATGCCATTCACTGGAGCTTACAATAACCATAAGGCATCAGGTACCTATGTCTGTCGCCAGTGTGATGCTCCTCTTTATCGATCTGACGATAAATTTTCGTCAGGATGCGGATGGCCCAGCTTTGATGATGAGATCGAAGGGGCGGTGAAAAGGATCCCTGATGCTGATGGGAGAAGAACAGAAATAGTATGCAACAGGTGTGGTGGTCATTTGGGGCATGTATTCATCGGCGAAAGATTCACTAGTAAGAATACGAGACACTGCGTCAATAGTGTTTCTCTTAAGTTCTTGGCATCTGAATAAAACGGATAGAGTTTATTTGGATATAACAATTCACATTTTTCACTTCAGAGAAAAAATGACCCTTTTGAGGCATTAACCCTTTCGAATCGTATAAAAATTAGCCGATAACAGTCAAAATTTAGAATGTTAGGCACTCGTGAGAATCAATGAGAACTTTGAAGTGGCATTTGAAAACTAAAGTGACTTCGTATGAAACCTTTATCACGTTATTTTTATTAAATATTGCAGATAAGAAGCAATTTTTTCTTTTATGATATCGGTTCGAGGTCTTATAACTATAGTTCAGTACTGAAAGAAAGGGTTTCAATGAGCTATAGGACCTCTCGCCGATTTTCTTCTCATCCTTTCATAAAGGTCTAAAGCTCAACAGAAATTTAGAATAAAAGAACTTTATTCTCCTTTTTGATAATCCTCCCAAGACATTTCCTTATACTTTTCATCATTTGCAAAGGTTAATTCTTGCATCAGTTGCTCCCCTTGTTTGTAACCTGGAGAAATCATAATACGAGCAAAAGATTCGTCAAGTGTCACGAACGCAGGAAATCCCATATTCCCGTCTAATAAAGCATATGCTAAGAGATGTATTCCTTTAGTCTTGCCTTCCTCGACGTAGTAGGGAAACTCTCTCTCATTAAATATCACGGTCTCTTTTTGTTCAGCATTGAACTTTACTGGGTAGAAGTTTTCATTTAGATATTTTATTACCTCTGGATCTTTGAATGTGGTCTTATCCATTCTCTTACACCAACCACACCAGTTAGTATATAGGTCAACAAAGACTTTCTTAGGGTTGGTGGCTGACATTTCTTGTGCTTCCTCCCAAGTATACCAATTGATATCTGTATGAGATACCGCATCTTTTTCCTTAGCCATATCTGTCGCGACTTCTTGAGGAGTAGTATGCTCTTGACTTACTTGATGTTCTTGAGCTGTCACGAGCTGTGTCGTAATAATCAAAAGTGCTAATACTAATATGCGATATATATTCATGTCATTTGTTTTGTAGGTCAGCCGTTCACAATTCTGTACCCATAGCTGATAACGATTAAACGCATCAATAGGGTCCAAAAGATTCGAAATGACTACTTTTTTGTTTTATTTAAGACATTACCATGCCAAAACGAACTTAAGAAGGGCCAAAATGGGAGTGTCCAGAAGATCCTAACCTCCTCCCATAACGAAGTACGCTCACTCAAAAACTTAAATATCTCTTGTGGAGTGTTATGTTGAAACATTAAGGAGAAGATATTTTTAGCACTTTTCTTTTCTCTTATGACCACGTCTAATAGGGTCCGATCATACCATCTAAATCTACCCGTACGCCGA
>CAZDHV010000138.1:0-8192 GCA_964505335.1 uncultured Saprospiraceae bacterium | reverse complement strand
ACCGGGCTTATACTTGAGAAAATTTTTCTTCTTGTAGCTCTTACCATTTTCATTAAGATAGTTGTGGTATAATTCGGCAAGGGATAGCATTTTATCTGGCTTGCTGAAGTATATTTTCTTCTTCTCTCCAGCTTGCTTTTTGTCTTTCATCACATAGCAATTGAAGCTATACCACCAGCCTCTATCCTGGATGCTCGATGTGTGTGAGGCGATCTGCCTGATCGTAATCGGGACATCGGGATAATGGGGGTTGACTACAGTGAAAGGAAGGTATTTGTTGATGGGATCATCCAAGTCCAGCTTGCCAAGTTCCTGTGCCTTGAGCAGTGCGATGCCACTGACAGTTTTAGATATGGAGGCAATGTTTTGGACTGTATGTTCTGTGTAGCTTTTCTGAGTCGATTTGTCAGCATAACCAAATCCTCGCTCATATAGAGTACCTTCTTGATTATACAATGCTACAGAGTATCCAACCATGAGATTTTCAGAAGCTAATACATCTAAGTCCCGAGTTAATGCATCAGCTATTGAATCATTGGTCTGGGCTAAGCAGGGTAGTGTCGCAATAAGGAATAGTAAGCCAACAGAAATCTTATGCATTATATTCTGATTTGCTTCTGAAGATATTCCATTCTTAGTGCTGAGTTACGGATAATCGACAGAGAGATTGAATATCAAGACCAATGCCTTTTGGGCACTATAGAGATTTGAAATTTCTCTAGTCCAATGCGTAGGCTCGTTGTACAGGCCATTCATCCTCATATCCTTTCTCCCACTTTTGAGTGGAGAGTTCTTCTGCCGTGGCGAGGCAATCATCTAACTCCTGCCTAATTGCTGCCTCATCCATGTCTTGGCCGATGAATACTATTTCACTCTTCCTATCACCAAAAGTTGCATCCCAATCAGATTCGATCATTTCTTTATTCTCGACAAATGAGTAGTATTGAATGCGTTTTTGATAAGGCATGCTACACCACCAAACTCCTGCGCTATCTGCTCTCAATGAACCACCTGCCTGACCCCAGATAAGTGCTTGTTCAGGTCGGGATGTGATCCAAAACATGCCCTTGCTTCTGATCACATTGTGTGGGAACTTATGCTGCACATAATCCCAGAATCTCACGGCGTCAAATGGTTTTTTGGTACGGTATACGAATGAGCTAATACCGTATTCTTCAGTTTCGGGTGTATGTTCTTCTTTGTTAAGTTCCTCAATCCAACCTGCACTTTGTTCTGCTTCTTCAAAATCGAACAGTCCAGTGTTTAGTATTTCTTTAGGACTGACCTTACTGTAACTCGACTCAATGATTCGAGCAGAAGGGTTTAATTTATGAATGGTAGATTTAAGTATGCCGAGGTGATCTTTGGAGACGAGGTCAGTCTTATTCAAGACGATGACATTCGCAAACTCAACTTGATCCGTCAGCAGGTTTACTATGGTACGGAAGTCTCCATCGATATCAGTCAGCTCTCGATCTATCAGCGTCTCTGGACTCCCAAAATCTTTGAAGAAGTTGAACGCATCCACCACGGTGACCATCGTGTCTACATAACTGAACTTAGATAGGTCTATGCCATTTTCTTCATCAATGAATGAGAAGGTCTGAGCCACTGGAACTGGCTCACTGATGCCAGTACTTTCGATAAGCAAGTAGTCAAACCTATTCTCTTTTGCGAGACGTTCAACTTCGATCATCAGATCTTCACGGAGTGTACAACAGATACATCCATTACTCATCTCTACCAATTTCTCTTCGGTCCGAGAGAGTACGTTCTCGCTCTTCACGAGTTCGGCATCGACGTTGACTTCACTCATATCATTTACGATTACCGCAACTTTAAGCCCCTCTTTATTATGCAGAACATGGTTGAGTAAAGTGGTTTTCCCAGCTCCTAAGAATCCGGATAATACAGTAACAGGAAGTTTACTTTGGGTCATTTATATAAGGTTTACAAGAGAGATGTTGAGTAATGAAGTAGTCGTTAATTCCAAAAATTGGAGAGCTCGTTGGTATCTATCCTGAGTAATAGTCTTCGTTCACCAGTTTCTTCAATGGTCGGACTACGATGAACAATAGCCGTCGAATCGTCATCAGGATATATGGCCCCTTTTAATAGTGCTACGGAACCGGTCTTTACTTGATGAATACGATCTTCTTCTATAGCTAGGTTACCTGAAGAACTGCCATTGTCTTTTGCGTTGTTATCATCTGCAACCCACAATGTGCCGGGCCCATTATACGTACATAGCAGTCTGAGCGTAATGATATCGGTATGAAATTTCTTACACATGTTGGTGTTAATCGTAGCCAACAAGAGTCGAAATTGATCTGACCCTGTAAGCTCTCGATAGTGATTGAGCAGATTCCGTATGTCCTTGGAGAGAAGAGGGTTAATACTCGGGTCCAGATGTCGATCTAATTCCTTTACGATCTGTTCGAGAGAACCACTGATTTTAAGTTCAGTATTTTGCTCTTGAACTTGCAAGATCTCTTGTTGTAAGTCACTGATATCCCTATTGTAGATTGTTATGTTCGTTTCCTTATTATGGATGTTATGCAGGATTGAAGTATCGGTCCCAATGGACCAATTCGCACCAATGGATGGTTTTGTAAGTAGAGTATCAGTTTGACCAATCATGACAAATATTACTTTATTGCAACATTGTTGCAAAGTAAGAAAATTTATCTTTTTGCTCCGTTAGGTGATATAAATGTTTAACGATACTTCTTAGCGATGGTATAGATGCGATCAACAGTGATTTCGCTGTTATATGGATTTCTGGTCTCTGAGCTTATGATTTGAAATCCACTTTCAGTCAGATAATCCGAAATCTCATTCTCCAGAAAGTTTGTGAAGTAGATCTGATTTCCTTCATACCATTCCCCGCTGATTATGCCTTCAGCAGTGCCTTTTTTAACGACTATGAGTATGAGGCCATCAGGCTTTAAAACTCTATTGTATTCTTGAAAAATTTTAGGAACATCAATTTTAGGTGTGTGAATAATTGAGTAAAATGAAATTATTCCATCAAAGCTCGAGGACTCGAATTGCATATCCATCATGTCCATGCAGTGAAATTTAATGTCCTTTTCGTATTGGGTTGCTAACTCGATGCACTTTGGTGACAAGTCAATACCTGTAAGATCGAAGCCTTTCTCCTGGAGATATTTACCAATGTGACCCGAGGGACCACATCCAGCATCACATATCTTACTTGAGGGGTGAAGCATCTCAGAGAATTGATCAAGGATTTTCTTGTCGTACTCTTTATGAGTCATTTCATCCTTGAAGCTTTCATGATATTTAGAAGCCAATTGCTCGTAAGCATCAATAGTTAGCTGATTCACTTCCTGAAGAGTCATGATATTACTCCTTTAAACCGACGCCCTCTCAATCGTCACAGGTGTCGCATTAATTACGGACACGCCACAGAGTTCATCAACGAGCTCGTCATCGATGATATCATTGATACTTACACCGGCATGTGCGGCAGCAATGTCCAATTGTATACCATCTCTATGGTGGCCCCATCCATGAGGAATGCTAATAGCACCAGGCATCATTTCATCGGTAAGCTCTGCTTTGATCTGAATGGCTCCTATTCTTGAGCGGACTTCAATAATCTCGCCATCTATGATGTCCTGTTTAGCGGCATCATCTGGATGGATCAATGCAGTGCATCGATCCCTTCCTTTTACCATGCGATAGGAGTTGTGCAACCAACTATTATTACTTCTTAAGTGACGACGCCCTATTAATAAGAGCCTATTGTCTTTCGCTTTTTGTTCTGTTGTCTGTATCAGTTTTTTGACTGCCTGATGGTAGATGTCTGGAAGGATATCCATACGTTTTGATTCTAAGAGAACCCCTTCGGGTAACTTCGGGACTAATGGGCCCAGATCAATACCATGAGGGTGATCTTTAAGATCTTGTAAAGTGATCCCTTGTGATGATGACATCAGCGCAAACCCAAGTGTCTGCTCCAAGGTGAATTGTTGTATTTCCTTAGGCTCATCTAATAAGGCATTATACGCTGTGACCAACCCGTTAAAAATCTCCCAATCGTATTTAGTTCCTTCTTCTTTCTCTACGGCTGCAGGGCTGTACTTCGCAGTATTATGCACAGCGAGGTTATGGAATGGAGCGCCGTAATGTGGAGTCTCTAAACCTGTGGCAGGAGGCAAAATAATGTTAGCGTGTTTAGTCGTCTCATTAATGAAGATATCTACGCTCACCATAAAGTCCAATGAGCTAAAAGCTTCTTCAATCTTACGACCATTTGGTACAGATAATACGGGATTGCCACAAGACGTAATGAATCCTTTAATCTGACCTTCTCCTGGTGTGAGTATGTCCTCTGCTATCGTCGACGAAGGTAATTCTCCACCATATTCTGGGAGCTTGCGCACTCTGCTATGCCATCGTCCTAATCTTTTGTTTTTATTCTTTCGTTGGGCAAGATTGATTGCGGGAGAACTTAACATCGCTCCTCCCGGAGAATCAAAATTGCCTGTCAATACATTGATCACATTGATGGCCCAGTGGCTCAGTGCACCATGTTCTGTGGCGGATACGCCCAGTCTGCCATAGCATACTGCACTCTCTGCTGCTGTAAATTCATCTACAAGGGTTTCGATCGATTCTGCTGGTATACCGGTGATGACAGAAGCTACTTCGGGTGTGATATCCCGCACTGCCTCTTTGATGTCTTCTATCTTCTCAAGCTCGATGAACTGTTGGACTCGATCCAACTTCATCTTATCCTTTCGGATGATTAGATTAATCATCGCCAGCAACAACCAGATATCTGTTGCTGGTTTGACAAACAGGTGCTGATCAGCCTTGTTGGCCGTTTCCGTTTTTCTGGGATCCACCACTACAACTTTACCGCCTCTCTTTTGAATTGCTTTTAATTTGCCACTTACATCTGGTGCAGTCATCAGGCTACCATTAGACACCAGAGGATTTCCTCCTAAGATCAACCAATATGAAGTCCTATTGATATCTGGCACCGGGATCAAGTTCATATGTCCCAGCATAAACTCGCCAGCCATATGATGTGCTAACTGATCCACTGAGGTAGCAGAATATCTATTCTTGGTCTTGATCAGTCTGACAAATTGAGGTGAGAACAGTATCGTACCTATGTTATGTGCACTAGGATTACCTTGGTAGATGCCGAGAGCATTGGGTCCATGCTTCTTTTGTATAGCATACAATCCTGCTGCTGCCTTCGCAAACGCATCTTCCCAACTAATACGAGTCCATGAATCACCCTTGCGTTCCATGGGATATTTCAAGCGATTAGGATCTTCGTGTAAGTCCTTTAAAGCCACTGCTTTAGGGCAGATATGACCCTTGCTAAACACATCTTTTTTATCGCCTCTTATAGATACGACTTGATTGTCTTGAGTTTCAATTTCAAGACCGCACAGCGCTTCACAGAGGTTACACGTACGGTATTTTGTTTGTATAGTCATGACCTTGTATTCTTTTGAGTAATTCTATTTCATGTTCCTAGTGGAGTGCATCATTTTCAGTCGCCAACCTTCTTCTGTTTTTACGGCAAGAGCACTTTCTAACCAGCTCCCTTCACCGACAAGACTGTCTTGCTGATAGAATTCTGCTCGATTATGATATGCTATCTGGATCGAAGGGCCATATTTTTCAATAGAAATATAGTCCATGTAATTCAGACGTTTGGCTCTATTGTCATTGGACAGCTGACCGCGCATGAATTGCTTGATGCGGTCATTATCCCAAACTTCACCATGTTCAAGAATGATAAAATCTTCTGTATGGTAGGTTAAGATCTTAGTGGAGTCGACGCCACCCCAGAGGTCATCAAAGGCACCTTGAATTAATCCTTTAGCTATTTCTTTTTCTTCGGCTGTTGGACTGTTATCCGATACATCAGTAGTTGTAATACATGACGAAAGAATTAAACATATCAGGAGTAGTGATAATCTCATATTTGGCATTTACTTATACAGGTTAATAAATAGCTAGCTCTAAGTTATACTTGATTGAGTTCGGCTGTGCTTATTTTTCGCATCTCGACCTTTTTGATTTTACCAGTGACAGTCATTGGAAATTCATCAACAAACTTGTAGAATTTAGGGATTTTGAAATGTGTTATTTGTCCATCGCAAAATGCCTTGATTTCCTCTTCAGTAATGCTTTCACCAGGCTTTGGTTTTATCCATGCCATAACCTCTTCTCCATACTTCTGAGAGGGGATACCTATGACTTGTACATCACTGACTTTAGGATGCTGATATAGGAACTCCTCGATTTCTCTTGGATAGATATTCTCTCCACCTCTGATGATCATATCCTTAATGCGACCTACAATATTGATGTAACCCTCATCGTCCATGACTGCCAGATCCCCTGTATGCATCCAACGTGCTGGGTCGATGGATTCGGCTGTTCTCTCTTTATCATTCCAATACCCTAACATGATGCTATATCCTCGGGTACACAATTCTCCTGGAGTGTTTATGGCTTGAACAAAGCCTGTTTCTGGATCGATGATTTTGACCTCGATATGAGGGTGTACTTGTCCGACAGTGCTAACTTGTTTTTCGAGAGATGTACCGATTTTCGTTTGAGTGCTCACAGGACTGGTTTCAGTCATTCCATAGGCGATCTGAACTTCGGACATGTTCATGAGGGATTTGACCTTTTTCATCACTTCGATTGGGCATGGAGAACCTGCCATGATCCCAGTGCGTAATGAGGACAAATCGAATTGATCAAATTCGGGATGTTCGAGCTGGGCAATAAACATAGTTGGAACACCATAAACGGCAGTGGCCTTCTCTTCCTCTATAGCTTGTAGGACCTCTAACGGTTCGAATCCTTCACTTGGGTAGATCATTTTCGCTCCATGTGTAATACAGCCCAGATTGCCCATCACCATCCCGAAACAATGATATAATGGAACTGGTATGATCAAGCTGTCCTGTTCACTAAAGTTCATTGTCCTCGCTACGAAATATCCATTGTTCAGTATGTTGTGATGACTCAGCGTAGCGCCTTTCGGGTATCCAGTGGTGCCGCTGGTGTATTGGATGTTTATTGCCTCATCAAATGCTAAGTTTGATTGGCGCTCCGACAGTGCTTCTGTCGAAATCTGCTCTGCACCACTCAGAAAGTCACGCCATCCACGTAATCCTCGATCAGGAGTATCAGATAGTACAACGGCGCTCTTAAGATTTGGAAATTCCTTGGTGTTGAGATTTCCAAATGCACTACTCCTTAATTCTGGAGCCAACTCCAGAATCATCTGTGAGTAATTAGATGTTTTGAATTGATCTGCTAATACCAACATCTTGCATCCTGATTGAGTCAATGCATATTTTAACTCATGAAGGCGATATGATGGATTGATGTTGACTAAGATCACGCCCACTTTGGCAGTTGCGAATTGAAGTATAGTCCACTCTGATCGATTAGGTGACCATATCCCAACTCTATCTCCCTTGTTACAGCCACTGGCAATTAGTGCTTTGGCACATCGATCTACTTGATCTCTAAGCTCGCTATAGGTCCATCTGATGTTCTGATGGCGCACAATAAGGGCTTCTCGATTGGGATATCGCCCTACCGTTTCATCGAATTTGTCTCCGATAGTCATGCCTATCAAAGGCACATCACTGATGCCGGAGGTATAGCTTAATCTACTCATACGATTATCGAAATAATATACTAATTAGCCCGATAAGGTGATCAGATTGGACCTAATTAATTAGCGCTTTTTCAACTTAGAAATAGCCACTTCATTCAACCCTCCGTTTCAACCATTCACCGACACAAAAAGGTCATCAGACTAAAATCCCTTTTTTAAGCTAAGACACAGACTATACTTGTTTTTAAAACCCGATCAATGCAATTGAATAACATCTACATATACCTTATTTGTTTGTTTTCTGTGGCAAGCATTTCTGCCCAAGAGATTTGTAATAACGGCTTAGATGATGACGCTGATGGTCTGATAGACTGCGGTGATACTAGCTGTTATGGTGATGTACACTGCGCTGATGCTTATGAATGTACGAACACGCTCTATCAGGTTATCACATCAACCTTAAAAGAGCTCAATGTAGCCACCAGTTCCTATGATGATATCGGGGTGGCTTCGTCAAGATACAACGGCGGTGGATTCAATTATCAAGATGGTTATA
>CAZDHV010000137.1:6583-8202 GCA_964505335.1 uncultured Saprospiraceae bacterium | reverse complement strand
TTGAAGTTGAAGTATTTCCTAATCCAACAAGTGACGAAATCTCGATAAGCATGATTGTAGAAGAGTCAGTTGATCTTGAGATTACGCTCTTTGACATTCAAGGCAGGAAAGTTCAGACTCTATATCGAGAAGCTAATTTCTCTGGCGATCTGAATATCTCTCGTAATATTTCAGACTTAGCTAATGGAACTTACATCGCCAGAGTCTCTGGCTCAGAAAATGGTGTGTTAAGAATGGAAGAAAATATAAAAGTGGTGAAACTGTAAGAGCAACTCGTACTTCAAGTTATAACAGGCGCATCTATTCCGTTAGATGCGCCTTTTTTTCGCCCTATTCTTAGATAGTAGATCATAAGTATCCTAAACATAACTGTCATGCTAACTTTTTTATGCACTCCAACAATATCACTATATAGCACGATCAAATACACTAGTGATCAACCACAGAGGACGTAGAGTGTATCTTCGGTTGTATCTTTAAAAAATGAAAATGAATCAGATTCCACGTCGAAAATTTTTAAAATGTTCCACTCTTGCATCTACAGCATTAGCACTCCCTCTATCTGCATATAGTAACAAAGCTGTTCAAGTAGAACAAACAGCTGCATTCTTACCATTACAAAGCAACGATGGGGACTTACAAGTTCATCTGTTCTCAAAAGTATTGCAGTTCTTATCAGTAGAAGAAACTTGTGCTGTTGCTAAAGAGATGGGCTTTGACGGTTTAGACTTAACGGTACGACCGAAAGGGCATGTATTCCCTGAAGAAGTAGTGACTAAGCTTCCTGTATTTGTTGATTCAATGAAACAACATGGTCTTACTCCCCTGATGATTTCTTCAGGAGTCAGTGATGCTAATAGCCAAACAGATCAAACTGTTTTAAAAACTGCAAAATCCCTAGGGTTTAACTACTATAGACCTGCATGGATTAAGTATGATGCCAAGCAAGATGTGTATCCACAGTTTGAGGTTGGCAAAAATCAGTTAAAAGAATTGTCTACGATGAGCGAAGAGCTTGGTATGCACGCCTCTTACCAAAACCATTCAGGTAGTTCATTAGGGGCAGCAATATGGGATTTTTACCAAATTGCCACAGAAGTACAATCGCCTAATTTAGGATTTCAATATGATATCACACATGCTACCATTGAGAGTGGTCGTAGTTGGGCAACTGAGTTTGAATTAATTCAACCCTTTATCTCCACAGTTGCTGTAAAAGACTTTTTATGGAAGAAGAAGGATGGCAAATGGAAAGTAGAGTACCAACCGTTAGGAGAAGGTATGGTTGACATTAAAAAATTCTTCAAGCTGTTAAAACAGCACAACATGAATGTCCCTATGACCTTGCATATCGAGTATTTTTTAGGCGGTGCCGAAAAAGGCAAACAAAATCCAACTATGGCAAAGTCACAAATCATTGATGCTATCAAAAAAGATCTAGACTTTATAAGGTCTCTTTGGGCAAAAGTTTAAGATGATTAAGGCCTAGGTAACATTGAATACCAAATAGGCACGATAGTTTATGTGCACGGAATAATACAATCAATACTATTATTGGTAATCGAAATGGTCAGCTATCGGTGAAAATAAATAGCTTGTTGAATTAAAAAAGCAAGGGG
>CAZDHV010000137.1:3193-6483 GCA_964505335.1 uncultured Saprospiraceae bacterium | reverse complement strand
GATTAGAAGCCGTAAACAGCCGCTACTAAGAATGAGCTCAAAGAACCAGACGTTCCGCTGTCGAATACATCACTATCTGTAGAGTCTATTCTGAATTCTGGAATGATCGTCAAATTATCCACGGTATACTGAGCAGAAAGAGTGAATGCTACTATACTCTCATCTGGAACACCATATGTCAATCCTGCTTCATCATCGAAGAACTCTATTCTACCACCAATCTTGAAAGCATCTGAAGCAGCCACTTGCACATATCCAGCTACACCAGAAAATGCGTCCTGTGCTGTAGTTGCATTAAGACCTAAGTAAAGTGCATCTGTTACATCGATACCACCTGTGAAATCTATCTGAAAGAATCCATCAGTGAATAAAGCATTTACCCATGCTCCACCATTATCAAACTCATATCCTATCTGTGCACCACCGTGATAGTCAGCATCTTCCTCAAGTCCGAACTGACCAGCTACTGGTTGGAAATCTGTAAAATCCGTGCTATTAAACACACCTAACATCAATGATAATCCTCCTCCTAAAGAGAAATCAGCTTTTAATCCTGTATGACTGAATGGGCCATAAGAGAACATGTATGACGTACTGTAATTAAAGTTGCCAGTAGGTGAGATGACTTCATAACCTAAGAATGTATTGAAGTTTCCTAATGTCAATGTTACGTTGTCTGAAACATTAAGGTATGCGTACAACTGATTAACGATGTTAGCACTTCCAGTAGAAAGGAATACTGCATCTGCCCCTCTTGGTCCAAATACCAAATCTCCTACGAATCCTGCTTTCTTTCCTTCATGAGATGCAACAAGATTAACCATACCTAATGCAAAACCATTTAAGTTAGCAAATGACGTTGCTGGAGCTTCACTATTACTTCTGAAGTATGCGTCAACAGACCCAGTTAAGCTAATAGGTGGAACCTTAAACATCTCTTCTTTTTCCATCTCCTCAGTAGTTTCCTGAGCGAATAGTCCTACTGCCATGAAGACTACTATAAATGCAATAAATATCCTTTTCATTTTATGAATTTTAAATTTTGATAAACTTGTTTGAATGGTTTTCACTCGAGATAATGGGAGTGAAATTTTGTGAAATAGACTTAAATGTTACTTTTGTGTAAGTCGTATGAAAAAACTGAGTCGAATGACTCAAACTTTATTTTGATAAACTTTCTTATAAAAGCTCCTCAACTTCTGATTGAGGAGCTTTTTTTATATTCAATTAATTATGAGTACGCTCTCATAGAGTGCTCAGCCATATCCAATCCTCTCTCCTCTTCTTCTTCTGATACTCTAAGTCCCATCACTGTCTTCAATATGAAGAATATGATAAATGCCACAACGAATGTGAATACACCTATGGATGCGATTCCTGTAAGTTGTGCGACAATTGATTTTCCTCCAAAGATTCCCACAGCGAGTGTACCCCAGATACCACATACTAAGTGTACTGATGTCGCACCTACTGGGTCATCAAGCTTAGCCTTATCAAATGCAGTAACTGATAATGGTATAATGATACCCGCTATAAAACCAACAATTATCGCATCGGTAGGAGTCATCACATCAGCTCCAGCAGTAATACCAACCAGGCCACCTAAGAATCCGTTAAGCACCATTGACAAGTCATGGGACCTAGTCATGATGTAACTACAAACAAATGCTCCAATACCTCCTGCGGCAGCAGCCAATGATGTCGTAGTAAATACAAGTGATACTCCCGCAGCATCTGCATTAAGGACAGATCCACCGTTAAATCCATACCATCCGAACCAAAGTAAGAATACTCCGATCGCAGCTAGTGGAATACTATGTCCCTGGATAGGTCTAATACCTTTTGACGTATACTTACCAGATCTTGGTCCGAGTAAGATGATACCTGCCAAAGCAGCCCATCCTCCTACGGCATGAACAAGTGTAGATCCTGCAAAATCATGGAAACCCATCTCGGCTAACCAGCCTCCTCCCCATTGCCAGCTACCTGTAATAGGATAACTTATGGCCACGAATATCGTAGAGAAGATTAAGAATGGCATCAACTTGATACGCTCAGCCACGGCTCCAGAAACGATAGTCGCTCCTGTCGCAGCAAACATCGCTTGGAAGATGAAATCTGACCAATACGTATAATCCGCATATCCCGCTGTCATACCATTCTCAGGAGGCGTTAACCCAAATCCCGCAAAAGCAAAGATTCCTGAACTTCCTTCAGCAAAACCAGGATACATTAGGTTAAAGCCACATAGGCAATAAGTCAATAGACCTATGCATATGATCATGGCATTCTTGAATAGGATGTTGACCACGTTTTTCTTTCTTACGAATCCCGCTTCTAAAGCTGAGAATCCTAAGTGCATGATGAATACCATTGCGGCAGCAACAAGTATCCACAGGTTATTAACCGTAAACTGAGCTATATCTGCACTTGCCTGTGCAGCCTCCACGGCTTTAGACAACTCAGCAGTTGTTTGTATAAATGCTAACATATTTTTTCTTTTAGGATTTTAGTAATTATAGTGCGTCGTTTCCTCGCTCTCCCGTTCTGATTCTGATGAATTGTTCAACTGGTGTGACGATGATCTTACCATCTCCGATGTTGCCTGATCTACCCTCAGCAAGGATGGTATCAATTACATTATCGACTTTGTCATCCTGGACGACGACTTCGATTTTGAGCCTTGGGATGTCTCCAGAATCGTATACTGCACCCCTGTAAGTAACTTTGTCACCTTTTTGTTTTCCGTGACCATTGACTTCAAAGTAAGTGAAGAATAAGATCCCGTTCTTCTCTAAGGCTTCTGTGATATCCTCAAATCTTGAGAATCTTACAATAGCTTCTATTTTTTTCATGTGTAAGGATTGAAAGGGTTTCCTATTAATTAATTTCGGTTGCAATTTTAACTTAACGTTAAGCGTCTCAGTACAGCTATTCATTTTGGTTTGTTATCCTTAAGAATGAACCAAATAAACTTATCTTGCTGATTGTCAAGGATTTAATCATAATCACTCTGTTATGCCGATAAGCAATTCTCAGGACCTTTTTGGGCTTGTCAAGTCAATGACCAAGGCTGATAAGCGCAATTTTAAGCTTTATGCTAAGCGTGTCCAGAGTGATGACAATATGAAATTCATCCAGCTTTTTGATGTCTTAGACAAGATGAGTGAGTTAGATGAAGACAAGGTTATTGAACGAATGGACGGTATTCCTAAAGGTCAATTGTCTAATCTCAAGAGACATCTTTATAAGCAACTTCTAACAAGTTTGCGCTTGATTAATATCAGTCG
>CAZDHV010000137.1:0-3093 GCA_964505335.1 uncultured Saprospiraceae bacterium | reverse complement strand
GAAAACTCCAAGATATTCTCGTTCTTATATACCCATTGGGCACGATTTAATATCCATTTTTTGAATGGCACCTTCGAGCAGGGTATCAAGGACCTTGTCAGTACTCAGAAACGTATCAAAAGGTGGAAGAACACCATAGCGCCGCATCGAATTATGGTATTTTACTATAAGATGGCATGGATGTATCTTGGTGCTAATCAGCCTGGCAAGGCGGTTGACTACACTAATCTTATCATCAATGCGAAACACAATGACTTTAGGGAGGATATTCAGGTATACAGCCGGATACTCTACCTTATGGCTCATTACGACCTGGACAATATAGACCTGATGCCTTATCTGGTTAACACTGTGGAGTCGTTCTATAAGAAGATCAAGTCAAAAAATAAACTTCAAACCAGCGCTATCCAATTCTTCAAAAAGGTGTCTACTATCGGGATATCCGACCGCCATGAATTGCTCTCGTCATTTAATGATCAGATTCGCACGATTAAAAATGACCCATTTGAGAAGAGGGCCTTAGTCTACCTGGACATAGTTACCTGGATTGAGGCCAAGATGACTAAGCGAACGATAAGCGAAGTGATACAGTCAAAAAAATAGGGTGATCGACTACATCAATCACCCTATATCGTATATCTATGATAGGTAAGACTCTTACTGTCTACTACCCATAAATTGCATCAAGAAATATAGGAACATAACCAGTGCTGATAATGCACTTGCTACGTATGTCATAGCAGCCCACCATAGTGCATCCTTAGCACCATCATATTCTGCTCCTCGAGTAGTCCCAGTACTATCTAACCATACAAGCGCACGCTTACTTGCGTCAAACTCTACCGGCAAGGTTATAAGTGAAAACAGTGCTGTCATCCCGAATGTAATCACAAGTGCCAATGAGAACCACTGTCCTAATAATGGAGATGCTGCAGCACCAAACATGAATCCGTAGAACAATAATTGTTGAATTCTTGACGAAGCTTGTACTACCGGCACCAGGGTAGATCTCATCTTCAACATGCTATAAGCCGTCGCATGCTGCACAGCGTGCCCACACTCATGGGCCGCTACTGCTGCGGCCGCTACGCTACGTCCACGATATACATCAGGACTCAATGCGATAGTCTTCTTAGCTGGATTGTAGTGATCCGAGAGAAATCCTCGCCCCTCGACGATCTTGACATCACTGATGCCATAGTGCGATAACATTGACTTTGCAACTTCTGCACCTGATTGACCTGAACTGATACCAATTTGGCTATACTTTTTAAATTTTGATTTTAATCGACCACTTACGAGCATACCGATGAAGGTAAATATGCCGACTATAATCATGTAACCCATGTAACCCATTCCTATCTGATTTTTATTATTTCAATTATATTTTATCAAATCCAGTATATGGCACCAATGCTGCAGGTATATTGATCCCATCAGTCGTCTGATGATTCTCTAGTAACGCCGCCACTATGCGTGCCAGAGCCAATGCACTTCCATTGAGTGTATGGGCTAACTGCTTTTTGCCATTTGCATCTTTAAATCGCAACTTCAAGCGATTGGTTTGATACGTTTCAAAATTTGACACAGAGCTTACTTCGAGCCATTTCTTTTGCGCTGCTGAATACACTTCAAAGTCATAGGTCAGCGCAGAAGTAAACCCAAGATCTCCACCACATAAACGCAAAATTCGATATGGCAGTTCCAACTTATCCAAAAGACCACTAACATGATCCATCATCTGATACAACACATCATAAGATTGATCAGGATGAGTGACTTGCACGATTTCGATCTTGTCAAATTGGTGCACTCTATTCAGTCCTTTGACATCAGAGCCATATGATCCTGCTTCTCTTCTGAAACATGGTGTATGTCCAGTAAGTTTGATTGGCAGATCACCTTCTGATAATATGACGTCCCTATATATATTAGTCACGGGCACCTCTGCAGTAGGAATGAGGTACAAATCATCCTTAGGCATATAGTACATCTGCCCCTCCTTATCTGGCAGTTGTCCAGTTGCACGAGCAGTATCAGCATTGACTAAGAGAGGAGGCATCACTTCTTCATATCCTGCTTCAGTAGCCTCATTCAGAAAGAAATTGATCAGTGCCCGCTGTAACCGTGCTCCTTTGCCTCTATACAATGGGAATCCTGATCCAGTAATCTTTGTACCCAGTTCAAAGTCTATCAAATTGTATTGACTTGCCAATTCCCAATGCGGCTTAGCTTCTCCAGATAATACAGGTAGGTCATTGGGCCAATCCTTATACACTTCATTATCATCCTCAGTAGCACCTGCTGGCACACTTTCATGAGGGACATTAGGTATCTGTAGTAATCGGTCCTCTATTGATACAAGGATCTCCTTCTGTGTTTGCTCGAGTACTGTAGATTTCTCTTTGATCTCGGCAACTTGTGCCTTACTGGCCTCTGCTTCTTGAGCCTTACCAGATTTATATAGACTCCCTATTTCTTTGGAGATGGTTTTTATCTGATTAAGTAAGCCATCGAGCTCCGTCTGAGTACCCTTCCTCTGATCATCAAGTCCAATGACTTCATCTAAGATTGACGATTGTTCAGCTGACCACCCTCTCTTTGTTAATCGTTGTTTGATTTCCTCTTTATTCTCCCGTATGTCATTAAGTGTCAGCATTCTATTTTTTTAGATGCGACAAATGTCCAACATTATTTCGCAAAAGACATTTCATTTACGATAAATTAATGTAGTTTTGCGCACGCAAAGACCTGTGTATTCCTTTCTACAGTTCTTCATTCTTTTAACCACGTTGGTTCTCTGAGAAAACGCAAGGTCTAATAACTATTACACAATTCATATTACATAGATTTTCCACCCATTATAATATACCACATGTACGACATTCTGCAATTAAATGAAATGCTAGTACCTGAGTTAAAGGACATCGCCGAGAACTTAGGTATGAAATCGTATAAAAGATTGAGCAAAAAAGACTTAATCTACAGGATCTTAGATGAGCAAGCCGTAACCGATAAGGTAATCGAAGCACCCGCCAAGCCTGCTGCTCAAGAAGAACCAAAGCAACAAAAGAAAGAACATAAGCCCCGTGC
>CAZDHV010000136.1:2638-8246 GCA_964505335.1 uncultured Saprospiraceae bacterium | reverse complement strand
CTGGAAGTGTTCTATTGATGAACTCACAAGGCTGTGATAGTTTGGTGACTGTCGATTTAAACTTTCAGGAAGCTCAGATTAATGATATCGTCCATGATGGCTGCCTCGGAGATGGCTTCTCAGTAGAAGTAGATGGAATTGTCTATGATGAATCTAATCCTTCGGCAAGAATAGAATTAGTTGGTGCAAGCGGTTGCGATAGCATAATTAATATTGATCTTAGCTTTTCTGATGTCCTTACAAACAGTATCGTTCATGATGGATGCTCTGGTGACGGATTCTCAGTAGAGGTCAACAATATTATTTATGATGAGTCCAATCCTGTTGGTCAAGAAATGTTCGTTAGCACCGCCGGTTGCGATAGTATAGTCGATGTGTCTTTGAGCTTTGGCCAAGCCTCCAGTTCAGTTGTAGACTACTTAGGATGTATTGGAGATGGATTTAGTGTAACAGTAAATAATACCCTCTATAGCGAGCAATTACCGAGTGGAACTGAGGTCCTGACAAATAGAATGGGTTGCGATAGTACGGTTAGTATTGATCTGGTATTTCAAGATATGTTCTTGACTGATGTAGACCATCAGGGATGTTCTGGAGATGGATTCTCAGTAGAGGTCAACGGAGTTGTTTATGACGAGTCTAATCCATTTGGCACAGAAATGACCACTTCGACAAGTGGTTGCGATAGTCTCATAATGGTAGACCTGATATTCAGTGATTCTGATACGACTATGGTAGGTGGGGTTGTGTGCTCTAATGTTAATGCATTTAGAGTAATCAATGGCACCATCTATGACGAAAATAATACCAGTGGTGTGGAGGTATTACAGACTGTCAACGGTTGTGATAGCGTATTGTTAATCGATTTCTCCTTCGTTGAAGGGGTCACTACTGAATTCACGGATACGTTATGCAGTCAATCAAGTGTAACTATTGGCAATACGATTTATGATAGATTCAATTCGACAGGCACTGAGACGTTCGCAATGCCAGGCGGATGTGATAGCGTAGTCCAAGTCAACATTACTTTCTATGATGAACCTAATTTTAGTGTGAGCTTAGAACCGATTGCTGGTAGCCCTTCATTTCAACTGAATGTGACTAATGCAGATTTGATCAGCTCTATTTCGTGGGATAGTGATCTATTAGATTGTACGGATTGTCTTAATCCAATAATTACTACTGATCAAAATACTGGATTTACAGCCAGTATAGTAGATGTCAATGGCTGCGAGACCACCATTGCTGTTCCAATAATCATTCGTCAAGATGACGTAAATGTGTACATACCTAATGCGATTAGGCCTTCAAGTACTCAGGGGAATAATATGTTAAGACCTGTCCTGCCAGATGGAGTCCAGGCGGCTTTCGATATCGATATCTTTGATAGATATGGTGGAATACTATTCCGCCAGGAGGGTGTTTCCACACTCGACCAAAATGCAGGCTGGAATGGTAATTTCAGAGGAGAATTGGCTCAGACAGGTGTCTTTGTGTATAAGATTGTTGTCTACTTAGATGGCCAAGATCCTATGATCATGTCTGGTACAGTATCTGTGTTTTAATCAATATTTCGCCGCACGGCATCATTAAATATTGATCCTCGATGACCCGATCCTGGGAGATCGATTAACTTGAATGAAGGATTCATCTCTGATAAGCTTCTGGCATGATCATACGGAATCAACTCATCATTAGGGGCGTGATAGAGGGTAACAGGGCAACTCACTTTGGTTAGATTCTTGTCATTTCTGAATGGATACTTTAATAGGAAGCTTGGTATCACCGGAGCAAATTTGTTCTTCATCGCAATGAGGCTCTTGTATGGTGCTACGAGGTGTAAGGCTTTAGGATTATTGGTCGCTGCAAGATGACTCGCCATGGAAGAACCTAATGAGTAGCCAAGGATCGTAATGCGATCCTCTCCATACCGTTCCTTAAGATGATTGT
Source organism: uncultured Saprospiraceae bacterium (assembly GCA_964505335.1). Lineage (GTDB taxonomy): Bacteria > Bacteroidota > Bacteroidia > Chitinophagales > Saprospiraceae > GYS-P2D. Next base: position 6,296 of record CAZDHV010000136.1, on the reverse strand, counting down.
AAACGACTTGCATATCTCCATATGCCTGCTCTTGTGACAGCATAAATCCATCACTCTTGCCATAGCTGCGGTAATCGGGCATAAATAGATCATATCCTAAACCATCATATACCATCAGCTGACGTAAGCAACGCCTATTGCTGCCGCGATTACCGTGCAGATATAGGATTACGCCGTTATCGTTTGGGTTATCGATTGAGATACAATTCAGAGCTATCTGAGGGGCAACTTCCATCTCCACTTCTTGCCCTGCTCTGAACACATGACTTTCGGATAATTTATCTGGATTAAATAGCAACCTCTCCTGTGCGAAGTAAATACCGATGAGCACTATGATGTAGAGTATTGCAATACCAATTAAGATTCGCTTGAACACTTTTTTCATCGACTATTACTTGCTAAAATATTCATCAAGTCGAGCCAGAGCTACTTGTAAATCGTCGTAACTGACATAGGGATAAACTAACCTGTACTTGCCGTGCTCCTTATGTCCAAATCCATGACCTGGTGTTAGGAGGACTCCAGTTTTATCATAGAGGTCATTCCAGAACCGTTCGTCTTTAGCGGTTGTTTGACCAGATAAGAATTTGGACAAATCTATCCAGATAAAGAGCCCACCACGTGCAGGCACATATGGAATGTTATGCTTCTTAAGGAGTTTAGTAACAGAGATATACGACTGAGTTAAGAGGGACTGATTGTCGGTGATATATTGATTGATCCACTTAGTATCCTGCAGTAGCTGACCCATCATCCATTGAGTATGATTGGAGATGGTATGCCCGATATTCAGGTTCTCATATGCCTTGATGAATAGCTCATTGTGACTATAGACTACTCCAATTCTAAATCCAGAAATGCCAAAATCCTTAGACATGGAGTACCAGTGGTGGAGAAAAGCGCTCTTGTAGTTATTCATAATATCTAAAAAAGAGCAATAAGACTTTCCCCCTTTGTAGTCCCCTTGAAGATCAGGATGAGTAGTTTCGATTTTTGAAAGGGCGTAGATCTCATTGACCACGAGGTGGATTTGCTTATCCATACACCACTTGGCGATTTTTCTTAGTTTTTTACTGGTGTATTCTTGCCCTGTGGGATTGTCAGGACTGGTGATCAGCACCATTTTTAGCTTCTTACCTTTTTTCTTGAGTTTCTTTCTTGCCTTAGTGAGATCAGCTATTGAGATGGTTTTAGTAATGCTATTTATATTGTATCGCCTAACTCCAGCGATATTTCCGAGATCCTTTTCATACACAGGGTATGCTGGCGCTGGAATAGCGCAATAGTCTCCAGGATTAGCTAAGATTAATGCAGACATTTCGACAACACCAGTAGCTCCTCCCGAGATTCCCATTAAGTCCGGGTTGATCTCTACATCACAGATTTGCTCTTTATAAAATCGTGCTACTGCCTCTCTAAAATTTATATCCCCAAGGGTAGAGGTATAGCCCATCACCCAGTCTGGCAACTCATTGTTAGCACAGATATCTCTAAACTTTTGTTTTAGCACTTCCCATTGGAGCCGATTTTCAGCAATGTTGAGAGCAAAGGCGCCCTTTGGATTGTCTTCGGGGTGGTACTGATCATCTAGTGCTTCAAATGTGATATCCCAATCCACCCTTAGCGGTGTTTGTACAGCTTGACGACCTCTATCAGAAAGTGGTTTCATGATATCTGTATTAGGCGAATACGCTTGTTAGTTTCCGTTGTTGGAAGAACTTGTTTAGGATTCCTTCCAGGTATTGCTGATCGATGTGATTAAATGATTCCTTGAGCGTGCTGTCCACATCGAATACGGCGATCAGTTCACGATCTTCGTTAAATACGGGCAATACGATCTCAGAATGCGAATTAGGGTCACAAGCGATATGAGCCGATCCTTGGTCAAGAGCATGAACGTCTTCCACTATAATGGTCTGCTTAGATTGAGCCACTCTACCGCAGACACCTCTTCCTATTGCTATGTCGATACATCCAAGTGTGCCTTGATAAGGTCCTACCTTAAGGATATCGCCATGGACGATATAAAAACCGACCCAATAGTAATAGGGCAGGTGCGACTTAAGAATACAATTTATACTGGACATGATAACAAGGATGTCTTGTTCATCTCCTAGCAATGCGCCGAGTTCAGATTGCACGTTTTGATAGGCTTGTATTTTATCCTCATCACTTAGATTAAGAGACGGCTTAATAAAGTAGGGCATCTGTTCAGTGGCATGTGCCATAGGGTAATTCACTTATTTTTTATAAAGGTAGACCAAGCCTAATATAATGCAAGGGTATCTACAAAATTCGTGACCTTTGCGTAATGGTGAACCAGAGCCGAGCGCTAATTTTCATTTTTCTGACTGTCATGATCGATGTCATAGGTTTTGGTATTATCATACCAGTTTTTCCCAGACTTATTGAGGAATTGACAGGTAAAGGCCTCAGCCAAGCTTCCGCTTGGGCGGGGATGCTCATGGTTTCCTTCGCAGTGATGCAGTTTCTATTCTCGCCAGTAATGGGAGAGCTGAGTGATCGTTATGGTCGTAGACCCATCCTATTATTGAGTCTGTTAGGATTGAGTTTGGATTATTTACTTCACGCCTTTGCTACCACAATCGCTTGGCTGTTCATTGGGCGAATTTTCGCTGGGATCTGCGGGGCGAGCTTTACCACTGCCAATGCATACATAGCGGATATCTCCAGCGAAGAAGATAGGGCTAAGAATTTTGGCCTGATAGGTGCGGCATTTGGATTAGGATTTATCATAGGTCCAGCTATAGGAGGTCTATTAGGGGATGTCGCAACTCGATTGCCGTTTTATGTAGCCGCTGGACTATCATTTGCCAACTTCCTGTTTGGTTACTTTTTCGTGCCGGAATCACTATCACCCGATCTCAGACGACAGCCATCTCTCAAGAAGATGATACCAGGTGTTTCATTACAACATCTCAGCACCTATAAAGGATTAGGATTGCTCATTGTCGCGCTCTTCTTAGCTAATGTTGCTGGTCAGGTATTGCCTGCTATATGGTCTTTCTTTACCATGGAGGTATACACTTGGGACGAGATGGATGTTGGACTCAGTCTGACCTTTGTTGGCCTATTAGTCGCTATAGTACAGGGTGGGCTATTGGGTCGGATCGTTAAGACTTTTGGGGAGCATAAGACGATCTTAGGAGGGTTTATACTGTGGAGCATTGGTATGACTCTTTTTGCTTTTGCGGTTGAGGGCTGGATGATCTATCTCATCTTAATTCCTTATGCTTTGGGAGGTGTTGCAGGTCCGACATTGCAGGGGCTGCTATCTAAGAATGTTAATGATCGTGAGCAAGGAAATCTTCAAGGGGCGTTGGCGAGTATGTTGAGTATTACCACCATTATTGGTCCAGCAATTGCGACTACGCTTTTTTTTAGATTTACGCAGGAAGTCTATTTTCCAGGAGCACCATATATTGTTAGTGCAATCCTATTATTGATATCTACTGTATGTGTCTATTATGGATTGACCCACCTCAAAGACTTACAATCAAACAGAGAAAAATAAAAGATCTTATTCGTACCATTAGATACTGACTAATTATGCGCAAAACATCGATTTTAGTATTGGTTGTCCTTATGGCTTTGAGCTATAGTTGTAAGGATGCCACAACCACCAAATCGAAGCAAA
>CAZDHV010000136.1:0-2538 GCA_964505335.1 uncultured Saprospiraceae bacterium | reverse complement strand
GTACTGTTTTCAATTGACAGTGCTTATTGGTTCATTTTTTATTAAATAACACATGAAGAATTCAATCTTTCTATTTATTGCACTTTGTGCAATCCACTTACAAACGATTTCTGCTCAGGGTGAATTCGTAGTTACCCCATTTGAAACAGACGCAACCTCACAACAAGACATCATGGATGCAGTCTATGCCTCTTGTACGGAGACATTCTTTGAGACGGGTAGTACTGTCAATTTTGTATTAGATGGATGTGATGCTCCAGTATTGGTGAGCATGGATTTATTACGTTCAAGTGGTGACCCATTTGATCCCACGAGCGTTGGCAGAGAGGAAATACTTATTGATCCTACTACATCCAGCGCACAGTTTGATGACGAGGGCATGTTTGTAGTATTCTGCGACGATTCGTTTAAGACGGTGGGGGGGTGTTTTACCATCACGTCAGATCTTGCTCTTCTTGGAGTAGCAGCAGAGCCAGTACCTACCTTAGGTGCATGGGGGATGATTCACCTTTCAATCTTACTAGTTATACTCGGATTAAATTACTTAAGAGTACTACAACAAGAAACGGAATACTTCTTAGACTAGAAGCATTTCACTCATTGGTAGAGATCCCAAAGCCGCTGCCATTCTTCTTCTAATGGTATAGAACAAACTGGTTGATGAGCCCGACTGTACCAGTAGCTCGCATTCCATTGATCTCCTTCTTTTCTATGTAGATATGCATGGATGTGACTGGCAGGAGGATCAGATCTGCGATCTACGATCTCATGGGCCTTATCCCAATCGCCCTGTGCATCATGATAAAGTGCTTTGCGAAAGTCATTCCAGTCAGGATCATACGGAGGCAGTTGCTTCATCATAGGGTATAGTTTCGCAGGTATTAACAATGGTGTGCCATGAATCCCGTACATGATCCAGGGTCACTTTTAACTGACCAATAGACATTCGTAAGGTTAGTTTCTCATCAATTCTGGTATGCGTCAAATATAGCTTGCCAGAGGCATTAATCTTGTTTAACAGTTTTTGATTAAATAGTTCAAGCTGTTCTTCGGCGTCGATTCCTGAGGGGTGCCATCTAAAACAGACCAAGTTCATCGACCGTGATATCATGAGTTCAAAATCTACATGATCCACGATATGTTGCTCTAACCATCTGGCCATTTCAATATGAGCTCTTAATATCTCTTGTAACCCATTTAGACCATAATACCTCAACACAAACCACAACTTCAAAGACCTGAATCTTCGTCCAAGTGGGATGCCCCAATCACAGTGATTGTTCACAACACTATCTGTACTGGTTTTTAGATATTCAGGCAATATTGCAAAAGTGTTCTTTAATGCTTCTGCATCTTTCACAAAGTAGGCGGAACAGTCAAAATTGGTAAACAACCACTTATGCGGATTGAATACAAAACTATCTGCTCGATCAATACCTGCAATAAGCTCCTGGTACTCCGGTAGAACTAATGCAGATCCAGCGTAGGCCGCATCTATATGGAGCCAAATATTAAACCGAGAGGTTATCTCTGAAATCGCTTCGAGAGGATCCATAGCCAGTGTACTGGTGGTACCAAGTGTAGCCATGACGCATAAGGGTATATGACCTGCTACAAGATCTTGCCGGATAAATTCTTCAAGTTGCTCAGGAGATAGAGCGAGTTGATGATCAGTACCAACTTTTACAACATTGTGTTTGCCGATCCCGGCTATTTTTGCCGCTTTTTCTGCGGATGAGTGTGTCTCAGTGGAGCAATAGACTCGGTAAGTTTGACTAGTATTAAATCCCTGTTCGTTGATTCTGAAGTTAGATTGGCGTTCTCGAGCAGTTAGTATTGCGCAAAGAGTAGAGTCTGAGGCCGTACTCTGAATAACTCCTTGCCACTCATCGGGCAGTTGTATCGCTCTGGCCAACCAAGACATCATTTTTTCCTCAAGCTCAGTCGACGCTGGAGAGGTCTCCCACTTCATCCCTTGAACCCCTAGAGTAGCTGTCAACATCTCTGCTAAGATTGACGGTGGACTCACATTCGCTTGAAAATAGGCATAGAAGTTTGGATGCTGCCAATGCGTAATGCCTGGCATGATGATTTCTCTAAAATCCCTCATGATCTCATCCATAGGATCAGCAGATAGCGGCATGTCATCTGGCAATTGATCCAAGATCTCCTTTGGTTTGACCTGAGACTTGACCGGATATTCCTCTATCGACTCCATATAGCTAACCATAAAGTCCACCATTTTGTAGGCCTCTTTTTTAAATTCTGAGCTTGTCATATGAGCAATTAAAGTAACCAAAAATTCTGCATGAGGATATTGTGTTTTGATGGGGTCATTATGCATCTTTGTGATACCATGGCTACAAGGATTATTATATGCCAAATCTACTGTCGCATAATGTTGAGCACTTAGGTTTTTCAGAAATTGTTGGCGATGAGAATATTCGGAATATTTTGCCCTCCTAGCTTAGGTTTGTTAATTTTAAATGCCTTATCGTTACGAGTTTGACATAAAGTCATCCGTTTCGATGTGATTAG
>CAZDHV010000135.1:0-8334 GCA_964505335.1 uncultured Saprospiraceae bacterium | reverse complement strand
CCATCATCTCGTAGTCTCTCCGTAAGTTCGTCAACTAGCTCCGCCGATCCTAAAGACATCGCAAAGTGAGCATACCCCACTATTGCATCATCCGAGTTAGTTAGCTTTCGGAGATGGGGCTTTTGCATCAATTCGATCCTTGCACCAGAATCGAATGTCAAGAAATAAGACTTAAACTCTTTACGTGAGTTATGATAGAGATCATTGGACTTGGCATTAAAGTACTCTATATAAAAATCCCGCATCACATCCAGATTCTCTACCCATATGGCGATATGCTCAATCTTCATGACAAGCTGTCTTTCCTGGCTGCTTTATACCGCCCTTTCCCAAACTTCGTACCATTGAATGCTGTAGTCAACTTTAGCTTTTCTCGTTCTTCCTCTGGAAGCATATTAAAGTCGCTACATTGAGTAGAGCAACATCCATTATGCTCCTGAGCACACTCATGACATTGGATGAATAGGATGTGGCAGGCATCGTTAGCACAGTTGGTGTGTGCGTCACTCGGTTTACCACACTGGTGACATTTAGCGATGATATCCTCTGTGATTCGCTCTCCCAGTCTATCATCAAAGACAAAATTCTTACCTATAAACTTATTTTCAATGCCGGCCTCTTTTGCTTTTCGGGCATATTCTATAATACCACCATCGACTTGATATAAATTATCAAACCCTCGATGTTTAAAGTAGGCAGTCGCCTTCTCGCATCTGATACCCCCCGTACAATACATAATGACATTCTTTTCTTTATGCTCATTTAGGATCTCCTCCACTATAGGTAGAGACTCTCTGAAGGTCTCAACATCTGGCTTGATAGCACCCTTAAAATGTCCTACCTCGTGCTCGTAGTGATTGCGCATATCGATCACAACCGTATCCTCTTGATCCGTCATCTCGTTAAACCGTTGTGCATTGATATGGACTCCATTATCGGTCACATCAAAGTCTTCATCCACTATACCATCTGCTACGATCTTCTTCCTGACCTTAATGGCAAGCTTGAAAAATGACTTTCCATCATCATCAATGGCCACATTGAGGCGACAACCATCTAAAAAGGTAATGCTATATAATGATGCCTTAAAATCATCAAACCGATCATCGGGTACTGATATCTGACCGTTTATCCCTTCTGAGGCAACATAGATTCTACCCAACACATTCGTTTCCGACAAGATGCTATAAAGGTGATCTCTGAATATCAGTGTATTGCCAATCTTGGCATATTTATAAAAGGATACAGTGGTACGTGACTGTGTCGATTGCTCTATACGCTCCTTGAGCAATCGTCGATCAACACGATTGTGTAGTTGTTTCATTGATGTCGATTTGATTCAATTGCAGGTTGAACAAATTCGGCACAAAATTAGCTGTATATATCTTGTAAATCAACCGATCTCGGGCGTTAGTATCATAGTAGTAAGGCAAGAAGAGCACTATACTTAATATTAGCTAATAGTAAATAGGTGGAACTATTTTAGATTCTAGCGCCTTTGATCAGTATCGAAACCTCATTTTGTTATGGACACTAATACAACCGACAAGACACGCTACAGCGACGCCGAACTCCAAGAGTTTGATGCTTTACTCGTAGGCAAACTTGATCAAGCTCGCGAACAACTTCAGTTTTATGTAGAACAGATTTCTGAATCTGGACAATCCAGTGACAGCAAAAACAAGGGATTGGAAGATAGCACATCGTCTGTTGAGTCCGAACGTCTTAATACACTTGCTGCACGTCAGAAGAAATTGATTCAGCATCTGGAAAACGCACGTCTGAGAATCCAAAACAAGGTTTACGGGATATGTCGAGAATCCGGCAAGTTGATTTCCAAAGAAAGGTTGAAGGCAGTACCTCATGCCACACTGTCGATCTCTGCTAAAGAAAATCAGAAGCGCAAAAAATAGACTCGCCCAACAAGAGATTTGCGCCACACTCCTTAGTGAATTAAGTTTATTTTTGTCACTCTAATTGGCAATTGAGAATGACGTTGAAAAGGTGGCAGATCTTACTTGGTATTGTACTCCTTGTACTTATCGTAGATCAAAGCGTAAAGATTTATATTAAGACTACCCTTAGCTATGCCACAGGATTCGAAATCTTAGGACAGGACTGGGCGCGGATTCACTTCGTCGAAAACGAGGGGATGGCATTTGGTATCACCTTCGGCAATAAGTGTATTGGTGTCAAGGCAGAAGATGGTAGTTGTAATGGCCTTGTCCTAAATCCGCAAAGTGCCAAACTCATCTTGAGTATTTTCCGAATATTGATGGTTGGGTTTTTATTCTATCTCATTCGCGAGCTCTACAAGGCAAAGGAGCCCTTGGGCTTGATGATCTGTTTTTGCTTAATACTTGCGGGAGCAATCGGCAATATACTCGACAGTGCCTTCTATGGATTGATCTTTTCAGCATCTCCATATCACCAGGAAGTTGCACAGTTATTCCCAGAGGGAGGTGGCTATGCGCCTTTTCTGCAAGGCAAGGTGGTAGATATGTTCTACTTTCCGATGATTGATACAATCTTACCAGATTGGGTGCCTCTCTATGGAGGTAAGCGATTTGAATTTTTCAGACCAGTATTTAATGTTGCCGATGCCGCTATCTCTGTAGGTGTAGCGCTAATCTTAATATTCTATCGAAAGTTCTTGTTGAAGTCTAAGTAACTTGTAGGAAAACTCGGCAAGAGGACGGGAGTCCTTTGCCTCAACTTAACAGAAATTCAGCTGAAGGTGTCCTCACCTCTCAGCGACTAAGGACTTGTGCTATGTGCCTTGAAGGCTCTATGCTCACCTTAATCAAATCACTATCGTAGCACACCTACAAAGCTGCAAGTAGATATCACCCCATCAAGGCTTAATGAGAACTCTATGGCAATGTTTCATCCCTAAATTCACCCTGTCCACTTATAGAAGTCGATGGATCAAATATAGCTGTTTGAGAGCCCAAAGAAAATAGTGCTCTGTGGTTCCAAATCAAAAGTACATCCATTAAGGTCTACTCTCAAAATCCGTCCATTTTGAGGTTGTTAACCTAAAATCAAAATCACCATCACTTACCCTCGAAAAACGAATCGATGTGATATCAAATAGAGTTTCATCATCGCAATCTATAGAACCCACATAAGTACCAAACTCAATCATTGAGTCACATTGTTCGGTGTCATCACAAGAACTAAGACCTGAAAACATAACAAGAAGGAGTACGGCGAGAGTCCCGTTTCGCATTTCACACGTATTTATAAACCAAACAGATCATATAGGCCTAAACAGAAAAATCCTTCAGGATATAAGCATCCTGAAGGATTAACAATTGGTTTGTTGTGTTATGCCTTGCCCAAAAACCGCTGTACGGCTTTATCGGCTTTTTCTACAACTGGGTAATTAATTGTATAGTAGACCATTTTCCCTTCTCGCTCAGAATCTACTACACCTGCAAGGCGTAATATCTTCAAGTGTTGAGAAGTTATTGATTGCTCGATCTTGAGCGTATTATATATTCTATTTACGTTGGTTGTGCCTTGATCATCTATATATTCTAAGATTTTTAGTCTTAGTGGATGAGCGAGGGCTCGCATTAGGTTGCATGAATAGAATAGCTTCTCACTGCTAAACTTTACCTTAGTCTGTTTCATCTTAGTTTCCTTGTTTCTTTTTCTACCTGAAACAAATATGGCAATTAATCTTAATATGACAAATTAATATTAAAAAAAAATGTAATCTGTTCGCTAAATGGAACGGATTACATTCTTTTATTTGTCGTAAAACTGAACGGTATGAATAAAGTATAGTCTTTTGCTATATACTTTGGTTTAGTGTTTTAAACTTAAAATTCTACCCTGCCAAATCTTCTACCAGCTTTTGGATCTGCTCTAATCTGGCAGTATTCAGAGAGTAGTAAATAAACTTACCTTGTCTTTCAGTCAGTACCACACCTGCTCTTCTAAGGATCGCAAGATGCTGTGACGCTACTGATTGCTCAAGTCTCAACTTGATATAAATGTCAGTAACCGTCATCGTGTCACCTGTCTCAAGTAAGTCAATAATACGCTGTCTTAGCTTGTGGTTTACTGCCCGCAAGACTAATACTGCCTTTCTTAACTCAGCATAATCTAAGTGTACTTCACCTGCTCCTTTCTTAAGCGATACCGTTTCGTTCTTTTTATTTCTCATCAAATCAGGTTTTAACAGTTTGTGATTTGCCTAAGAAAAACCAAACACTGTGCCGAAAAGTAAAAACCCTTAAATATTTTGATATGGCTATGCATAAGTTGTTGATATTCAACACCTTAATAACTATACTGTTTTTTAATAAGTTCCCTTTAACTAAACTTTAGGCTTAGGAATCGTGACATATGGCGCCTTATAATAGTTGGGTTTATGGAAGATAGCGCTTACAAACTCTTGTTTTGGGTACATTTTCTCCGCCATATCACATAGATAGGCCGCATTGCATTGAGTAGGGCGCACAATTAGGTGCTCTGAGAGGGTAATATCCGATTCGAGCAGTTTCATGGCTCCATGACCACATATATATATAGGTCTGCCATTATAGTTCTTAGAGAGCTCGTCTATTGATTCTTGTGTGTATATATGATTATGCGCTGACTGAATCTCATTGAGGTCCTGGTCATAGATGGCTAAGTATACTTCCATTCTACGTGCATCTATAGTCGGAATGATCAATCCCCCATCATCAATAGATGCTTCTTGGCTAATTCCGTAGGCAAGGCTCTTAAGAGACGATATAGCCATCAGAGGTATATTATGAGCATAACATATGGCTTTGGCAGTAGATACTCCTACACGGAGCCCTGTATAAGATCCAGGACCATCAGACACACATACAGCCGTTAGATCTGATATGCTATGGCCTGTTGCACTCAGCAACTGCTTAATCATGGGGGTCAATGCGCTACTATGGCGCATATGATCTTCAAGTGTATGTTCCTTAAGACATACCCCGCCCTGAGACAAGGCTATAGAACAAGTCTCCGTAGCTGTCTCAATGCATAGGATTAATGACATAGGCTACTTCAGTAATGATCGGTATCGCTCAGTATCGTTAATTAACTTGATTGCCTCAACAACCTCAGTGTCATTTTTTAGCATCTGTCTCGTCTTACCCTCTTGATAGAAGTATCTCTTAACGATCTCCAGTTCGATCTCATCCTGTATTACAGCCTGATATTCATCTAGGTCATCTGCCTTAAGATCAGCTATCTTCTTTTCGATAGTACTAATATCTGTATCAATAATAGTTACCTCATGGTTATCTGCTGCCTCCTTTAAATCTGCAAGCTCTTCCTCGGCATCAGTTAAATAACTGAATTTGTGGTCACTCAAGAAGCGCTTAAAGCCTGCATAGTCATCATATTGAAATGTCTCAAATGATTCTAATGAGTCTATTCCGTTCACGTAGTCGTTAACATACTTAAAGACCATATCCTGTTCTTTCAATGCTTCAATGATTTCAGGATCTTTAGCTGGAACCAGCTTCACATCAGGAATGATGCCTCCTCCATCAAGTACGGGTCTGCCATTCTTAGTATGAAATACAGCACGCTCTGAGTCAGGAATATCCTTGGGTTCTCCATTTTCATAGGCGACACTTTGGATACATCGCCCTGACGGGATATAGTATTTTGATATGGTAACCTTAATTCTTGAGTTATAACCTACTTCTTGATGATTCTGTACAAGGCCCTTACCATAAGTGCGTTGTCCCATAATGACACCCCTATCGAGATCTTGTATGCTACCAGAAACGATCTCTGAGGCAGAGGCAGATCGATTATTGACCAATACAATAAGAGGCAGATCGGTATCGATTGGCAACCTCCTTGTCGAATAATTCTGGTCTCGCTCTCTAACCTTAGCCTTAGTGGACACCACAGGTGTGCCATTAGGAATAAACAGTCCCAATATATCTACAGCCTCAGACAGCAATCCACCGCCGTTAGACCTAAGATCTAACACTAAGCCTTCCAACTCATCTTCGTTGCGCAATTCTCTGAATGCCTTAGCAATATTTTTAGAGGCGTTCTGCGTAAATGTGGTGAGGTTGATATATCCTACATTGTCACTGATCATTCCTGAATAAGGCACATTAGGTATTTCTACGCTTGACCGAGTCAATGTAATCGGATAGCTCTTACCCTCAGCAGGTCGATTAATTGTTAGCTTCAGAGATGTGCCAGGATAACCTCGGATGAACTGAAGAACATCATTATAAGATCTGTTCGCCGCAGACTCTCCGTTGATTTTAGTAATCTGATCGCCCACCTTTAATCCTGCCTCTTGAGCAGGACCCTGATCATAAACTTCTACGATCGTAAACTTGTCATCTATCTCTTTACTCGCAGCTCCAAGGCCATTATACTTATTGTCAGTAGATATTCTATAGCTCTCAACCTGTGACTCACTATAATATACAGTATATGGATCAAGACTATTCATCATAGCATCAATACCCGTACGCATGAGCTGATTAGGTTCTATATCATCGACATAATGCGTATTGAGTTGCTTATAGACATTGGTGAATATCTCGAGGTTCTTAGCAATCTCAAATAGCTTGTCATTATTGTTATACACAAATGAGCTGAGGAACATAATCCCTGCACCCAATACCGATAGCTTCAGAAGTCTTACCTTATTTTTCATAATTATCCAATTACACTACTCTATAACGCATGAGGTCTTAGAATAATTCGTGATGAACTACAATTAAGTGTTAGCTATATGCTCTTTAACGAATTCCATGAGTTCCATTGGCTTCTCTGCATGTATCCAATGGCCAGCTTTCATTTCTATAAATGTTCCAGCCGTAAAAATCGAGGAGACCATCTCGATATCATCTTGCACCAAGTATCCAGAGTGATCTGAGTAGACGAATAAGGCGGGAGTTCCCAAGGCATGACCCAGTTCTACATTACCAAGGATAGCTTCATAATGATTGTACAGACTTTGGAAGTTCGCCTTCCACTTAAATCCCTCGCTCGAGCGAGAGAGATTCTTAAGTAAAAACTGCCGCACTCCAATATTACCAATCGATAGCGCTAAGTGTTGATCAGCATCTCTGCGTTTCTCTAAGCTTGCCAGATCCATACTCAGCACTGCTTCAAAAATCTCTTCATGGCTGCCCCTATAGGTCTTAGGAGCCATATCAACTATGGTAATGCTACGTGCGGAATCTGGATAATCAGCGGCATACTGCATCACCGTCTTGCCTCCCATCGAGTGTCCTATAATATGGGGTGACTCAATCTCATGTTCACTGATGAACCCGTGAAGATCCGATGACATCAGTTTATAACTAAACGCATCAGTATGTGGCGACTTGCCGTGATTGCGCTGATCTATTATATATACTTGATACTCTTCTGCCAGCTTCTTGGCAAAGGTCTGCCAGTTATCTAACATCCCGAATAGTCCGTGCAAGATGATCACGGGCTCCCCACTACCAAAGACTTTATAATTTAATGTCATAGGGCAAAAGTCGGATTTTTATTAATTCTGAGTTGTTCGATACGAGAGATTGGGATTCAGGTAAATGAACACGCGGTTCAAATACTTAGGGTATACACCTATCCCGTCCGTTCTCAACTCTACAGGCATACCCAAAATTTTAGCTGAAATCATATCGGAACTAGACATTTCATTGATTTTCTATGGTTATTAGGTAACAAGAATTAAAACTACACACTCATGAACTACCTATTAATTGCATTATTAAACTTAGTCAGCCTGAACCCTATTACTCCAACCTTAAGTCAGGCAGAGACCTTGTCACATGACATCATCTTAGTACAAGGGGAGGCCAAATTAGTCACCATGACTCCAGCTGGAGAAATCATTCAGAGTTACAACATATCAGAAGATTACTTCTCTTCTACCGCAAGTCATGAAGAACTTGTAAGTAAAGCTGTGGCCAAGACCTCAGAGTTAATCAATACCAGATTTATCAAGGTTGACTATGACGCAGAAGGATTGAGTGAAGCAGCAATAGAGCATATTAGATACATCTCGGTACTAGCCGAGCAAAGCGAAGATTCTGGCATTCATATCACAATAGCTAATGATCAGTATGCCCAAGGCATCACCGGCGATATTTATACTATGATTGAAGGTTTTGGTATCGATAGAAACAGAATTCAGATTACGTCAAAAACATATTTAGGTAAAGATGAAAGCCAATTCATAAAAATCACAATTGCCCCCAACAAAAACAGTTGATCCCCCATCCTAACCAGTAAATCAGGCGTTATCACTTACTTATTAAGTGGTAGCGCCTTTTTAGTGATTGAGCTTTGTGGGATGCTAATACT
>CAZDHV010000134.1:0-8409 GCA_964505335.1 uncultured Saprospiraceae bacterium | reverse complement strand
AAGAAAGAGATCTTCGAAGATGGAGAAGTCTGGGTCGCAGCACATCCATAGGTTTACAGTTTACAGTTTACTGTAAACAGGTAAATATGGCTCCTATTTACTAAACGATTGCTAACAATCAGAGAAACATTATAGCTCACTCTATAGTGTCGCCAGACAACCTAAGCTTCCTTATTCAAGAGGGTTTTTTTCACCTCAATATTTTAGAATTTGTACTTTCAAACTCTATGAACAAATTGCTTTCTATACTTGCTGCAGTCCTTGTCTGTCTATTGATATTCAGTTGTGGTGGTGACGATGAACCTGCAACTTCATCCATTGGAATCACGGCAAGCGATATATCGGTGAGTGCTTCAGTCAGTTCAATAAGATTTGAGGATGAAGATGATCTCCAGAATCAGTTGAATGCGGCGATCGACTTTGACTTTGCGAATTCTCTTCCGACTCAAGTTGAGACAAGGGTCATCACCAATCGCACTCATGCCATTGCCACTATCGAGTTTAGAGAAGAATTCAGCAGCCAGTTCATTGACCCAAATCCTTCAAACAACTCTGTAACTATAGACATCATCAGCCTATCGGGAACGACAGGTCCTGGTTCTGACTTGGAAGGAATCGGTGCCTCGGTAGTAACAGCAGATGGCCCTGGAGATACGTATGAATTGATCACCTCAGTGTTGGCTCCAGGAAGTAATCCAATAGAGGTGCCAGATTGTGGTCATGGGGACTTTGGGAGACATATAGAAGAGGTGTTCGACGAAGAATTAAGTACCAATGTATTTAGATTCATCTTGCACACAGACTTTGATGATGATCGCTGTGGTGATCAAACCCGACAACGCAACGAAATAAAATCTTTCAGCCAGTCGCCAGATCATCTATTAGCCATAGAAGGCGAGACAGTCGAGTATACGTGGAAGTTTAAACTAGACGAAGGATTCCAAGGGTCTAACAGATTCTCCCATATCCATCAGTTGAAATCTGTTGGGGATGTGGATGATAGCCATCCGATGGTTACGTTGACTCCAAGAGGATCTACGAATCTTCTTGAGTTGCGCTATGCGGAGTTTGGTTCGTCATCACCTGTACATACTGAGGATCTCGACAAGTTTAGAGGGGTATGGGTAGAAGTTTATGAGAGAGTCACATACACTAATCCAGGCACTTGGGTATTCCAAATCAGACGTATTGACAATGGCGAGATCCTGTTTGACTATAGCAATGAGGACATCAATATGTGGCGTGTCGGAGCTGAGTTAATCAGACCAAAGTGGGGACTGTACAGAAGCTTAGCATCGGTGCAAGACCTTAGGGACGAGGCCGTGCTCTACAACGATTTCAGTATAGAGGAGTTCAGGTAGGCGCACCTACCAACTACCGCCACCTCCGCCGCCGAAGCCACCGCCGACGCTGCCACCACCACTAAACCCTCCTCCCGAGGAGTTTTGACTCGCTGGAGCAGAGTAAAATACTTTCTCTATTGATCGAGGGTTGAAGCTTTTGGCAAAGCTCCCAAAATTGGCTTGATCTCCATGAACCATCGAGGAGTTATAGATATACCAGTCTGGTATTGCATCATCTCGTTCTTGAAAATAACTTTCCCACTCCTTATCAAGTCCAAACGCCATGGCATATGGAAATAGCTGACTGAGATAAGATGGGTTTTCAGCAGTTAATGTAGCTAGTTGTGCGGGCTCAGGTTTTTTTAGAAAATTGTATAAACCCTTCAAGTGGTTATGAATGCTATAACCCTTGTTACTCAATTTCGGTTGAAAAAAATGGGTGCAGATGGAGAATATGCCTAAGACTATAAAACCTATTCCTAAGAAAAATGCTTCTAAGCTGATCATTAGAAATATGGCTAATGCGATGCAGAGTGCTCCTAGCAATATCATCCTTCCAGAGTGAAATGTTTTAATAGCCTTATCATCATAAAGCTCCTTAGCCTTCACTTCTTTTTTAATTTTTGATGCTACGCTGGACATGGTTCGATACATCTTTTCTTGCAGTGACGATAGCATAGTGTTATCACTCTGCTCGAATAGTTCATCGAACAATACCTGGGCATATGCTGGTTCTGTGGCTGGAAGTTCGCTGATCTTTTCAAAATATACATCTTCTTCTAGTTGCCTCATCTTAATATATCCACGATCACCCCAGTAGGGTAGTAGTGAAATGATATCTCGGCGGTTTACTTTGTAATCATAGAAGGTGCCTACTTGTGCAGGGCTCATCCCCTCAGGCGGATAATACTGGTCCTCAATTTCAGTCAATTCAGGCTGACGCTTTCCTCGCTGCCTCCATTGACCAAACAGCAATGCAGCAAGTCCTGCAGGGATAAGACTCAGCCATTTATTGGGTTGCGGACGTAAACCTATCGACTCGTCTGATGAGCTCGTGTGAGTTCTTAGCTCTGCGGGAAGCAGTCCTTTGGGAATCTCAAAGGCGACTGAGATACCTTCTCCAGGATTGAGGCGAATGTCGCTTGAACTTTGAATTAGATTGTCTGTGAGGGTATTTGGCAGTGTAGTTAGAGCACCTATTCTGCCAGAGGTCGACTGGTAGTTTTTGACTTGGCTGTTCCAACCATATGGGAACCTTACTGAGTAGCTTGCCGATTCTATGGGCACTTCCCATTCTGGTCCGATAATATTCCAGTAAAACTCGTCGCTATCCTCATATCGGGCAATGGCTCCATAGGCTCTATAAGTGATTCGATAATTCTGTATACCTGTAAGATATCGGTCTGCATCTCCTATCCTGATTTCCTTTTCCCTGCGCTTGTTGCTGACTTTGTAGTTCCAGTTACTGACCTCGATATCTTCGATGTCGACCCTGTAATTAGCATCACCATTAGCGTCATAGACTGTAGGGATCGTCTTAAATATTCCTCGACGGCGCTCTTTAAAATCTACTTCTATGTCCTCAACAACTTTTATCACGCCATCCTCTTGGAGCAATACCTCTACATGGTATGACTTTATAATAAAACCATCATCCGCAAGGAGGGATATGGACATAAAGAGCATTAAGAGTGCTGCAGTGATGAGCTTGCGCATAGTATTTCTTGATTATGAGCCAAAAGATACTATGAAGACTCTTAGGTAGTCAGAATATTAGAGGAAGATTGATAATCAATAGATCAATATTTGACACAGCGCACTATGCACCGATCTTAATAGAGCTTAACAGTTGCAGTGATTGAGGATTCCGAGTATCATATTGATAAAATCCATCGGGACCTATGAGTAGTAGCAAATCTGAACTGATAGATATGACATCAAAGGCCCCGATGTCGGTAATGTGAGAAATAAGGTTGTCCTGGATTTCTTCGAGATTGGCCACATCAAATACTTTTAGGCCAAAATCGCCTTCACAGAGGTATAGCGTCTCTCCCCGTACAGACAACCCATGGGGATGTTCCATCGGAAATGAGGCGATAAGCTCTGGCGAATCCAAGCGACTGATATCTATCACATCAAGTTGGTTTATAAAATTTTGACACTCACTACCATCACGTAGGGTGACATAGGCTATATCGTCTTGGACAACAACAGGATCACACGCTCTAGCATGTCTAAACGTAGAGATATGCTCAGGGTTGGCGGGGTCACTGTTATCGAGGATGTGCATACCATCATTAGCACCGATAAAGATGTTGTCCTTATATGGGAAAATAGTCTCTACGCCCCAATCGAGGTATACCGTATTGACGAGAGCAGGTGTGCCGATGTCTTCTGCAGAGAAAACCTTCATCGCATAGTTGTTGACATAATAGAAATGGTCACCAATAAATGCAACACGTGCCAATGATCCGCCACCGCCTGCTACTTCTGGGACACCTTGGCTGGCTACGTCAAAAAACGTAGGGTCAGCATTGTTAGTTAAGCTAAAATCAATCAAACTGCTATTATAATATGTGATGCCATCTACTTCTGTTTCAAAAGGCACTTCATCATCACACGATACAGCTACCTCCGTGGTCAGATGCTCGAAGTCTACTATGAATGCTTGACGCTCCTCATCAAAGTAGGCTTCATCTCTAATATTAGGGATCGTATGTGAGATCGTTGGGCTCTCGATATTACTGATATCGATCACCACGAGATTATAATAGTCGTCGGCATAGATATAATCCCCTTTTAATGCGATATCGATGTTTCCTTCGATATTGATAAAACCTATTTTTTGTGGATTTGACAGATCACTGTTGTCTATGACATGTACGCCTTGTAGCTGTTCATTGATCAAGATGTAGTTACCATAGTAATAGATTTTACCTGGATTTTCGAGGCTGCGCTGTCCCTCGTAGCTGACCTCAGGATTAAGCTCCTCGGCACTCTTATAGACCGGTACATATGCGTCAAATGTGTAACTCTCTTCACATCCCTGGTCACAGCTAATAAACAAGGACGTAAAGCTTATGGAGAAGACCAACAAAAGTAGAGAGCGTATCATAGGTCGATAATTATGGTTGTACATTACCATAACTCATATATGATAAATAACGCTTACCTACCCATCAACAAATAAACCGAGATAAGGATACTGATCACCGAAACAAGTACTGTCCACTGTCGCTGGCTTAAGCCTATTTTACTAAAAATGTAAGCGGCCATCATGGTCACTGCAACGATGATAATCTGACCTAATTCTACGCCGATGTTAAAAGCCAGGAGCGGTTGAATGATGCTCTCTTCTTTGCCTAATAATGCTTTAAAGAAATTGCTAAACCCTAGGCCATGGATGAGTCCGAATACTGAGGTCATCACATAGTGTATAGACATATTGGAGTGATCCTTTCTGACGATATTATATACCGCCGTTAATAGAATAGTCAGTGGAATCAAAAATTCCACTAATCCAGCATCTATGCTCACAATCTTAAGTGCAGATAGGGCAAGCGTCAGACAGTGCCCAAGCGTGAATGCGGTCACGAGAACCAGTAGCTTGCGCCATTGGTTGATCGCAAATATTGCACACAGCGTGATAATAAATAAGATATGGTCATAGCCTTGCAAATCAAGGATGTGCTCAAATCCCAATTGTAAATAGGTCTTAAACATGGTGCAATAATAACTATCTGATTAATTGAAAAGTGCCTACTTCATCAATTGGTACGCCATTTATTAACGCACCCTTCAGATGGAATACATAAATGCCCTGCTCGCTCTGTTCACCATTAGGGGCTGTGCCATTCCAACCTGTGGTGAGTTCTCTTGCAGTATACATCAGTTCTCCCCACTTGCTATAGATATTGAGATGTTCAATAAACTCTATACTTCTGCCTACAGCAGAAACAATGAACTCATCATTGATGCCGTCATTATTGGGCGAAAATGCATTTGGCGTATAGATACGCAGGTCCTGGTCCACCCGTACATTAAGGGTGTCACTTGCTAGGCAGTTGGCTTCAGACTGAGATAGTATGATGAGTTCTGAATCTTCAAATGGTAGGAATATAAGGTTAGCAGTATCTGCTAAGCCTGGGGGTGCTGCCAGTACAGTAGTATTTGTGATGATCTCATTGGAGATGATATCCAATACGATCTCTTCTCCTAAGAATATATCTCGATCAGGCCCGATCGAGGCGAAGAACTCCTCGGGATCATTTAAGACGACTTCTTCTGCCAGAAAACACCCAAAGCGATCCAAAACGCGCACATCGTGTGTGCCGGCTGAAATGGTATTAGCTATCGTACCGGCAAATTCTTGATTGGATACTTCTATATGGTAAGGTGGAAATCCATTGGAGATATCGCTTGCCTCAATCACTCCAGTGGCGGCGCCAAAGCATATGGGATCGCTCCCTACGATATCTGCGACGATGGTAGCACGTGCTATGGTGTCGATAAAGTAGGTGATGATGCTATCACATCCAAACTGTGATACCAGTTCTTCGACGAAGATGCCAGGTTCTGTAATTGTGAACCCTGTGATGTCTAATCCTGTACCACCGCAGATGGTATCCATGATTTCAAAATTTCGCTGCGGAGCCGTGATGGTGACAGATTCTGAAAAGAATCGACACTTCTCATTATCGAAATTGGCCTCACCACCGGCGAAGCTTAATCTATAGTTATGAGTGCCTTCGGTTAAATTATCAACAGTTAATATGCGATCATTGGCACTCATGATAGGGATCCATTCATTGGCCTCCAATTCCTCCCATTGAAAAAATGGATCGTCTAAGTTCTGATTGGACTCGAGTTCGGCATTGAGTTGGAGTGGGCTGTCCTCTAGGCAAAAA
Organism: uncultured Saprospiraceae bacterium; assembly: GCA_964505335.1. GTDB lineage: Bacteria > Bacteroidota > Bacteroidia > Chitinophagales > Saprospiraceae > GYS-P2D. Next base: position 2,159 of record CAZDHV010000134.1, on the reverse strand, counting down.
GTGCTGCCAATGGCATTTGAAGTGATCGTACTCGGCGGCCCGCAAGCCCTGAATCTAATGTTGTCAAGAGCAAGATCGTTGCCGATACCACCTGGGGCATTATTTCTTAGTGATAGCATCACCGAGCTCTGGCCAGGCTCAGTAGTGAAAGTAAATGCAAAGGTCTCCCATAGTTCGTTCTGTGGGAGATTTCCAGTTTGGAGGACGACCACATCATCTATCAGAAAAGCCACATTAGGCTCGATATGGTCTGTCACACCTCGGCGTATGACATTGATGAGGTCTGCGGAAAATTCAAATTGAGTGTTTTCGCAGATGCCAGTGATTTCCTCTTCATAAAATAGGCCTGGCTCAAAATCGGCATTGACGACCATCATATATCCATCGGGATCAGCACTGCTCTCCCGTAGTGGAAGCCACGTGCCAAATAGATTGCTCCATGCACCCATATTCTGCGTCAAGATATACTGCCCATCAAATGGGGGCCCATTGGTTACATATTCGAAGCCGGGAGCGATTTCTGGATCCACTAATTGATTGTTGTTCGTGCCACTACCGAAATCGCCATCCTCAAATAGATTAGCTCCTAAGCTACCTTCACATAGGTCTTGAGTGATTCCCATTTGGACAAAGAGTAATACGGCTAATATGGCTGCAGCAATTCTCACCGTTTAAATCTATGATGTTTAACGACAACAATAAAGAATATGTCGCAGTGAATGTTTTTTTTGTCTTGGAGATTAGACCAGGAGCCCTATTCCAAATGAAATCACGAACAATAAGGTTGTCAGGGCCATCTGCTTAAGATAGGGATCTAACTCCATAGGTTTAACTTTTAATTGTACAGCTCTGAAGTTAATGATCAGTAGGGGAGTAATAATTAAGAAGAGCCATTGGTACCCTCTCTCTAAATGTATCATCGTAAAGATTGCAGATGCCATGATTCCAATGGTGAGCAGCAATGCGTGATATCGGACAGCCTTAACTCGACCCATCTTTAGTGCCAACGAGTTTTTTCCTGCCATGGCATCGGACTCCAGGTCCCTGATGTTGTTAACATTAAGGACCCCCATCGAAAATGCGCCGCAGGATATTGCCGGTAACAATATGCTCCATTGCCACTGTACTCGTTGCAGATAAAAACTGCCGACTACTGAGAGCAAGCCGAAAAATAGAAACACAGACACATCACCATAGCCACGGTAGCCATATGGATTAGAGCCAGCAGTATAATTGATAGATGCCCAGACTGCTACGAGGCCAAGAGCAAGAAAGACTATTTTCAACGGTATTGAGAGCGTAGTTAGGGAGATCAAGATCACTCCAGATACTATAGACAGTCCTGCCGTCAGATACATAACTTTCTTCATTGCATTAGCAGATATAGCACCCGATTGTACTGTGCGACTAGGTCCCGACCGATCAGCGTGATCTGCTCCGTGAATAAAATCTCCATATTCATTGGCCAGATTGGAGAGTACTTGCAGCAGTATCGCAGTGATAACGGTCATCAGGTAGAGAGGCCAATTGAAAGCGCCGAAATAATGACTGAGTATCGCTCCCATCGACACATTGGCAACGGCCAATGGAAGGGTCCGAAGTCTTGTTGCTTGAATCCAGCTTTTTGTTGAGCTAACACTCATGTTATCGTAACTGGGCTAGCATCAAAATGGTTGTTTGTCCGTCTCATATTATAGCTTCAAGATTACGCAAAGTAGTCATATGAATGAAAAGACTTTATAGAATAGTCATCTCTAAGCATTATAGTTGAATGTCTATTCCAAATGATTTGAGATGTACTTGCGAAGGTTCTATCGCTCTTTAAGAATTGCGATATGTACTCTTAGATTATCAAATCTTAGGTTCGATATAACAAGTAGCTCATTTTGAGTTGATGATCATGAGTAAAACTCGGAGCTGTAGAGATTTTTTTTGCTAACTTTTGGTCAAATTGACAAAGGTCAATCAGCTGCATGAGTTGAAGGATTTCAACGAACTCGACGTGAGTCGAGGTGGGGTAGCAAGATTGGAGATCAACGAACTCGAGGTGGGATAGCAAAATGGATTCAAATCACAAGAATACGTGGAGCATAGGTTCTCTTCGACAGTGGAGATTCTACAAATGATCTACGAAAGGGAATTAATTTCCCAACTTTTAG
>CAZDHV010000133.1:0-8412 GCA_964505335.1 uncultured Saprospiraceae bacterium | reverse complement strand
TATATCAGTCAAGAAATGATTACCTTGACCCAAGGCTTTGAAGTAAGCCTCGGCGCAGATTTTCTGGCTGATATTGACACATTTCCGGTACAAGGATTAGAGTATCGATACTTTCTAAAAGACCATTTAGGTTCTGTGAGGGTTGAGTTTAAAGATGATGGCACAGGCACAGCAGTACCTACTAATGTGACTAACTACTATCCCTTTGGGCTGCCATGGGATAGTGATACAGATACAAGGAATAATTGGACGTATACAGGGCAAGAGCTGCAGCGGAGTTTTGATTTAGGTGTGATGAACTATGGCGCAAGATTCTATGACCCAACAATTGGAAGAATGTTGAGTGTGGATGCTTTGGCAAGCCATCCAAATCAAGTTGACAAATCGCCTTATAACTACACTTGGAACAACCCTGTTAATTTGACTGATCCTGATGGGAATTGTCCATTGTGTCCTGCGATTCCATACCTTGTCGAAGGAGCTAAAGCAGCAATTCTGGCTGGTGTGACTTTGTTTGCTGCTGATAAAATAGTTGAAAATATTAATGATAATACAAGCGCCAATACAAGAACAAGTAGTAGAGATCGATCAGAGGAGAATGGTGATTTAAAAGTCTATAGAAATATGAGAAGAGACCCTTTGTTTAACTATAAGCCTAAAGTTGAAAATTCTAAATCGGGTCTTGGCGTAAAGGTGAAACAAGAAGGTGACACTTTTGTGAAAAATGCGGATATCGAAGTTGACAAAGATGGAAATGTACAACCATTAACTGGTGGGATGTCTGTAAATATAGGTTCAAAGGAAGGTCTTCCTGATTTTAGACGGTCTGCTAGTGATGGTGGAGGAAGTAAACACCCTGACTGGAGTATTACTCCTGAGCAGATTATGGAAATGTCAGGAGGAAATCTAATATTAGTGCCTGATCCTAGCAATGGAAACCCTAATCATGGTGTTATCGCACCATCAAGGTCAATGAAATTGAAAGAATACCAAAATCATTTGAAATCCTTACAATCAAGTTTTATTGAAGACCCTGAATAATTTATATGTTTAGTAAATTTGATTTAGTCGGATTAAGAAATAATAATGAAACGATTTCTATTCACAGATATATACATTCCCTTTATTCAAAACATGGTTATGAGGAGACCTTGGATTATGTAAGAAGTAATTATGTCAACTTTGATTTAGGTACCGCGCATATTAATTATTTGCAAGATCTCATCAATATTAATGATCTGCTTAAGGTGTATAGAGATGGATTAGATAAGATTGTATTTGATAATAATTGGTATGATGAATTAAATAATTGGATAGAGATAATGATGAATGATTTTTCATTTATGGAAATTTATATTCTCCTAATGCAGTATTTCACACTTATACAATATCAGAACTATGATGAAGGTATTATTGATAGGATCACAGATTTTCTGGAATTAATGACTAAACAAGAACAATACGACTATCAAAAGCAAAGATTCTGGTGAGTGAGAACAGAAATTTCCCTACGTTCTGCATAGGGTCATACCGAGTCGTTATGAGTAGCGTATCGCTACTTATGGATATGGAAGGGTAATAGCTTCGCCTGTCGGTGTGTTTTACATAATAGCCTGCATTTTAGTTTGCTTTAGAAAGGCATCAAGGAGAGCGAAGACATGTTGCTTGTCATTATCCTTCAACTTCTGGATATCGAGAATACGATTCACAACACTTGTTTCTAAAAGCGTATCGGTAGCACCGACAAGATAATCAAGACTGACTTGGAGAGCTTCAGCCAGTTGAGTAGCCATCTCGATTGAAGGCTTTACTTCATCCCGTTCGTATCGACCGATTACGGCACCGTGAGCGCCAACCTTTTTACCTACTTCATCCTGAGAAAGCTTTTTGGCTTTTCTTACCTCAGATAGTCGTTTGCCGAAAGTGATAGACTTCATAAATGTATCGAATACTACAAGTAATTAAGGAATGAGACGAAGATATGAAACATATAATGCGTATCAAAGAGCTATAAGTTTTGGTTGGTCAAGATATATCTGTTATGTTTACAACAGATATGTAGTCAAAAAATATTTTAGATGACCATTGAACAGATCAAAGCACAGCTCACACTCTCACAAGTATTACAATACTATAACCTCACTCCCGACAAGAACCACCGCCTATGCTGCCCCTGGCACAACGACAAGACGCCAAGCCTACAGCTCTATTCCGCTCTTTGAAGTGTGTTACTTCAAAATCACCCGCTGTTCGAACGTCTGTGACTTCGAACTAATATTGCATAATCCTTTCGCTATTTACTCTACGTTGTGCGTTGGCTCTATCGCTACACCATCCCGCTCTGCTAAGTCTATGACCACGGCACAATCAACTGACCGCTGTTCGAATGTCTGTGACTTCGAACTGATATGCTTACTTAGCAAAAGCCACTTTAGTTCTGATATTTTAAGGACGTTATCGAGTACGAAGAATAGGTGTGAACGTTCTTCTTCTGGGAGTTTTTGGATATCGACGATTTTCTTAGTGATCTCAGAGTCGAGTTTTAGATCAGTGTTGCCGACTAGGTAATCGAGAGACACATCAAGAGCTAGCGCCATCTTACGAGCAATCTCTACAGATGGTGTTCTTTCATTACGCTCATACCTTCCGATGATGGCACCTGAAGTATCAATGAGCTTGCCGAGCTTCTCTCGAGAGAGCTTTTTATCTTTTCTAAGTTGAAGTATTCTTGCGCCTAAATCCATGCCAATAGGTTGCCTATCCTACAGTCCACAAAACGACCGTTTTCTATACCCCTCACCCACCCAACATAATCCCTATCAATCCAAGTATAATAACTCAGTATAGTAATCAACGTCTATTTTCAGCGTTTTATATACTATGATCATAGGCTATGCTCGAGTATGTGAGGAAGACCAACATATAGACCTTCAGATCCATGCGCTCAAAGACATAAAGTCTCGTATAACTCTTACCGCATCATATCATTAACCTTCCCGATTATTCCTTACATGATTTGACATCCGTGATCTCCACGTCAGTATTTAATTTCCCATCGTTCAATAGATTAATTGAAGAGCAATTATTCTATCCCTCCCGATTAAAATTCCCTATATGCCACAGTACCCCAGAGGGATCATGTAAGAAGAATTCTCGCCCCCAATCCTTAACTACGATCTTGGAGAGCTTTACCTCACCACCGTAGCGCTTTGGGAGGTCGAGCTCGTTGATGACTTGCCAGTAGTTATCGAGATCGTCGACCTCTAAAAACAACATGGAGTTATTGACCCAATCCTTGACATAGTAATCTTGGAGATAGAAGCCGATCTCATCGGCTATATTGATATAGCACATATTAGAGGAGATATCCGATACCTCGAATCCCAGTTCACGATAGAATTCTTTGGATTGGCCATAATTAGATGCGCCTATGAATGATCGGATGGATCTTATAGCGGTCATGCGCTTGATTTATTGAGCTCTTCACCCAGCGCAACACTATCTCTTGCGAGCTCATCAAAGTCACTCATCACACTCCTGTGATTAGCGATCGCCACCCGTATACAGTAGCGACCACGGAGTGTCGTATAAGAGGGGATGGCAAGACCTCGCTCGTGGAGCTCTGCCAAGATTTCTTCATTCAAGGCATTCAACTCAGTCTCCGACATACCGCCAGGATTATATCGATAGCAGACGATATCAAGTCCGACTGGCGCCATCAACTCTAACGAGTGGTGACTATCGATGAGTTTGCCCAGATACTGCGCCTGATTCACATTTTGGGTGATGAGGCGTCCATACTTGTCGAGCCCCTGCTCTTTAATAGACATCCATACCTTTAGCGAGTTCATGCGTCTGGTGAGCTGCAGTCCGTACTCGCTATACCAGTTCTTACCGGACGCTAAGCCACGGTCATTTTCCATCAGATATGCGGCAGAAACTACGAAGCTGTCTCTATGTTGCTTGCGATCTCTTACAAGGACACATCCAGCCTCAAATGGAATATGCATCCACTTATGTAAGTCTAGCGCAACAGAATCAGAGCGTTCTATTCCTGACAACTGAGGTTTTACGACTTCTGACAACATAGCAATGGAGCCGATGGCTCCATCGATGTGAAACCACATATCATGCTGCTCGCAGATATCAGCTATGGCATGCAGATCATCTATAGCTCCAGTATTAACCGTGCCAGCACTTGCGATCACACATATCGGAAGATGGCCATTAGCTTTATCCGCTTCTATAGCGCTTCTTAGCGCGTCAAGGTTCATGGTATAGTCGTCTTCTACTGGTATTTTGACGAGGTTATTTTCGCCCATACCCAGCATCTGAATTGCTTTAAAATTGCAGTTGTGTACCTCTGTTGAGGCATAGACCCTCAGCGTCTGAGACGCTCCTTGTAGGCCTTCACCTCTGATATCATAACCTGCCTTGCTATTGCGTGCCACCGTGAGTCCAACAAAATTAGCCATTGAACCACCACTGGTTAATAGTCCACTCCCAGAATTGGGGTAGCCTATAATATCTATCATCCAATTAATCACTTGGTCCTCGAGATATTGACCAATATGATTTCCAGCACCCGCATTAGTATTAACGAGTCCAGTGAGGTATTCTGCCATCATACCCATCAACGAGCCATTGCCCATATACCACGCCCAAAACTTGGGATGTACGGTGCCCATAGGATATGGGAGGACTTTCTCTTTGAACTCTTGATACACTGTCGACGCTCCTTGACCTGCTCTAGGAGCGGCTGAGGTGAAGTCTTTTTTGAGTTCGTCTGGTACAGGGGTCCATGGTCGATTATCGCGAAGTGACTTGACGTGATCAATACTATCATCGATCATCTGATGCATGAGATCTCTGATGGAATCCCAGTTTTCTGGATCCAATGTTTCCTCGTGGAGCGTGCCTTCTGGCAACATAATATGTGATTTAGGTGATAACTATGCCGTTACGAGCTCTTCCTTCTTATCCATTCCATTGAAGAAGTCACTTTCGTCAGACCCTGATACTTTGAGTCCTCCTCTGTCTTCTCTCAGTGTCCGGGAGAACAGGGATAAGTCTCCGTCAGTAAGGAACTGCCAAGTGAGCTTAGACCAAGAGGTATGATAGTGCAATGTGTTGTAATACTCAGGAGCAATCTCTCTGATCTTGGGCAGGTTATTCCATGGCACATAAGAGAAGTCATGGTGCTCATTATGAAAGCCTACATTGAAGGCCAACGTGTTGAGAGGGCCATAGTAGCTGTATGTTTCTTGCGGTGCTTTTACCAGATAGTGTTCCTGTATCCATCGCCCACCTAATGGGTGAAGCCCAACAGAGAAGAAAAACGACAAGGTTAAATAGAGTAGGGATGTCCACCCAAAGAAGTACACAAGTGCCGCATCAAATGCAAGCACGGTAATCAGATTAACCCATATCCACATATTGCTAAACTGGATCTCTTTGAGGCGTGGTGGTCTAAGTGCCTGAAATAAAGGGAAAAACAACAACCATAGCGACTTGCCAATAAATGAGTTGCCGATCATCTTGGCCTCCCACTCGCTTGCGAGGTCTGCGTCAAGGTCATAGTGTCCCTGAAAAGCATGGTGCTTCAAGTGATACTTTCTAAAGCCTACAGAGCTCGGAAAGGCATTGGGTAAATCACATAAGATGCCAGCCCATAGATTAGCCACTCTGCTCTTAAATACCATGTTATGCGTACACTCGTGGATGAGCACAAATAAGGCATGGTTAGCAAATGCCCCAATACACCATGCAGCTATTGCAACGAAATACCAGGCTACATCTTTCAGTAGAATCGATAGGGCAATCTGCGCTCCTACAATAGCAACTATATAAAATATAGTATTGACATTGCGGCCCATGAGGTCCTTGATCTGGGGATACTTCTTAAGTATTTCTTTTGTCCGTGCGATGTGAGGTTCAGCCGAATGGCTACGATTATAGTCGCTTGTGAATGGTCCCATAAATTCTATTTAGTTTGAAGATATCTACGATTGACAAAGCTAATTAATTAGCCCATCAAAAGTAGCGGCAATAAAATTGTTTTGAAACGATCTACTTAAGCTACCTACCAGCTTTTAAATAAGACTACCTTGAGCGGGATAGTACCGTAAACTATGTTTTATCTTTTTGTGAGGTTTCTATGTGGTATTAATGGGCGTTTCTTCTTTAAAGAGGTAGAGGTCAACGGCTTAGAGAATATTCCTACAGATGGTGGTTTTCTATTAGCGCTTAATCATTCTAATTCATTTCTGGACGGCGTCATCTGTGCGATCACTAACCCTGTAAGTCTTCATTATTTGACTCGGTCCGACGTGTTCGCCCCGCCATGGGAGGGTATCCTGACATCTCTTCACCAAGTTCCGGTATATCGACTACGTGATGGCATTAGCAAACTCGCCAAGAACGATGAAACCTTTGCCAAATGCTATCGCCTAATCAATGAAGATACTGGCGTGCTCATATTTCCAGAGGCCAATACTGCTAAAACCTATTATCTCAGACCGATCACGAAGGGTGCTTCACGCCTTGCAATCAATGCTCAGCTGAATAATGAGAAGCCCATGTATATCCTGCCTGCAGGAATAACCTATGTAGACTATAATGAATCGGGTCATAAGGTGTTTATTAATTACGGAGAGCCCATTAAAGTGTCGGACTATCTCGCAGACTATGAGGATAAGCCACCACTCACGATCAATAAGCTAAAGAAAGAACTGTCACAACGGATCAAAGGGCAACTCGCCATACCTGAGGAGGACGAGCACTATGATCGAAAGGTGAAGATCATCCAGCAGTATGGAGACCTATGTACCTTCGATGAGTTAAAGAAACTGATCAATGAGCATGAACGAGTAGCAATTGCAGAGCAAAAGCCAAGCAAGTCCTTGATGCATGGTCTTTTATCAATACCACATTGGCCTGTGTTCTATCTGATAAAGACAACTTTGAGCAATTTCGAAGATCAACAGTTTATCCTATCTGTTAAGTTCTTAGTAGGAATGGTATCGTTACCAGTATACTGGACGATCATCTTCTGTGTGGCGTTCTATTTTACGGGATTTTGGATATCTGTTTCGATAGTCGGATTGTTGGTCCTCTCGCTGCTGGCTAGGGCACAGTTTAAGTGACAATTATATTCTATAAGATAGCTGATCAGCCTTGCGCAATAAATAGCAAGATGTTCTAATTTTCTACGATAAGCGAAGACATTATGGCAAGGGAGTATGACTATATCATCGTCGGGGCAGGTTCTGCAGGATGTGTATTGGCGAATAGATTGAGTGCGAGCGGTGAGCATCAAGTATTATTGATAGAGGCAGGAGGAAAAGACAATCATCCCTATATCCATATCCCTGGAGCCTATCCTAAGTTACATCGATCTAAACACGATTGGAAGCTGTGGACAGAACCACAGGGTCATGTCGATAATCGGAAGCTGTATCTACCGAGAGGGAAAGCACTCGGAGGATGTAGCAGTACGAATGCACTAGCCTATGTACGAGGAAACAAAGACGATTACAATGATTGGGCCTCGATGGGATGTGATGGTTGGGATTATGATCATGTCCTGCGCTATTTCCAAAAATCTGAGGGTAATGCAAATGTCGATCAGCTGGATCAGGGGTTCCACTCCGATAAAGGAGCGCTCGGTGTAGGATATGCTCAATATTATGAGACCCCATTAGCTCAGGCATTCATCGATTCGGCCAAGGCTATCGGACTACCAGACAACGCTGATTATAATGGAGCTGTCCAAAATGCTACGGCTCGGTTCCAGTTTACGATTAAGAACGGTAAGCGCCAAAGTACAGCAGTGGCCTTCCTCAAACCAATACTCAATCGAGCCAATCTGGACGTGATGACACATACACAAGTTCAAGAGGTGCTCGTGCAGGACCAGCGTGTCACCGGTGTACAGATCAGGTCGAAGAATGGCAGCCTATCAGCATTGAAAGTTAGGCGAGAAGTTATACTCTCTGCAGGCAGCTTTCATAGTCCCCAGATCTTACAATTATCGGGTATCGGAGCGAAGGAGGAATTGAAACGTCATGGCATCGAGACCAAGGTTGACTTACCCGGTGTAGGCCAAAATCTACAAGATCATCTCTTCTACTTTGTTTCGGCCCATACGCATGATAAGGTCGGATTCAATCATAATAGCACGTTGCTCAATCAGGTCAAAGACATCTTTGGGTATCTCACGCATAAGAAGAATCCACTGTCCTGTAGCCCTCTCGAAGCAGTGTCCTTCTTCAATCTTGATAATTATGGAGATCGAGTTAATTTTCAATTTCATTTTGCGCCATTTCATGTGAATGATGGTCGCAATGAGGATATCTATGACTTCAGCACGATTCCAACCAATCGAGATGGAGTGACGATATGTCCATCACT
>CAZDHV010000132.1:0-8431 GCA_964505335.1 uncultured Saprospiraceae bacterium | reverse complement strand
AAGTCAGATCAGAGATAGAGTGCCATTTGATTACTTGACTCCACTATTTCCGGAGTCCAAGTTTCACCTGACCTCACATCCTGCCGGTAAGGATTATGGCAATCGAATGATTGACCTATTCACACCGATCGGAAAAGGACAGAGAGGCCTGATCGTAGCACAGCCTAAGACCGGTAAGACATTCTTACTTAAAGATATCGCTAATGCGATTGCAGACAATCATCCAGAGTGTTACCTCATCGTGTTACTTGTAGATGAGCGACCTGAGGAGGTGACTGATATGAAGCGAAGCGTGCGTGCTGAGGTGATCTCCTCAACATTCGATGAGCCAGCTTCTAACCACGTAAGAGTAGCTAATATCGCAATTGAAAAAGCCAAGAGACTTGTCGAGTGTAAGCACGATGTAGTCATCTTATTAGATAGTATTACGAGATTGGCAAGAGCCTACAATACAGTGGCACCATCAAGTGGCAAGGTATTATCAGGGGGTGTGGAAGCTAACGCTCTTCAGAAACCGAAGAAGTTCTTTGGTGCTGCTCGAAAGATTGAAAACGGTGGTTCTCTAACTATACTTGCAACAGCATTGATTGATACTGGATCTCGTATGGATGAAGTAATCTTTGAAGAATTCAAGGGTACCGGTAATATGGAACTTCAGCTTGATAGATCATTGGCTAACAAGCGTATGTATCCATCTATTGACCTGACTAAGAGTAGCACTCGTAGAGAGGATTTATTATTAGACGATATGACCCTTAAGCGTATGCATATCTTAAGAAAACACTTGGCTGATATGAAGCCAGATGAAGCGATGAACTTCTTGAGAAAGCACATGATAGGCACTCAAAATAATGAGGAATTCATGGCCTCAATGAATGGCTAACTCAATTTGCTCATTTAGATTTGATCATATAGTCTAAATGGGCTACTTTTGCAGCCCTTTAGAAATTGAATTACTGCCTCGATTAAGATTAGGCGACTTAAATATTCGAAATAATGAAAAGAACGTACCAGCCATCACGACGCAAAAGAGCTAATAAGCATGGATTTAGAAGTCGCATGAGTTCTAAAAACGGACGAGCAGTACTCGCCAGCAGAAGAGCTAAGGGTCGCAAGAAACTTACTGTTTCTGACGAGAGATCGCACAAGTCGTAGTCATATAGGGCATAATCTGCTGTCATCCCGTACTTAGTCAATACCTTTGACGGGTACTAATCATGGCTATACCTCATACTTTAAGCAAATCAGAGAGGCTTAAGTCTCGCAAGGTTATTAATACACTCTTCACAGAGGGTCAATCGGAATTCCAATATCCCTTGAAGTGTATATTTCTTAAGTGCTCACCTGTAGATAAAGATTTAGGTCCGCTACTCTTTGCCGCTACAGTGTCCAAACGCAATTTTAGAAGAGCTGTAAAACGTAATTTGATTAAGAGACACATCCGTGAAGCATATCGGATGAATAAGCCAGCGACAAATCACGAAGAGCCTGAAACATCTCAATGGGCATTGATGTACATTTTTGTGTCCAAGAAGCAAGAAGATATCGCCTTACTTCCAGATGCAATGCTCAAGATTAATAAGAAAATCCTAAAACGAATCTCGCCTAAGCCATAGGGCACCCATATCTTGTATATTCATGCCCATGGCAGCAGCGACAAGATTAATGCTAATCCTGGGTACAATAATTCTATACTCAGTAAGTGGGAATGGTCAATTATTTCTTCAATTAGAGCGAGCTGGCTCCCTCAAGGTTAAGAAATATCCTCAAGGGACAGACATACAATTTAAGACCAAGGCCTATCCAGACTACTGGCAAAATGGCAAAATCTATCAGATCATACCTGAAGAGCAATCTGTAGTATTCAGTGACCGCATCACCTATCTCAGGGACTATACTCACTTTAGATTTCAACGCTCATGGCCTAATGCTCTTGGAACCAACCTAACACGCTTTGGGGTTTCGTGGTTTGCCTTTGCAGGATTGCTGACCGGGCTAAGTGAAGTGGGAGCTTTGGAAAATCCTTTCAACTTTGGCACTGATACTGTAATTATAGGAGCGTCAGCTCTTGTAACAGGTTATCTGACCAAGAAGTTATTTACGACGGTAACCCGCAAGATAAATGGCAAAAATCGACTGCGCATCATTGACTTACGCCTGTAGGCTAATCAGATAATCTAGGGCCTGTCGATATCCATCCAACCCTTGACCTACTATACTATGCTCTGCCACAGCCTTGATATATGAGTGATGTCTGAAAGCCTCCCGATCATATATATTGGAAATATGAACCTCAACCACTGGTGTCGTAACAGCACTTACTGTATCAGCTAAGGCCACCGAAGTATGTGTGTATCCACCAGGATTGAATATAATTCCGTCTATAGTAAATCCGACTTCTTGGATCTTATCGATTAGAGCGCCCTCGTGGTTAGACTGATAATATTCGAGTTGATGATTTGGATACCTCGGAGACAACTCTGCAAAGTAATCTGAGAATGTCTGACTCCCATATATCTCCGGCTCACGCTTGCCAAGAAGATTTAGATTGGGACCATTGAGGATCAAATATTGCATCCTCTAATTTACCTCTTGAGAGAGAAACTTGAGTCGTACTAGTCTGATCTCTTCCAGAGTAATGTCATCTTCTTCGAGCTCTTTGAAGGCGTCATCGATTGATTCGCTATCGGCATCACTGAAGTAATCATAGATATCATCGACAGTGTCCTCATCCATGTTGTCTTCGAGATAGTAGTCTATGTTGAGTTTAGTACCTGACAGGACAATCATATCCATCTCATCTATGAGTTGTTCCATATTCAGCTTAGCAGAATCTGCAATTTCCTCAAGTGGCATTTTACGATCTACTCCGAGTATGATTGAGACTTTTGATTTAGACTTATTGGCAACCTGCTTAACTACAAAGTCTTCAGGTTTCAGAATATCATGCTCCTCCACATAGTCTTGGATCAACTCTACGAATGGCTGCCCATATTTCTTGGCTTTACCTTCGCCAACTCCACTGATATTGCCCATATCTGCAATAGAGGTCGGATAATAGGTCGCCATATCTTGTAATGACGGATCCATAAAGATTACCCATGGCTTAACATCATGTCGCTTTGCCTCGGCTAATCTTAAATCCTTCAGCATCTTCATCAAGACATCATCAAGGGCTGCGCCCTTAGCAGAAGTACTTGTTGCTATACTGTTATTAGCAGCGCTGCTATAATCATGATTGAGACTTATTTCAAAATCCCCTCCATCTTTCAAGAACTTCTCGCCCTTCTCAGTTACCTTAATTAGGCCGTACTGCTCAATATCTTTTCTTAGGTAATTAGCTAATATGCCTTGCCGTAGCAAAGAATGCCAAAATAGATTCTCCCGATCTTTACCAGCGCCAAATGACTCCTTAACATCGTAACGGAAGTTCTTCATCTCCTGAGTCTTTCGACCGATGATATACTCTACTAAAAATTTGATGCCATAATTCTCATTGAGCTCCTTGACAATGCCTATCGCCGTTGCCAATTCTTTACTGGCATCCTCCATTGGCTTAGGATTGCTACAGTTATCGCACATCTTATTACAATCTGCCGTAGCAAACTGCTCACCAAAATAATGCAGCAAGGATTTTCTTCTACATTTAGGCGTCTCGGTAAAGGCAACTACCTCGTCCATAAGCTGAACACTAAGCTCACGCTCCGAGAGTGGCTTATCCTTCAGAAATTTTTCGAGTTTCAGGATATCCTTATGCGCATAAAATGCAACACACTTACCACTCAGCCCATCTCGGCCTGCACGACCAGTTTCTTGATAGTAGTTCTCTATACTCTTAGGGATATCGTAGTGGATCACAAATCGTACATCTGGCTTATCTATACCCATACCAAATGCTATGGTGGCTACGATAGCGTCAACCCCTTCCATTAAGAAATCATCCTGCGCCTTAGATCTTGTCTTGGCATCAAGTCCGGCATGATATGGCGTTGCCTTAATGCCGTTAACTTGCAATATTTCAGCTATTTCCTCAGTAGACTTACGGGACTGCACATAGATAATACCTGACTCGCCAGGCATCTTCTTGATGATCTGTACAATCTCTTTTACCGTCTGTTCTTTATTGATCTTAGGCCTTACCTCATAGTATAGATTAGTCCTGTTAAATGAAGAGATGAACGGAATCACATCATTCATCCCCAGGTTCTTCATGATATCTGACTTCACCTTGGGGGTAGCCGTGGCGGTCAATGCCATGATCGGTATATTCTTATCTATAGCCTCGATCATCTGCCTTATCTTACGATACTCCGGTCTGAAGTCATGTCCCCACTCTGAGATACAATGCGCTTCATCCACGGCAACGAATGAAACTCCCGTCCGACTAAAGAACTCTATATTCTCTTCTTTGGTCAAGGTCTCAGGTGCTACGTACAGCAGTTTAGTCTTGCCGGAAGTGATATCCTCTTTGACCTTTTTGATTTGTGTCTTATTGAGACTACTGTTGAGAAAATGAGCTATGCTCTCATCTTGGCTATAACCTCGGATTGAGTCAACCTGATTTTTCATCAATGCGATCAAAGGGGATATGACAATTGCCGTTCCTTCAGAGAGTATCGCAGGAAGTTGATAGCATAATGACTTTCCTCCACCTGTCGGCATGATCACCAGTGTGTCCTTGCCTTCTAATATATTTTGAATAATAGCTTCTTGGCGATCTTTGAATCCGTCGAATCCAAAGTACTTCTTTAAAGCTTCATTAAGATTTAAAACTGTCGAAATCATGTTTATTGGACTGTACAAATAAGTTGACAGCAAACTACTATCAGCCTGCCTAACATTTTTGCATATTGATTTAGTCTCTTCATCGATCTAAGATGACTCCTGGACCAACATTCGCTGTGAGACGCTTTGTTTTTTTTAACAGCCGCCGAAAATAACTCTTATAAATGGTGTGTGCAATAGATAATTGCCCTAAAAATGGACGTAAAGTCGTCAGTTTTCAAATACCTCTTCATATCTCGGTGCAAACGACTCGGCAGTCGCTGTGGCCCAATAATACTTCCAGCTGTCGGGCACTGACGCTTGCTCCAGAAGGCATCCTTTAGGAATATATGGATAAATCTCATCGTATCGCTTAGCGTGCTCAGTATCAATTCTGCGATATACCGACGATCTGTTGATTTGTTCCCGAATCTTAAAACCCGAAGCAGCTTGCAACTCTGCAAAACTTTTTATGGTCTCCTTGTGAAAGTGAGCGACCCTTGTCTTCTTATCTTCTACAACGAGACCTCGCATAAGATGGGGGTCATTAGTAGCGACTCCAACAGGACAGGTGTTCTTATTACATTCTAGCGCTTGTATACATCCAAGTGCCATCATCATAGCTCGAGCGCTGTAACAGATGTCAGCTCCAATAGCTAGGGCTCTATAGATATGAAACCCCGTAACAATCTTTCCTGACGCAAGTAGTTTTATGTCTTTCTTCAGATCAAAACCTGTCAACGCATCAAATGCAAAAGCCAATCCTTCTCTAAATGGCATACCAACAGAATTACTAAATTCTAGTGGTGCTGCACCGGTACCTCCCTCACCACCATCCACAGAAATAAAATCAGGCTTGATTCCTGTCTGAACCATGGCCTTACAGATCGCCAAAAATTCTGATTTCTTACCTATACAGAGTTTGAACCCTACTGGCTTGCCACCACTAAGATCTCGCATGGTCTTAATAAATTGTAACAACCCGATAGGCGTTGTAAATGCCTTGTGGTATGGAGGAGAAAGCACATCCTTACCCATAGGAACATTTCTAATCTTGGATATTTCCTCAGTCACCTTCTTAGCAGGCAGAATACCTCCATGGCCAGGCTTAGCGCCTTGAGAAAGCTTAAGTTCAATCATCTTAACATTGTGATTGGCGCATCGTTCTTTAAACAACTCAGGACTGAAGTTTCCATCTGCTGCTCTCGAGCCAAAGTATCCTGTTCCCAGCTGATAAATCAGATCCCCGCCATACTTGTCGTGATGGGGTGATATACCTCCCTCTCCAGTATTGTGCGCAAATCCACCAAGTGCAGCGCCACCATTAAGCGCCATAACGGCATTCTTGCTAAGTGACCCATAACTCATGGCTGACACGTTATAAATGCTACATTCGTAAGGTTGTAAGCAATCAGGGCCTCCAACAGTAATCCGAGGGTCATGATCTATATCTTGGTGGTCGAGAGCGGCTATGCTATGATCCATCCATTCGTAGCCATCGTCATAAACGTCTAACAGGGTGCCAAATGGGGCTGTATCTACGGCATCTTTGGCACGCTGATAGACTATAGATCTAAAAATGCGTGAGAACGGTTTACCATCCGTATCTGACTCGATAAAATATTGATATAGCTTAGGACGCAGCCATTCTGCTAAAAACCGTGAGCGCCCTATTAAGGGGAAGTTTCGGGTAATACTATGGCCAGCTTGTAAATAATCATAAAGCGCCACGCCAAATAAGGCAAGAAATGGCAAGCCTAAAATGGCAAAAGCCCAATGGCCTAAGAATGCAAGAACAATTAAGACAATAGCAAATAATCCAAGTAAAATGACAACTATCATAAAGTGGTTTTCAAATGTTTCGTGCTATAATTTCGTTATAATGTTACTGCAGTAGCGAATGTAAGCATAGCTTATCAAATAAGAGTTTGAGATAGAGGTATATGAATTGGAATATATATAAAAATGGCTTCATGTCCTATCTGATGCTCGAGCGCAGCATGTCCAAGAACAGCATTGCCGCTTACGAGGATGACCTAAATAAACTGATACGATGGATAGAGTTAAGCGATTCTAAATTAAGCGTCGAGCAAATACAATACAATGACCTAGAAAAATTCGTCCATTGGCTCAATGAACTTGGCCTAGGAGACAAGAGTCAGGCAAGGATTATATCAGGAATTAAAGCATTTTATAAATATCTGTTGCTGGAGGATATCATCTCTGATGACCCATCAGAGTTATTGGAAGGACCTAAGCTACGTAGAAAGATTCCAGATATATTAGGTGTCGAAGAGATAGATCTAATACTAAATACTATTGATCTGAGCCATCCTCAAGGTCAACGTAATCGTGCGATCCTTGAGACCCTGTATGCCTGCGGGCTCCGGGTAACAGAGCTGGTCAATCTAAAATTGAGCAATTACTATCCTGACCTTGGGTTAGTCAAGGTCATAGGCAAAAATGACAAAGAGCGCATAATTCCAATCGGCGATAGTGCTATAAAGTACATTAATATCTACGTCGACAGCGTGAGAAGGATGATGAAAACCATACATCCAGATCACGAAGATTTTGTTTTTCTGAACCGACGAGGGAAGCAGTTGACGCGGGTAATGATCTTTCTGATGATTAAGCAGGCTGTTAAGGATGCTGGCATAGATAAATCTATCAGTCCTCATACGTTCAGACACTCGTTCGCTACACATCTAGTCGAGGGTGGTGCCGACCTCAAAGCCGTACAGGATATGTTAGGTCACGAATCAATTACGACCACAGAAATATATACTCACCTCGATACGCAGTACCTTAGAGATGCAATTATGAACTTTCACCCCAGAAATCGTACTGCTCGATGAATAAATTGCTCTCCATAAGCTTCGGTATTGTCGGAACATTAGTGTTGCTTTTGTTAGGGTCGTGTCATAACCAGATTCAGCTCACTGGAGGGCCCAGAGATGAGGCCCCACCTGTACTCGACACCACAATATCTACACCTAACAATCAAGTCAGATTTGAGAAGCAAAAAATCACACTCTACTTCGATGAGTATGTATCCGTCAGAGATCCCATTAAACAGATTCTTGTTACGCCACCATTGATCTACACACCTCAAGTTAATGAGCGCTTGGAGCGAATAACTTTTGAGTTTGATGAGAAAGAAGTACTCAAAGAGAACGCCACCTACGTGATCAATTTTGGAGAGTCGATAGTCGACTATAATGAAAGTAACAAACTTGAAAACTTCACAATGGTCTTTTCTACAGGAGACTACATCGACTCGCTTAGTATCCGTGGAAATGTCATCGATTCCAAAACACAACAGGCTTCGCCCGAATACTTGGTCATGCTATACGAGACTGTATATGATTCTGTAGTATATAAAGAAAAACCCTTCTACTTCGCCAGAACTGATAGTGAGGGACAGTTTGAAATCAATAATCTACGGGCAGATACATTCAAATTATTTGTGCTAAACGATAAGAATGTAAACTACACTTATGACTATGGCGAAGAAATAGGATTCATAGATTCGCTCTTATATCTGACAGATAGCAGTAGCTATGACATCGCCTTGGAGTCATTTTTAGAACAATCCGACGCCAGATATTTTGGCTACGAGTCAATACTTCAGGGACAGCTGCGACTAGAATTTGATCAATTGCCA
>CAZDHV010000131.1:0-8451 GCA_964505335.1 uncultured Saprospiraceae bacterium | reverse complement strand
ACCTCTTTCAGCACCTTATTCAATGATTGTGCACGTGTCACTCCCTCGGGTGATAAGGATGGATTGTCTACATCTTTCATCTTCTCGGCATGGCGCACTAAGTATATCTTGCGAAAATCTGTGGTTTGGCTGCTTTTGCAGGCAGCAAATCCTAAGCTGAATAGTAGTATGATGATGAGGATCCGAGGCATATCGTCGAATTTTCACTGAAGATGAGAAAATCCGTGAAGGTTGAGCGCAAAAGAAGGGTTCCTGCGGTAATTTGTTTTTGCTTAGTTAGTCAGTAGATCTCTAATTTCGGTCTTTTTACGATTCCTATCAAATGACATGGTTCTTGAAATGTCATCAGCAATCTCAAGAAGTTCGAGCGCTTTAGATAGGTATAATTGGAATTCAGAGTCGTTAGTCTTCTTCTTGAATAGGCCGATGTCTTTAAGGTAGTCGGATAAGGTTTCAACATGTTCATCGGTACCTACTCGATCCTGCAGATATTCAGTTGCATCCCGTCTTTTAAGGCTAAGTAGGTGTTCTATATTGATGTCGAGTTGACTTTGTAGGCGTTGGTTCGTTATTGCAATCTCGTTAGTAATATTGCCACCTGATTTAAGGCCCATAAAATCAGTAGTGCTCGGCCCGCTTGTTCTATTTGATCCATGAGGATGTCTCGTTGTTTCATAGGGTCATGTGTTGAGTAACATTCATTAATAAGGGAAGCTCAGAATTTGAGGCATCTGTCAAGCTACCAATAATTAGTCAGATAGATAGGGTGAGTGAATGAGATATAGCCTAATTGTTGTACCATGTAGTGAACATCATCGTAAGCTTTGGTCTATCTAGTTGCGATGTCACTGTTAGCTTTTGCGTCGGGCTGGTTGATCAACTGGATGAAAAATCGAACAGCGTAGGAATAACTGCTTAAGTTTGAAGTGTTTTAGAAATTAATTCTTCTCCTTCATGAAAATTAAGGTAAGCCTTGTTCAAGAGAGCCCAGTCTTCTTTGACAAAGAAGCAACATTATTGAAGCTCGAATCATTGACCAAATCCTGCGCTGATCAAGGTGCCGATCTGATCGTGTTTCCAGAATCATTTGTGCCTGGATATCCACGTGGATTCGACTTTGGTGCAACCATTGGAAAGCGAACCGATGAGGGCCGAGAGTTGTATCATCTATATCATCAGAACAGCATAGATCTCGAATCAGCCGATCGCCAAAGACTGGAGATCATAGCTAGAGAGAGCGGGGCATACCTCGTCATTGGCATCACCGAGAAAGAATCACATCATGGCAGTCTATACTGCTCCATGCTCTATATCTCTCCTCACAGAGGCTTAATGGCTGTACATAGAAAGATAAAACCTACGGGTACGGAGCGTCTCATCTGGGCAGAAGCAGGCGGAGAGTCGTTAGTAGCTGTAGATACTCGTATCGGCAAACTGGGAGGCCTTATCTGCTGGGAGAATTACATGCCTCTGGCAAGGATGTCTATGTATCAGCAAGGTGTTCAGATTTATGTGGCTCCAACGGCGGACTCCAGAGAGGTATGGATCCCTACTATGCAGCATATAGCACTCGAAGGGAGATGTTTTGTATTGGGTTGTAACCAGTACTTTACTAAATCGATGTATCCAGCCGAGTACCAGCACTTGGTGACATCTGAAGAAGAGCATTTCTGCCGTGGTGGAAGCGTTGTCGTATCTCCACTAGGCCAGATTCTGGCAGGCCCCTTATTCGATGAGTCAGGCATTGTAACTACTGAAATTGATTTAGATGACATCACCAGAAGTAAGTTAGATTTTGATGTGAATGGCCACTACAATCGAACAGACATTTTCGATTTTAAGGTGAACGATCAACCTAAGATCGTAAAGGAGTGATTGGTTAAATACTGACTCTTAGGCCTGCCACCCGCAGTAAGAACTGATATAGGATACGTGGCTTGACCCAAAGGGCGGTATACCATCACCATCCAATGTAACCACTCATTTTTACTCTTTTAGTTCATTTAGTGATCTTGTGTTTTCTGCAATCAAGTACTCATTTTTCGATTCTTTGGAAAGTTTCAAGGAGAACTGGAATGCTTCTATAGCATTTTCTATTTCGCCCAATTTTTGTAATATTTTCCCATAATCATTATACGCCCATGCACTTGGCTTGTCTCTTAATTTTATTGACAGTTCCTGCAGTTCTTTTGCCTTTTCTAACTCTATATCTCTCTGAGAATAATATGCTGCTGCTATGCTGTAGTCAAATACATTCTTCTTGAATTCTTCTTCGATCATTTTCTCCATTGCCTCTCGTGTATAAAATAAAATAGGAATTTTCACGGCTGTTCTTTCCCAGCTAATGCCCAGATTCGCAGATGTCTCGGTTAAATCATAAAAATTTAGTACGAGTGTTTCTTGGAGATTTTCGAGTTGATAAGATTCAACCGTTGTTAGATGAATTAACTTGGTGCTGTCAATAGGATTGGGTACATCAAGATTATTCGTGTCAGTATAAAGAAATATGTCCCAGAATTCTCTTTTGGGCTTTGTTATAAGCGCATAGGTTCCTTGTGAAACTTCAGTCTCTCCAATTTTAACTCTGTGATTAAAAGATATTTTGGTGTTTTCATTAGCTCCAGTTCTCCACAATTTGCCATAAGGTACGAGCTCTCCAAAGACTACTCTTCCTTTCATTTGTGGTCTCGAGAATTCAATTTCAATATCCGTAGCGCCAACTCGTTGAATGATTTTCTGGCTGGGACTTATTCTTAAATATTCAACTTGCCCATTCAATGTGATAGCACAAAAAAGAGCTGTAATTATTCCCAGTATTTCTTTCATATATTATTCATTTCTATCGAGCTGTAACGTATCGGTGTTATAGACCGTCCTGAGCCGATAAGTCTCAGGATGATGTGGCCACCTCTTGTTAGAGTGCGTCATTTTACGATTTGTTTGACAAAAGACTGTATTAGTTCTTTGTCATGATAAGCTAATGTGGCCCTTCTCAATATATTATCAACTAAAGGATCGCTCATATCTATAAACTTATATGGACATATGATGACCTTTGAGAGCTAACGCCTTAGGCGTTCTGTAACGACTATCGTAAATAAACAATGATATGATTATGGCGCTTCTTTATTCCATTACCTCAAGAATCTCGGACGAAGCGTAAGATTCATATTGCTTAAAGTTGTCTTTGAATAAATCAACAAGCTTCTTAGCTTGTGCGTCATACTCTTCTTCATTAGGCCAAGTGTCTCGGGGGAGTAGCAGGGCATTGGGAACGTCAGGGCAAGACTTCGGGACTGTTAAGCCAAAGAATGGCTCCGTCTCATACTCTACTTCATCTAAGTTGCCAGACAAGGCTGCTCTAATCATGGCACGGGTATAGGACAGTTCCATCCGGGTGCCTTGACCAAATGCGCCACCAGTCCATCCAGTATTCACTAACCACACATTGATTGTTTTATTAATTCGCTTCTGACCGTTTTCGATCTTCTTGCCGAGCAATTCTGCATATACAGTAGGCTTAAGAGGTAAGAAGGGAAGGCCAAAGCATGCCGAGAAGGTAGCCTCAGGCTCATTGATGCCAGCCTCAGTACCTGCGATCTTTGCTGTATATCCCGATAGGAAGTGATACATCGCCTGTGGGGTAGTCAATTTAGATATCGGAGGAAGCACGCCAAAAGCATCACAGGTCAAGAAGAATACATTCTCAGGAATTTCTCCACGAGAGTTGTAGACTATATTATCAATATGATAGATCGGATAACTTACTCGAGTGTTTTGTGTAATTGAGGAATCTGCAAAGTCTACCAGTCTATTGGCTCTGTCATGAAATCCAACATTCTCTAACATCGCCCCAAACTTGATTGCTTTATAGATCTGAGGTTCTTTGGACTCGGATAGGTTTATTGTTTTTGCATAGCAGCCGCCCTCAAAGTTGAATACACTGGAGGATGCCCATCCATGCTCATCGTCGCCGATGAGCTTTCTTTCAGAGTCTGTTGACAGTGTCGTTTTACCAGTTCCAGAGAGCCCGAAGAATAGGGCAGTGTCTCCCTTCTTTCCCACATTAGCGGAGCAATGCATCGATAAGACGTCATGCTCTGTTGGCAATATAAAGTTGAGCACGGAGAAGATCCCTTTCTTGATTTCTCCTGTATAGGCTGTACCACCGATGATAATTTTTTTCTCAGTAAAGTTGATGATGGCAAAGTTCTTCTGGCGTAAACCCATTTCTTTATGGTCGACCTCGAGACCACTGGCCACAAATACCTGCCAGTCAGGATCAATGGTGGAAACTTCCTTTTTAGTTGGTCTCAAAAACATGTTGTTCACAAATAGGCTCTGCCACGGCTGCTCAGAGTATACACGGACGTTGAGTCTATAGTTGAGACTGGCACAAGCATAAGCATCTCGAGCATAGATCTGGACTCTATTATTCAGATGGTTGATCACTTGTTTATACAGCTTGTCATATTGGGCAGTGGTGATTGGCTGATTGACCGTGCCCCAATCCACAGTTTTGGAGGTGATTTTGTCCTCAACGATATAGCGATCTTTGGGTGAACGACCCGTGAACTGGCCAGTATTCACTTTTAGCGCTCCTGATGAGGCGAGCTCGCCTTGTCCGGAAGAAATAGTATGCTCTATCAATGCGGCAGGGGATAGGTTCCAATAGATCGTCGTATCGCTTAATCCTAGCGTTGCGATGTCAACATTGAGATTTTTGTATCCGTAAGATTTCATAGTTTATAATTAGTGTGGTGCATTATTGAATTTGATCAATTAGTACACAAACCTATGACCATTTGAGAAAGTTCTGCATGGATTCAGAAAGAGATACTATTTATACATGGTCTTATTACTTACATAAATTTTGCTTAAAACTATAAATACAGTATAAAATAATGAATTATTCAATTTGGGCAGATCGCGCATATGGCATGATCAAGGCAACTGCCAAATCCTGCAACACCGTCTTCTTGAAGGTAGAGTAGGGAAACTAAATCGGCAGTCTTTTGAGATTACTGACATTGACGCAATGGTGGTCTTCAGGGAGACCACTGAGGATTAGATTATGCCACTCCAAAACTATAGCCTTTAATATTGGTTAACTTTAAACAGTCTTATACAATTAAACATAAACATCCAGCAATGAAACAGCTATTTCTACTACTAGCACTGGCGTTGATTAGCAGCGTCGCAATCGCATCAATTAATTATACAGAAGATTTTGTTTTAGGAGATCCTGAGATACAAAGCGTGCACGCCATGGCATTTGGGCCAGAGAGTATCTTATTCATCGGTGATAGCGATGCAGCACAGGTGGTTGCAATCGATCTATCCAACCAGCAAAAGGCTGAAAACGATCAGATGGCAATTGCTGATTTAGAGGATGAGCTCAGTAAGCTATTAGGGACGGAGACTGATCAGCTGCAGATTATAGATCTTGCTGTAGATCCAACTAACGAAAATGTCTATATCGCTGTAAATCACAGTTCTGGTAAGTCATTACTGTTCTTGGTAAATAACAATACCCTTGAGCCAGTCAACATTGATAAGGTCAGCTACTCTAAAACTGTACTTAACAATGCTGTTGCTGCCGATGCCACCGATAGAAGAGGAAGATCATTGCGTCAGTGGGCAATATCTGATTTGAGATATGCCGAGGGTAAAGTGATGGTTAGTGGGCTGAGCAATGCGGAGTTTTCCTCTACATTCAGAGCGATATCATTTCCATTCAATGAAAGTGAATTGCAGAGCTCACTCGAGATCTATCATGCCGCTCATGGTCAGTATGAGACCTACGCACCGATCAAGACGTTCACGCCGATTACGATCAACGGGAAGTCCCAGATATTGGCAAGCTATACATGTACGCCACTAGTCGTATTTCCGATGAGTGACTTACAAGATGGAGCTCATGCAAAGGGACGCACCGTAGCAGAGTTGGGCAATTGGAATACCCCGCTTGATATCATCGAGATGGAGAAAGAAGGTGAGCGCTATGTGCTTATGGCTAATTCTAATCGAGCACTCATGAAGATAAAAGTGTCTAACATCGAGGGTTTTGGAGATTCTCTGACTGAACGAGTTCAAGAGCGTGCTGGCACAGCTGGAGTAGACTTTATCAACCTGCCATTTGTGAACGTGCAACAGTTGGACAAGCTCAACGAAACGACCTTCGTTATGATTCAGCGTGATGCCAATGGCGTATTAGGCCTTAAGACAAGTAATAATCGTTGGTTATAAGCCAACACTTGACATGGAGAGCACTGTTGTGTGGTGCCCTCCTGATATCGGGAATTCTGGAGGTTTGTAGTCAGCAGTCTCCAGAAATTCTGAAACTCAACACCTCCTACCTCGTTGTATCTGGCGGATGTGATACCGACGATTTTAAAATCATCAAAGGACAGCTTACCGTTGATCCATACAGCTATGAAGGACCTACGATTATTGGTGCGATCGAGTCAGACAAGTCCTCGACTACCTTCAAGCCTTTAGTTCCATTTAATCAAGAGACGCCCTATACTCTATTGTGTGGCGGAGAGGTGTTACACTTTACCGTCGATAAGCCGCAAGCTTATGAGGCTATTGACATAGTCAATATCTATCCTGCTGTCAAGGAGGTCCCTGCCAATATCTTAAAATGGTATATCCGATTTTCACGTCCGGTTAATCCAGTTAAGATCTATGAGCACATTCACTTTTTGGATCAAGATGGTGCCGCAATCGATCGCTCCATATTAAACCTTAAGGCGCCTTTGCTCTCTGATGATGGCACACTCTTGACCATATGGATAGAGCCAGGGCGACAAAAGCGACTCTTAGGCCCTAATCGTCTTCTGGGCAGTGTGTTTGATCCATACGAGAACTATACACTGAAGATTGACGGTAGTATCAAAGACATGGAGGGTGCAAATATGACGAGCTCAGTGAGTCATCGCTTCATAACCACTGATGCCGATAGAGAGCAGCCATCTATAGATGCATGGAGCGTAGGCAGCTTGCAGGCACATACACTCAGCCCACTGACTATTGCCATAACCGAGCAGGTCGATTATGGCAGCCTTATCGATGCCTTCGGACTATACTATCAGGGTCATAGAGTGGCGGGTACGCTTGAGTACGATAGTCATGGCAATACAATCTTATTCCAGCCCGAGGAGAATTGGCAAGCGGGGGATTACACCATCAGTCTTGAGCAACAACTCGAGGACTTGGCGGGGAACAATCTGATGCACCTGTTTGATAGACCAATCCAGGAGGAATCACAGGAGACACCACAGGAGTTCAAGCTGTTAGTTACTTGTAAATAGTGGTTATAATAGTAGAGTATATACGATGACAGACGCCCAAACAAATCAATACTTAGCCAGAATAAATCTACTCAATATTAATACTAACCTCGAAGGTTTAGTAGCGCTTCAGCAACACCATATGCAGGCGATCCCCTTCGAAAACTTAGATGTAATACTCAAGCGAGGTATAGCCCTTGAGCCAGATAAGCTCTTTGACAAAGTTGTTAAGTCAAAGAGGGGAGGCTATTGTTTTGAGTTGAATACGCTGTATGGACTACTGCTGAAATCCTTGGGTTTTTCGGTGCGACAGGTAATGGGTAGGGTTTGGTTGCGGAATCCGGAGCAGATCCCTCCCAGGAATCACTTAGCCTTACTGGTTAGCTTAGGTGGTGAAGAGTACGTCACAGATGTGGGCTTTGGTGGTTTAACGAGCAAGGTCCCACTCAAGGTTAATGATCAATCTGAAATCAACGACCATGATGGCATCGTGCGAATTATTCCATTTGATGTCAATCAATTCATGATTCAGCGCAAGGTGGGTGATGACTGGGCTAATCAATATAGTTTTGACTATGTCGACATCAGCTCAGACGATATCTACGTCTCCAATTATTATATGTCTACCAATCCTAAATCACATTTATACACGAACCGTTTTATTGGGAGATATACGGTAGAAGGGCGTATCGGTCTATTCAATACTGAGCTATCAACGCGCAAGGGAATAGAAGTCGTAGACAAGTCCCATGTCCCCTATGGTTCCGCATGGCTTGATACATTAGCCAGTCGGTTTAATCTTGAGCTTGATTGCAGTGATGCAGAGCTTGAGCGCCTATTTCCGTTGACCAGCTCTTAGATTGCTTAAGTTCCAGCTTTCTCTCGCCATTTTAACCATCCTCTAACTTGCATAAGGCAATTGACAAAATGCATGATGGCGAGAAACCAAAGATCTGTAAATCCACAGATGATCATAGCAAGAAACTGTCCTACTGCCATGATATGAAAAGCGACGATGCTCTTCCTGTTGAATAATTCAAATCCGATTAGAATTAGTATTGCCGAGGCAATTTCTACAATAGTCTTAATCATATCTAATCATTAGTATAAGCTGCGTGGTAAGCGCAATAGTTCCTAATAAAGATATCTCTTATAA
>CAZDHV010000130.1:0-8487 GCA_964505335.1 uncultured Saprospiraceae bacterium | reverse complement strand
AGGAGGAACGACTGAAAGATCTACTCTCACCAAAGCACTGAGTTCTACGTGGCAGAGCAGTAGATCTCGCTCTACTCAAGCTAAAATGGTAGCCCTAATCATTTAAACTGAAACTCTTGTTTAATGAGCGCCATCGAGGGTTCGGTAGTCTGGCATCTCGGACTAAAGTTAGAAGATCTTTCTCTGCGATCAAGATGAAAAAGAAAACTGTGATAAATCCTTGGAAGATCGATAGAGATCTTACACAGTGAGATTCAAAACCGAAGATGCCTTCCACTCAGGGCGATAGAAGGGAGCTTACTAATAACCTCACCTTTTCAACAAAGTCTTCTTCACATGAGTACTAAGAAATGCCTCTTTATAGGACAAGCCTAAGCTGAGCTCGTCTCCTGCAACATCCACATAGTCGACTCCGACAGAAACAATGTGCTGCGTATTGATGATATAGGACTTGCTGATGCGAGCGAATAGAGTCTCAGGCAGTTGTTTTATGATCGTACTGAGATTTAGCGCTGTCATATATTTCTTAGATGTGGTATGGATCATGACGTAATCCTTCATCCCCTTGATGTAAATTATATCGGCATAGCTGACCTTGTGAAACTTACGATCTGCTTTGATATAGATTTCCTCGGATTGCATTTCTACTTCTGCCGGAGTGTTCTGAAGAGTTTTTAGCGTCTGGGCTTTTTCAACTGCTTTGATGAAGCGAGGGAGCTTCACTGGTTTGACGAGATAGTCGACGACATCAAGTTCAAATGCTTCAAGGGCATGTTGGGGATAAGCGGTTGTCAAGATTACAGCTGTTTGTGGACTCAAGCTACGCAGATACTCAAGACCGTTAAGTCCAGGCATCTCAATGTCTAGAAAAAGCAGATCAACCTCTGTTGTTATGTGCTCATGAGCAAGGATAGGGTTGGGATATTCTGCAATGTAGTTGAGATACGACAGCTGATCAGCAAGAAGCTTGATGCCCTGGCGGGCAATGGGCTCATCATCTATTATTATGTAATTCATCTATTGGTAGCGATAGCTCTACCTTAAAAATACCTCCTTTCTCCTCAATGAGGAGCGGTGCGCCTTTACTAAATATTAAGCCCAGTCGTTTCTTTAGATTTTCAAGACCAAATCCGCCATCATCATGCTTAATGTCGCCTATATTATTACTACATCTAAGGATGAGTGCGCTCTTGCTTTTTGAGATTTCTATATTAATGAATTCATTGCTGGCAAGCGAAGTCCGAGAGTGCTTTATCGCATTTTCGATTAGGGGTAGTAATAGAAAAGTCGGAACAGCGTATTGGTTTATATTGCTGTCTGTTTCGACCCAATTGTAACTGAGTCCATCCCTCCTCATCACCTCAAGGTCCAAGTAGTTCTGTAAAAAAGACTTCTCTTGCTCGTAGGGTATCCAATCTTTCTGTGCGGCATCATAGATCTGAAATCTCAACAGATCGGATAATTTCATAATTGACTTAGATGCGGCACCCGCATCTGTCTTGGTTTGTATATATATGGTGTTGAGCACATTAAATAAGAAGTGAGGATTGACCTGATCTTTTAGTGCTTGAAGCTCAACTTTGTTCTTTTCTTCTATTAACTCTTGTTTCTCTTCGGTCTGTATGATCTGGTTCTTCAACAACTTGATGGCCATTGCCAAGCCTAAAACACTTGCTGTGGTTACGAATGAACTGATATAGTAGGACAAGTGACCATCCTCGTAATAGTAGTAATAGTTTTCAATCAAAAAGAAACCATGTATATTGATGAAGATCATCAAGAATACCCAGATCAGAAAAGTGGTGTATTGCTTAGTATGAAGGTATCGTGGGATCAACACATATAATATGAGATATACCGTGATGATATCAATTAACAATTGTCCAACAGTGACAAGAGGAAACTCCAACTCTTCTGTTAGCCCAACTAGGGACAGCAGCTCATCGGTATAGATAAACAACCAGAATAAGAGGTGCCTGAAGAATTTATACTTCTCGTCAAAGATGAAAGCTCTAATAGAATTATCCACGGGTTATAACTTATATACCGCAAGGTAGAGGGGTCTCAACATGCTTCCAAAGAGGATGTATAATAAAATCCCATGAATGTATAATAAAACCATGGCTTGCTATGAAATTCAAATTTTCCAGATCGGATTAGTCGGTATTTCGATGTGTAATCGCTGCTGAGGCGAGACAATTATGAAACATTCAAAAAAATCTACAATGGAAAATTTAAAGTTCTTAATCGGTATCATCTTCTTCGCACTACTTTACTCATGCTCTGATGACTTTGACACTCCTGAGTCATTTGATGGGGACTTAGCATTCTCGGATCGCCACCGGACCTGTGGTTCTGATGAACACATGTCTTTTTTATTGAGTGATCCCGCTTATAAGAAAGAGTATGACCTGAGGTTAGAAAAATTTGAGCAGCTCAATCAGAAGCGAGTTCAAAAGGCACAGTGTAATAATCCTGTTATTATCCCTGTGGCAGTACATTATCAAGGAGCTAACACAAATCAACGTGCGTGCTTAGTTGCATTGGCACAAAGCCAAATTGACATCCTCAATCAAGATTTCGCCGGTACTAACAATGACATCACTAAGTGGACTAGTCAAGCGGAGAGTTTTTTTCCTGGTGTAAGTAACGGGGAAGCTTGTTTAAGATTTGTTATTGCAGATCGGAATCATCCTAATGGATTTGATCTCCAAAATGGAGATGCGGCTGTAACAATCAACCAAACTAATGGTGACCGCTCTAATGCGTGGAGTAGGTATATGAATATCATCGTACAGCCTAATACTGGTCTATTGGGTCACTCGCCTCTCGGTGGTGCTGGCAATGGTGATGCTGTGGTAATAGATGCTTCGGCATTTGGTGTTGGAGGAGGCTGTGGAGTTGTTCGTCCTGAAGGGCCATTTAACTTAGGTCGTACACTTACTCATGAGGTGGGTCACTACTTCCTGTTGGATCATATCTGGGGCAATGGCTGTAACCGCGACGATGATGTTGCTGACACACCTAATCAGGCTAGCGACCATAGCGGATGTCCTCAACTAGGCGTCAGTAGTTGTGGCTCGAATGACATGCACATGAACTATATGGACTATGTCAATGATGCTTGTATGTATATGTTTAGTAATGGCCAGGCTCTAAGAATGGAGAATTATGTGGCGGCCAATCTCTCCAACCTGACTAATAATGCCAGCAATGTCATCAGCAATACGCAAGGTGGCGGCGGCGCAGGGGACACTACGGACAATAATGGTGGCACTGACGACACAAGTGATGGCAATGATGATAACAATGAAGGCGATTCTGACACAACGTTAGATATCTGTGAAGCCCCGCAGGCATCCTCTGTTAATAGTCAATCGGCTACAAGCGTACTGATTGACTGGGCCGACATGCCTGATGTAATCAGATATAGAATCAGATATCGCAAAGAGGGCACGAGGAGTTGGACGGTTAAGAATACTACACCCTCACAGATTACGCTATCAGGTCTTGCTGCAGGAGCGACGTATCAGTATCAGTTGCGAACGAGATGCGTAAGCGGTTGGACACCGTATGCCAACATCGAAACTTTTATCGCGACTGGGGACAATGGCGATGGCTCTTATACCCTGAGACTTACGCTGGACGACTATGGATCCGAGACGACTTGGTATATACTTGATGAAGACTTCAATGAGCTACACAAGGGAGGTCCTTATCAAGATGGTAGAGCGGGACAGGTTATTACACGAGAGTTCGAATTGACATCAGGATGCTATGAGCTCGAGCTACAGGATTCATATGGTGACGGCATCTGCTGTGATTATGGTGATGGATTTGCAGAGATACTCGATGCGAATGGGAGGCAAGTGGTTAGCCTTGATGGTAGATTTGGCAGATTTGATTATGTAGGATTCTGTGTAGATGGCAATGGATTGCGTATCGTTCGTAGAGATCGTGACGCTAAGCTTAAGAGTCTGCAGAAAAAATAATACGAACCGTTTCCGGTTATTGATTTTTTTGGAGGGACGTTAATCTTTGGATTGGCGTCCCTTTATTCTTTGCTGCCAACTTTTGGCCTTTTGATGAAGGCTTTCTTGATGCTCTTCTGGATTGATGGATAAACATCGAGCGAAATGAATATTTGCCTCGTCAAATTTCCCTTGTATGGAAGAAATAATCCCAAGTTGTAATGCACCGCTACAAGCGAAATATCGATCACTACTCGCACCAGTAGATACGACTCGTTTGTATAGTTCAGCTGCTTCGGTGTATCTGAATAATCCTTGTAACACTCGGGCTTTACGATAATGATACTCCAATTGATGTTCGGCAGTTAGGCTTACCACTTGGACCTTATCCAATAGATTTAGTGCAGCAGGATAGCGACCTCCATCATAATAGAGTCTAGCTTGTAGCAAGTCTTTGTGTGGAATCACAGAAGATTGCGCATCACGCTGGGCTTGCTGATCCTCTCCTATTGTCGTATGACCCACACTGAGCAGCTTCGCCATCCAACTCTTATAGGCGCCTACATCATCATTCATGATTAGTTCATACCATGCCATCTTCTGATAGGCCTCTTTGATATAATGTCTGCCATTGAAGTTGTTGATGAAGTACATTAAGTGTTCCTCCGCCCGAGCATCGCCTTGCTGTAGATATTCAGTACCCAGCAAAAGCCTTAAATAGTCAAATGATAGATTGCCTCCACTTGATAAGGCCTTCACAAGCATCTCATCGGTTTGATCAGTAGATTGATCATAACTCTTGCTTACAGAGTAACGAACAAAGTCAAGCATCGGGCTTTTCACGGCCTTGATATCTTCCTTGTTGATTATGTCATAGGCCAATTCTGGATTCTTCTCGACATGCATGCTGATCAACGCTCTGATGGCTGTGATCTCATGAGTGAAGATATATTGATCGGACTTGGATGCTTGATAAAGCTCTTCAATTTCGCTAATGCCTTGCTCATAGTCTCCATCCATTGATGTAAATAGCTTTACCAAGCTTCGCTTGATTCCATTAAGTGAACCCATCAGCGAATGAATCACCGACAAGCTTTTGTAATTGAGCGTAAAATCGGGATAGATAGAACCATTTTTCTTAAGGAGCTTGTTGGCTCTATTCACATCCCATCCTGCTCTGAGATACTCACCGAACTTGCTACGGACGAGAGCGTATTGCAAGCCTATTTCTGCTTGCGATAATCTCCAGAAAGGGGAGTCAACTTCCTCTTGCTTAATTATATTTAGACGGGCATCTTTTCGCTTTTTAAAGTCTTCGAAATCTTGTTCCTGCTCACCCAGAAAGACCGTAAAAAAGTCAATATAGTTTTCTACATGGTATACTGCCAGATTATCAGGAGTATTCACTTTTAGCTGATCTAAGATGTGCTGTGCACTATCCATCTTGAGCTGCAAGATGTAGGTATACGCCTGACTGATATCGTTATTATAATCGAAATAGGATTGCCCAGATATACTAGAAATGCTAAGAAATAGAAATAGAATAACTCTACCTATACTACTCACACAAGAAGCTTTAGGATTCTATATGTCGTCATGCTA
The DNA here is from genome assembly GCA_964505335.1 of uncultured Saprospiraceae bacterium. Classification (GTDB taxonomy): domain Bacteria; phylum Bacteroidota; class Bacteroidia; order Chitinophagales; family Saprospiraceae; genus GYS-P2D. The sequence continues at coordinate 2,914 of CAZDHV010000130.1, read as the reverse complement.
TTGGCGGTATTTTATTTCTATGAGTTCTGTCGAATTGAGGTCATTAGCTATAATGATATTCTCGACTTTGCCATTGCTGACATAGCGCACTCCGACTGTATTGGGCGGGCGCCAGCCCTCATTTACTGCTTGAACCATGATAAAGTTGCGCTTATTTGGCGAGACCTCTAGCTGAATCGTTTTCGCTTCTTTTTCTAATGAGATGTCATTGTACACCCACTCCCCATTGACATTTATGGAGACCATATCACCATCTTTTATGAGATGATCGTACAACTGAATGTCGAAGAATTGTGAGTCTACATAGATCACATGGGTATGGGTGATGTTAACCGGTATCTCTTTTTCGACCTGCGGTTCTTGTGCTTTTTCTTTGCCTTCAGCATAGAATGTGTCTATAGGTTTAGCTTTAACAGGATCAAGAGGCTGACTTCGGAGTTGCTCCAATGTGGTGATCTCTTCTAAGGGATTGTCCAACAACTCTTTTGGTGTAGTCTCTGGATAGATGATCTTGAGATAGTGCGGCTCCTCTGTCAGATGGAGCACAGGCCATTTGTATTCTGTTAAGAATTGGTTGAACTCGGTGACGTAACCATTGCCATAACGATTCATCAAGGTGAGCAGTACTACATTTTGATAATAGTATCCTTTGCCAAACAAGGCATATTCTTCTGGTACAGAAGGGTTGTTTACATAGTTCGACAGTTCCGCAACGATGTTATTGATGTTACCGACTAGACTTCTTAAGCTTTTAGCTTCAGCTTGTGACTCGAGATCCTCAATGCTAACGTTGAGCCAGTTCTTCTCCTTTTCTATTTTGGACAAACTGCGGATTACAGCACTTTGGTTATCTCTACCTAGATTGCGTATGATTTTTTTGATGTCAAAGTGAATTTCAGCCACAGCCGTATACACTACTTTTTGACTTTCACTGAGGGCATTATCATATCGGAGCTTTTCGAGCAGTCGATCATATAACTCTACCGATGCTCTCAGGTTATCAAAGTAACCTACTACCCCTTCGAGACCATCATAGAGTTCCTTTATAACGCTGAGCTCATTGATATCTGAACTGTTGGAGAGCTCATCTATTCTAAAGCGATCTCCATTGAGTTTTTGAGAGATATTATGAATATTTAGGACTATTGGCGGGCTTCCTTTATTATGAGTGTATTTACGAATCTCCTGATATAATTTGTTCGGAGACTCGTCATAAAACCATTGTTCAGGATCATCATAGACATTTAGAGGAAGATCCTTATTGCCATAGTTGTTGAGCTCATAACTTGGGAGGTCTACGTATTTATTAATATTTTGATTGAAGCTCTCGTAGATGCGGTGTAAGACAAGTGCGCCGTGTATAGACTCATTTATGAAGCGTACTTCTCGGTTGAATTCCTCAATGCCATATTGACTGCTGCAGACCTCCGCAGACAGCATACTGAATACTATCAGGATGATTTGGCGCATATATGAATAACGCCAAGCTAGCTTTTCCCAATATATATGATTCGACTTTCCTTTGTTACCTACCCACATGAACTAATAAAACAGAAATATCAGATGGCGATACGCCGCTTATGCGACTAGCTTGACCGATTGTGCGCGGTCTAATTTCTTCTAGCTTTTCGCGAGCTTCTGAAGAAAGAGAACTTATACCATCATAACTAAAATCATCCTTGAGGACGAGGTTCTCAAGTCTATTCATTTTTTCAACCATCTCCTGTTCTTTAGAAAGATAGCCCTCATACTTAATATTTACTTCAGCAGACTCCACAAATTCTTTGGGAATGTCAGCTAAGAACTGATTCAGGGGTTCATGAATCTTTACTAGATCGGCTAGATGCAGCTTAGGTCTACTCAATACAGACTTGAGCTTAACGGATTGTTTCAGTGGGGTAGAGTTGACAGAGCTCAGTAAGTCATTGGCTTGATCTTGAGTGATCGAGGTAGCCCCGAGATATTTCTCTATGCTTTTAATGGCTTCTTGTTTTTTAGCGACTTGTTCCATGCGCTGCTCAAGGCCCTTCATGCCCAGTGATTGTGCGATCGGAGTAAGCCTGAGATCAGCATTGTCTTGGCGAATCAAGATGCGATATTCAGCACGTGAGGTAAACATCCTATAGGGCTCCTTCGTCCCCTTGTTAACCAGATCATCTACTAATACACCGATGTATGCATCGGAGCGCTTGAGGATGAATGGATCTTTTTCTTCTTGCTTCAGGTGTGCATTGATGCCAGCCATCAATCCCTGGCAAGCGGCCTCCTCATATCCTGTTGTCCCATTGATCTGCCCAGCGAAAAATAGATTCTCCACGGGTTTAGTCTCCAGAGAGGGCTTTAATTGTGTGGGTGGAAAGAAGTCATACTCTATGGCATAGCCCGGTCTGAACATCTTCATATTTTCAAATCCCGGCACCTTCTTGAGTGCTTTGTATTGTACATCCTCAGGAAGTGACGACGAGAAGCCATTCACATAGATCTCGCAGGTGTTCCAACCCTCTGGTTCCACGAACAGCTGATGTCGATCTCGATCAGCGAAACGATTGATTTTATCCTCTATAGATGGGCAATACCTTGGTCCGAGCCCTCGGATTCGACCATTAAACATCGGCGAGCGATCAAAGCCCTCCTTGAGGGTCTCATGAACTTCTGGTGATGTATAGGTAACATGACACGGGCGCTGTTCTTTTAGTACAGGAGTATCAGTAAATGAGAACTTACAAACCTCTTCATCTCCAGCTTGGGTCTCCATTTTGCTGTAGTCCAGGGTCCTTCCATCTATCCTCGGAGGCGTACCTGTCTTCATCCGCCCAGACTCAAATCCCAAGTCTACCAGTTGTTCCGTGATTCCTTTAGCAGCCCGCTCTCCTGCACGACCGCCACCTAGCTGCTTCTCACCGATGTGGATGAG
>CAZDHV010000129.1:0-8574 GCA_964505335.1 uncultured Saprospiraceae bacterium | reverse complement strand
CAATTTGTCATTACCATATCATTAACAATTAATAAGTCAACTGAAGATTAAACTTCGAGTCTAATATGTTGTCTTACCATCGTAATCAAGAACATGAAGAAGTATTTATCTATTGTCTGCTTAGCACTATGTGCTACGGTATTAACTGCCCAGCGCCCATCAGGTGAAGGAAGACCCGGTGGAGAGCGTCCTCAGATGACGCTTAAAGGAATCGTACAAGACGTAGATAGCGCACTCCCATTAGAGTTTGCTACACTATCATTATTCAATTCATCAGATTCAACTCTTGTCTCGGGAGCACTGACAGAGTCCGGTGGAGTATTCGAGTTAAAAGTACCCATGGGTCGGTATTATGGAATGGTAGAATTTATAGGCTATGAGAATAAATTGATTGATATCTCAGTCGATCGTGAGGCGATGCGTGCTAACCGAGGAGTAGTCGATTTAGGAACGATCAACCTGGCGAATGGTGCGATACAACTCGACGGTGTTGAGATAACTGCTGAGCGCAGTGAGACCATTGTGGCGCTCGATAAGCGCATATTTAATGTAGGTCAGGACCTTGCTAATAGAGGAGGGACAGCAGAAGATATCTTAGACAATGTACCATCAGTGACAGTAGATTTGGATGGTGCGGTGAGCTTGCGAGGTAGTGCTGGTGTAAGAATATTAATCAATGGACGCCCATCAGGGCTGGCAGGAGCAGACAATGCCAACGGGCTGAGGTCTATCCCATCTAATCTGATCGAGCGTGTAGAGGTAATTACTAACCCAGGAGCTCGATATGAGGCAGAAGGAGCGGCAGGAATCATCAATATCGTATTGAAGAAAGATGAGCAATCTGGATTCAATGGATCATTTGATGTAAATACTGGATATCCTGCACAAGCTGGTGTCAGCGCCAATGTTAACTATCGCAAAGGAAATATCAACTGGTTTGCCAATGTCGGCGTACAATATCGAGAAACAGAAGGTGGAGGTTTTTCATTTTTAGAATCTCAGGGGGAATCGGAGGTATTGTTCCAAGAAATTATTCAGGATAGAAACAGAACAGGGTTATCTAATAGTTTTAGAGCAGGTGTCGATTATTACCTATCTGATAAGGAGAACATTACAGGAGCGTTCTTATACCGTAGATCTGATGAAGATAACTTCGCTACTTTGGACTATTTTGATTTCGTGGACGATTTCCCAGGTAATCTGATCACAGAGACATTGCGTACTGATGACGAGCGGGAGGATGAGAGTAATCTGGAGTATAACGTCACCTATCACAAGGAGTATAGTAATCGTGATCATAAATTAGAAGCTACGGTTCAATATAGAGATGATATTGAAGCTGAAAGCTCAGACTTCTTAGAGACGGCTACATCTTTCATCAGTGAGAATATTCCTGACATCGTCCAGCGCAGTGAGAATGAAGAGGGTGAGAAGACCTGGTTATTTCAATTAGATTTTGTTAAGCCTATTAATGAGGAGGGGCAGTTCGAAGTAGGCGCACGCAGCACGCTCAGGAGAATTAATAATGACTATACGGTAGAACAACTTAATAATGGGGCATTTAGCACCTTAGCAGGGCTGTCTAATAACTTTAACTATGACGAAGACATCCATGCTGTCTACACCATTTTTGGCAACAAGATTGGTAATTTTAGTTATCAAGGCGGTCTAAGATATGAGTTCAGTAGTGTACTCACCGAACTCATAACTACTAATGAAATTAATGATCGTAACTATTCAAATCTATTTCCAAGTGCATTCTTAAACTATGAATTATCCGAGGGTAACAGTCTTCAGGTAAGTTATAGCCGACGTATCCGTAGACCAAGATTTAGAGACCTCAATCCATTTTTTACCTTTAGTGATAGCCGCAACACCTTTAGCGGCAATCCAAATCTCGACCCAGAGCTGACGGATTCATACGAGATCAACCATATCAAGATATGGGAGAACTTTACACTCACGAGTGGCTTGTTTTATCGAAATACGAGAGATGCTATTCAGCGCATCTTAGAGTTTAACTCGGATGGCACTACTAACCGCTTACCACAGAATCTCGCAACTCGCAACGACTATGGAGCAGAACTAACATTCGCTTATTCTGGTCTAAACTGGGTGCGACTGGACGGTAATTTTAATGCCTTTAGAACTCAAGTAGATGGGGGTAACATAGATGAATCACTAACCGCGGATGACTTCACCTGGTTCGCTCGTAGTACGGCACGATTTACATTTTGGAATAAGAGTAACCTACAACTGAGGTTTAACTATCGAGCTCCAGTGAGTACTACCCAAGGATTTAGACAGGGTATTGCTTCATTAGACCTTGGGTTCAATAAAGACCTCACTAAGGATTTATCACTAACTTTTAGTGTGCGTGATGTATTTAATTCTCGTAAGAGAAGATCTGAGACTTTTGGTGAAGGGTTCTTTAGAGAGTCCGAGTTTCAATGGAGAGCACGTACATTCAATTTATCATTTAACTTTCGCATCAATCAGAAAAAGAAACGCCAACGAAATGGCGGAGGTGGCGGAGACTTTGATGGCGGTGGAGAATTTTAGCCTGTGCAAGTCATCTTTTGAATTGCAGACACTCTTGAAAAGCGAGTAAAATCTCGTTAGAGGGAACTTATCCTTAAGTTTTGACAAGTAGCTTACAGATTAAACTCCAGATTGAATATTTGAACGTAATAGATAATAAGTCATGATATTATACATATGAAAATTATATAATATATTCTGGGCACTACATTTTATCTACTTATTTGTGCTAGGTATCCGACAGAAGATTGAAGATTTCTGAAAACGTCGTCTATACGCTCTATCTTTATGATTATAAATGGACCAAAAGCCCATTGATTACTAAGGTTACACTAAGGCTGCCAAAGGGCAGCCTTTCTTTTTTTATACTCTCTTCTAAGCTGACTTTTGTCTAAATTTTTTCTTGGTTTGTCGTTGATGATTTGATAGTATCTCATCAGCACCTAATTTCTAACTATAAAACTTATAGCCATGTCATTAGGGGCTCAAGGAATGATTATATCCAATCGCAATAACTTAAAATTGCGCAAGATTCATCGAAAACCAAAAATATTGGGTGCTGCTCAGAAAGTTGATACTAGGTACTCTAATGACATTAATCCTAAAGTAGAACTCTCATCTACTAGAATGATAAAAGTGCAAAGAATCAGACAAAACCGAACTATTGCTTATTCGGTTATCATAGGCTTAACAATAATCACAGTATATCTGATTATCAGAGCCTTCTTATTTTAATTTTTTAAGCCATAAGATCATTCATCAGAGCGTCTATTTTATGTTGGAGTTGCCCAATTAATGCTTCATAGTTGTCGTCGGCCGAGATGTCTTGATTGACACTACAGTAAAATTTGATCTTGGGTTCTGTACCAGATGGTCGCGCAGAGACAATGCTCCCATCCTCAGTATAAAACTGTAATACATTGGAACTCGGCAGATCGATTGACTCAATTGCCCCAGTATCTAAGTTTTTTGCTTGGCTTGCAGCATAGTCTTTAATCATAGTAACCTTACTACCACCTAGACTTGATGGAGGATTGTCTCTATAGCCTTGCATTATTGACTTGATCTCTTCAGCTCCAGCCTTTCCTGTTTTTTTGATTGAGACTAATTTCTCAAGATATAAGCCATACTTTCTGTGGAGCTCAATTAATGCTTCATACAGGCTACTACCTTGCTCTTTATAGTAGGCTGCCATTTCGGCGATCATAGCGCAGGATACAACAGCGTCTTTATCACGGGCATGTTCACCTACGAGATATCCATAGCTCTCTTCGCCACCTACGATGAAGGTCTCCTTGCCCTGTAGCTTGGTCATCATAGCACCGATCCATTTGAATCCTGTGAGCGTATTATAGCATGCGACTCCCTTATCCGCAGCGATCTTATCTAGTAGATATGACGTCACAATTGTCTTGACGATATACTGATTACCAGTGAGCTTACCAGCTTTGTCCCAGGCCTCCAACATGTATTCTACTAGTAGTGAGGCGGTTTGATTTCCATTGAGCAGGACTATCTCACCGTCAGTATTACGTACGGCAATACCTACTCTGTCGGCGTCAGGGTCTGTAGCCATGACTAAGTCGGCGCCAATATCATTGGCTTTTTGAATAGCCATATTCAGTGCCTCATGTTCTTCTGGATTGGGATATACCACTGTAGGAAAATTTCCATCTACGACCATCTGTTCCTCAACAACAGTAACGTTTTTGAATCCGATTGCCTTGAGAACTGGCGGTACCGATACACCGCCTGTGCCATGAATAGGGGAGAAGACAATTTTAAGATCGCTTTGCTTGGTGATGGCGTCTTTGTTCACAGATAGCTTTACCAGCTCCTTGATATATTGATCATCCATATCAGACCCGATGGTAACTATTAATGAATCGTCGCCCTTAAAATTGACTTCTGATGCATCACTGATCTTACGAACTTCCTCGATAACCATTTTGTCATGTGGTGTCACTAATTGTCCGCCATCTTGACCATAGGCCTTATATCCATTATACTCTTTAGGATTGTGGCTTGCTGTGAGCATTACACCCCCTTGGCAGCCCAATTCTCGGATGGCAAATGACAATTCTGGTGTTGGCCTCAGGCCATCAAAAAAATAGACCTTGATTCCATTAGCAGTAAAGACATTCGCCGTGACTCGGGCAAAGGTATCACTGTTGTTACGGTTATCATGTGCAATAGCTACGCTGACCTCTTGATCAGGATATTGCTTGTTTAAGTAGTTACTCAGCCCTTGAGTCGCCATTCCTAAGGTATATTGATTAACTCTATTAGTCCCAGGACCCATAAGTCCACGGAGGCCTCCAGTCCCAAATTCCAGATCCTTGTAGAATGCATCTGTAAGATCATCATAATGCTCGTCTACGAGCATTGATCTGACTGCATCTCTGGTTTCTGAGTCGTAATCTCCATTTATCCATGCTAATGCCTGCTTCTCTATCTGTAAGTCAAGTGTGCTCATTTTAATACCTATTTATCGGTGCGTCTATTGATTGCAAAGAAAAAGGATTGCACCTATAGTAGAGGCGAATAAGCAGGTTTTTTCAAGTTTAGTTCGGAGCGTTGCTATCATTCGTCAGAAGCCCTATCAGATACGGCAAGATGGTGTCAATTTTGGAATTGGGTAGATAGTGCCCATCTCCCTCCCAATCAACAATAGTCGAGTTTTTGATTTGATTAGAGCTCCAATCTACATTTGGCTCAAAGGGGGCGATCCAATCATCCCAACAGTGCATATGGATAGTAGGAGCGCTGATCTGTTCATATAAAGGTGTCAGTTCCTCCAATGCTGAGTTATGCTCGAGCTTTTCAACATTGGCGACTTGTATATATTTAGGAAAAAGAGCTTCAATTAGAGCCCAGCCTAATGGCCGATTAAACCAAAATACCTTTTCATGACCTGGTGCGATTACTGGTGCCAGCAACAAGATACCGCTAACTTGTTTTGGATAGAGTCCGGCATAGGCAGTCGCAACTGGACCACCATAAGAGAATCCGACAAGGACAAGGGAGTCTTGAGGTTGTACATCTATAATATCATGAAGCAACTTAGCCTGTTTTATGATGGATGGCTCTGCCTTCCCATAATCAGAGTACCCATATCCTGGACGATCTATGGCTATCATCTTTGAATAGCTCTGTAATTGCCTATCAATGAGATAATCTGAGTAATCCTTCCAACTTCCCGGTGCTCCATGCAAGAAAACTATCGTGCGTCTGCTATTGAGATTTCCTGTGGTTATAGACCTTATTGTTCGCCCCTGGGAGGTGTCTATTTTGACCTGGTAATCGTAGTCGTATGCTTCGAATAAAGAACTGACTGCATCCGGCCCACCTCTCACATAAGAAGATAAGCTATGCAGTGCAATTATGATGATTAGGGTCAATCCTATAAATGTTAATAGGATCCATTTAATAATCTGTTTGAACATTGTCAGGGCCATCGATTGGGGAATATGCTGATCTCAGGCTTGTGATTTTTTGGACCATTGGTCAATTGCCTCAAAAGGAATGTGGTCGCTGATATTGTTTGCATAATATGTAACCTCGACAGTACCGTCGGCTCCAATTAAAAAATCGGCGGGAAGTCTATTAGCGGGTCCTTCAGGATTGATGTTCATCATCCCTTTGCGTCGAGCTTCCAAAGCTTGACTCATATTAGCCGCACCTGTCATAAATCCTAACCATGACGTACTTAGCCCCATGATCTTGTACCACTCTTGCTTAGGATCTGCTATAATGTCAAATGGTGCTTTGTGTTTACTTAGATATTTGGTGATGCTCTTAGGGGGAGATTGAAATACGGCTATAGCTTTAATACCTCTCTTAGTGTAGTCGGCCTGATATTTATCTATAAAATGATGAATGCGCAAATTGCAAAATGGGCAAGCAGCATATCTGTAGAATGACAATATTAGCCGTGTACCTCGATAATCTAAGAGGTCTATGACTCCATTATCATACGAGTGTCCAGTTAATTGAGGAAGTTGCTGTCCGACTTTAATTTTTCCCATACTATCAAAACAAGTATCTGATCGATTGGTTTGACTCAATCAAGCTAAATGACTTGATTGAGCATTGCTAAATCAGTAGGTTTTAGGATCTCAACATCCGTGCAATATAGTATGCAATCAATCCAAAGGTCATAAAACAGGTAAGGGCTAAAAATAATGTTCCGAGACTAGCTGTGTCACTATCTGACTTGCGGATGGTGACAAATGTGATATATGCGGATATTAGAGTTATCAATAACTTCAACGCACTGATTATTTTTTGTGCCGACCTATACGACCTTTCCTTATTTTCTTCGGTGATTTCATGAGGATAATTGAAAAGATGCGGGTACTTGTTCAACATAGTTAGACCAGCAAAAAGGAGTGTTCCGATTGCAGGAAGTAAAAATATGGTGAGTCTAGAACCATAGCCATCGGCTCCGTAGTGGATAGGGATGGTATCTGGTAAATCAGCATAGTATAAAAACGGTAATGCGATCAAGAAGAAAAGGCTTGCAAGAGAGGCGATGTCAAGTGGTAGCTTCTGGCGCATCTGATCTACTATAATTCAGGACAAAGTTAACTGCCCAGTGTCAAACTATTACTCTGTAAAGTAATGGACTTAAGAACAAATTTTGACACATAGGAGGATCAGAGTTTATATTTTTGCGCCTCAATAATCAATCTGAAATTATGTCAGTGAGGTAGAGTAGTTTGTCGACCTCATGTAAGCACATAGTATTAACTATGTTATACATAGGTCATACCTCACTTATAGATATCCAGTTTTAAACATGTTGTTAAAGATTAATCCTCACTCCTTTCAGATTAAGGAGAGCAATTTAAGACGAAGACTAGAGCGCAAGATTTGGGTGCTAAATCGCACCTATGATCTGACTGAGTATACAATTAATCATCAGATAGACAGTTGGACTTATGGAGGCGAATAAGATGAATGAGATTATGCTCATAGATGATGATCGTGCTACCAACTATTTGTCCCAGTACGTTATAGATGAGCTTGGTTGTTGTGAAAACCTCAGTATTCACGACATGGCCCAAGATGCTTTGGATGACATTCAGAGTAGAATAGATACACAGAGTCCATTACCGGATGTCATATTCCTGGATCTTAATATGCCACGTATTAATGGCTGGGAGTTTCTAGAAATCTATGAGAAATTTGATCTAAGCTCTTGTGATAGTAGACCTAGTATATATGTCCTAAGTACTACTATGAATCCTAAGGATCGGATAAGAGCAGAATCTGTCGAATCTGTCGTAAAGTTTTACGCCAAACCATTGACAGAACGGATTATTGTAGAAACCATGGCAGATAGGGAAGAAAATTCGAGTAAGTGATAATGCCTTGATTAAGATGAGGGCCCTCGTATTGATTTAACATTAAGTCTACTCTGAAATAATTTTATCAAAGACTTTTAGTATTATTTTTGCCTTATATGAAAGTTCATTTTCTTGACGATGACTTTGCAACTAATAGGTTCCATGAGCTCACCTTGGAAACCGTTGCCCAGGAGCTAAATATGGAATTATCATTTTACAGCGACCCCGAAGAATTGCTCGAGACATATGCTCAATCAAATGACATTCCTAACCTATTGTTTTGTGATGTTAACATGCCGAGAATGAACTGTTGGGAATTCATTGATAATTATATGGTATTATTTCCTAGAGCAATGACGGACATAATAATTCTAACGACTTCTGAGGATCCCACTGTTTCCAAAAGAGCAGAAGATTATAGCCTCATAAAAGATGTAACTACAAAGCTCTTACGACCGCAATATCTCCAGAACTTAGATAAATCTTAAATACTACTTACTTATCAATTAGGACTTTATTACTGAATTCAATCGGATTTAATTGCTCAAGTGTAGAATAAATGTAGAAGTTAGAGAGAGGCAAATTGGATATTTTAGTATCTATTTCACTAATGACGATCAAACTACTATTCTAAAAAACACTATGCTGACGTCTGAGGTCTCTATCTGGTGGTTATCTCAAT
>CAZDHV010000128.1:5803-8709 GCA_964505335.1 uncultured Saprospiraceae bacterium | reverse complement strand
TATCCCGTCCAGTTTAGCCGCGTATTGCTCCTCGATGTCATGAAGTCTGTTGGCCTGGATATGGTGGTACTTTGAGACTATACTATTCTCTAATTGTGCTTGATATCGCCGCCAGATCTGATGCTCAACATTGTGAGCTCGTAATACAATCTTGCCAGAGTGATATCTGCTGATTAAGTCATAGTAGATTAGTAGATGACTACTTTCTATCTGCACGAAGTCATAACTCTGTTCTGGTAAAATGGTGGATAGTCTTCGTTCCATTTCTGATGATCGATAGCGGCTCACATGATAGGATTCCTTGGTCATCATATTGAGTGCAGCGCCAATCACCGAAGGTCTATTGTTCAAGGGTATGAGCTGGATTGAGTTATAATGGCTTAGCTCACTGATGTCCAGGTCTCCATTATATGTATGCTTGGTAGTGTTAAACGCAAGTAGATCCACAGTTGCACCTGCCGCTACCAATCCCTTGGAGAGCATATGGATGGCAATCGAAGCTCCATCGTCCAATGGATATGGACATTGTTTAGCTAAGATCAAAATCTTCATGGGCTCAAGATAAGCCGCCAATACCTAATGTGCAGCATAGTACCGAATTGTCTAACTTTAGATAATTATGCAGATTGTATCTCCGGCACCATATCTTACCATAGCTGAGCGACAGGAGCTCACTCAGAAGAATGATTTGAAAGCACTCTGGGGTGTGTTCTATCACTGGGGTCTAATAATTGGATGCTTTGCCTTAGTCTATCACTTTCCTACGGTATGGGCAGTTATTATAGCCATGCTGATAATTGGAGGGCGACAACTTGCTTGCGCAATACTCATGCATGATGGCAGTCACCATGCAGTATTCAATAGCAACAGACTCAATGACATCATCTCTAATTGGTTTGGGGCATACCCTATCTTCCAAGATGTCCTTAAGTATCGAGGGTATCACCTACAGCATCATCTCAATACTGGTCTTGAAGAAGACCCAGATTTGTTATTGACCAGAGGCTATCCGACTACTCGGCGCAGCATGTATCGCAAGTTCTTTAGGGACTTATCGGGCCAGACAGGTATTAAGGCTCTGGGAGGCTTAGTTCTGATGCACCTCGGATATATCGAATTTAATCTCGGTAAAAAGGTAGTCCGCGTATCACAAAAAGATCGCAGCTGGACCGAATTTTTCAAGGTGTTTATCGCCAATCTTGGTGGGCCCATACTTACTCAGCTCATCATCTGGGCACTCCTATATATCTTCGCAAGTGGTTGGCTATATCTCTTGTGGTTCGGAGCATATCTCACGACATTTCAATTATCGCTGAGGGTAAGAGCTATCGCTGAGCACAGTGTTCTGGAGGATTCTACTGATCCTCATAAGAATACACGTACAACACGCGCCAATCTGATCGAGCAATTACTGTTCGCTCCATACTATGTCAACTACCATGCTGAACATCATATGATGATGTCTGTGCCTTCCTACAATCTTCCCAAAATGCACCGGCTGATTAAGGACCGGGGCTTTTATGAAAAAGGCGTTATGGCACCTGGCTATTGGCACATCATTAAACTGGCTGGAAGCCACTAAAGCAAGTTAGTTTTCAGATCATTTTTAATCTAAAGTCTTGCATTATCTATTGGGGCATAGTCAGGGTTCATTAATTGGTATGATGGCGAGTCTTGAACATGTTCACGTCGACAGCGATGCCACACAAATTGCTAATATGATGACCTATAATAAGCCAGACTTGCCGTTAGTGGGTGAATTTATTGATCATATCATACGGTTTGTAATAAATTAAATATTTGGCATGCGACAAAAAAAACCTAAACATTGCCTTATGGTGATTTAAGTACTTTGTAATTTTCCATCGCACTATTTATAACACCTCTGTTAAATCTTATTGGAGTTCGTTACCTAAGTTTAATTGATAGGTCTATATATTTAGTAGAACAACAAGACAAATTCTACATCACAGGTCAATAAGCAACTTAAAGCATCCATGAAGGAAGCAATCAAAAACGAATTGTTGGAAGAGTTTAATAGAGGCCTTAGGTACCACCCACTCATACATAGGGTTAAGGGACTGAGTAAAGAGATGAGCGTAGTAATTGATACAGCGGCCTCTCAGATGTGTAAAGAAAAAAGAACTTCTGCTAAGGACATTAAAGAGGCCAAGGAGTCTATAAATCTTCTTCGCATGAGCCTCAACGCTACATATGACCCAAATAGACATACTACCGTCGAGGCGATCAAGGCTAATGAAGCCATCGGCGAGGCACTGGATTTAATCTGTCCTCTTTGGCCAATCTTAAAATAATACTTACAAAGTCCCATCTTATCTGATACGAATAGGTGACTACATCAATTATATTTGCCCACCTAATTGCAGTAATACATGTCAGACAAGAAAGTAATCTTCTCCATGGAGGGGGTGTCCAAGATCTACCCTCCCAAAAAACAGGTGCTCAAGAATATATGGCTATCATTTTACTATGGCGCTAAGATTGGTGTGCTTGGTCTTAATGGTAGTGGTAAATCAAGTCTCCTCAAGATTATAGCAGGTTTAGACACTAATTTTCAAGGCAAGGTAACCTTTGACAAGGAATACAAAATCGGTTACCTCGCTCAAGAGCCTGAACTGGATGAATCCAAAACGGTCAAAGAATGTGTACAAGAAGGGGTACAACATATCGTCGATGTCGTCAAGGCTTATGAAGACATCTCGGCTAAACTCGCTGAACCGATGAGCGATGACGCCATGATGAAGCTAATCGAAGAACAGGGCGAACTCCTTGAACAAATGGACCACCTCAATGCGTGGGACTTGGATCATACCTTAGAAGTTGCCATGGATGCCTTACGGTGTCCGCCAGATGATGCCAAGGTTTCTGTGCTCTCAGGAGGAGAA
>CAZDHV010000128.1:1730-5703 GCA_964505335.1 uncultured Saprospiraceae bacterium | reverse complement strand
TCTCTCAGCAGTCAGGAGGTCAAAGAGAAAGAAGCCAAACTCGAACTCTTCATACCGCCAGGGCCAAGACTTGGTGATAAGGTCATTGAGATTGCCAACTTGACAAAGTCATTCGATAAGCGAGTGCTTATCGAGAACTTAAATCTCAACATCCCGAAGAATGCTATTGTAGGGATCATCGGTCCAAATGGTGTCGGTAAGTCTACCCTATTCAGAATGATCATGGGCGAAGAAACTCCTGACAGTGGCACGATCACCAGAGGAGATACTGTCCAGGTGGCCTATGTAGATCAGTCGCATAAGGATCTCCTTCCAGATAAGACGATATACGAGGTCGTCAGCCAAGGTGCTGACATCTTAAAAGTCGGCAATACAGATGTCAATGCTCGAGCCTATCTGAGCAAGTTCAACTTCGCCGGTAGTGATCAGCAGAAGAAGGTCGGTGTATTATCAGGTGGTGAGCGCAATCGTCTGCACTTAGCCATGACGCTCAAGGAAGGCGGCAATGTCCTCCTACTCGATGAGCCTACCAATGATATCGATGTGAACACACTTAGAGCGCTGGAAGAAGCCATAGAGAACTTTGCCGGCTGTGTCTTGGTAATCTCGCACGATAGATGGTTTATCGATCGCCTTGCGACTCACATATTAAGTTACGAAGATGATGGTGAGGTACAGTTTTATGAGGGCAACTTTAGTGCCTTTGAGGCCGCTAAGAAAGAGCGCTTAGGGGATGTCGCTCCTAAGAGACCTCGATTTAAGAGTTTGTTGTAATGAGGTATGCCTATACGATATATTATGTCGCTGACGTCACCGCAACGATCACATTTTATGAGCGTGCTTTTGGCTTCAGCCGAAAGTTTATAACTCCTGAGGGTGACTATGGCGAACTTGATACAGGTGCTACGGCCTTAGCATTCGCATCCATAGAGTTAGGCAAGTCCAACTTTAAGAAAGGGTTTTCTCCACTCACTCCTAAAGGCTCTCCGGCAGGCGTAGAGATCGCATTCGTAAGTGATGATATAGCAACTGAATTTCAGCGTGCTGTAGATGCTGGTGCAACGATATATGAACCCGTAGTCACCAAGCCATGGGGTCAGCAGGTCGGCTATCTGAGAGATTCCAATGGCATCTTGATAGAGGTTTGTACGCCAGTTAAGGGCGGGGCTTGATATAGATCACCTAATCATGGAAGTCACCTTAGTAGTGAATTGGAGAAGATCAAATAAACGAAGTATAGAGAGCCAATCCAATAAAAACCCTTTGCAAATCTAACCATCCACTGACTCCTGAAAATTCGTACAACGGCATATTTATTCCACAGATAAAACACGAAACCAAGAAAGACGGCATAAAGAACTCTGAAAATCAAATCCATTTAAATTTTTGATCCTTTTTCTAACCGCATTATCGCGCTACCTAAACCTAATCACAGGATAGGACTCTCCTGCCTTGAAGGACACCTTGTCTTCAGGAAACTCCATAAAGGCATCTGCACGAGTGATGCTCGCTAAGTCACCACTGCCGTTGCTCGGACTGGGCCTTGCGAGGAGCCGACCATCAGAATGGCTCTTAAGAGATACTTGTTGGAAGTAAGTCAGTGACGGCTTAAAGTGCACATCTTCAGCTAACTCCGCATAGGCATGCTGATTATATGCTACCTGATGACACGCACCTAACCAATGTAAGAAGTACTTATGTACGCAGAGATAAGTCGATATCGGATTACCCGGAAAGGCAAACACACAACATCTCTGATTGTACTGCCCAAACCAAAACGGCTTCCCTGGTCGCTGCTTTATCCTATGAAATAAACGCTTCACTTGTAACTCCTGAAGCACTTCTGGTAGGTAATCAAATTTACCTTTTGATACGCCACCACTCATTAGGATGGCATCATATTGATCCAGGATCTCGGATAATCGCTGAGTGATTTGCTCACGATCATCACTTAAATGTTCATGATCAGCAGATATCCGATATTGATGCAGAACAGATATGATCTGATGGACATTAGATCGTCTGATCTGATGGGCTTCAGGGGTCTGATTAATAGGGACTAATTCATTACCTGTAGATATGACCAAGACCTTGGGCAGCTTTTGAACAGTGATATGGGTTTTACCCAGAGTAGCAGCAATACCTATCTCCGCAGTAGATAAGCCCATACCCGCTCTGACGATGAGTTCATCAGATATATGGTCTACCCCTCGTCTATGTATGTTTTGGCCTTGCTTTATGGCATCTATATTGACCGTTGCGATTCCATTCTCCACTGAGACATCTTCATATCTGACTACCGTATCGCACCCATGAGGCAACACCCCTCCAGTCATCACCTCAAGACAATTAGATTGATCTTGCAAGGTTCTTTGCGGATCACCGGCCGCTGCAACAGCTTCAACATTATATGTTCGCGAGCCAGCAGCAAACTCTGCATATAGGATAGCGATACCATCCATGGCGACTCGATCAAATGGCGGCATATCTCGATCTGCTCTCCAATCCTCAGCAAGAACTCGACCTATGGCATCGCTCAGAGCGACCTGCTCTACTCCAAAAGACATCGATTGCTCTGCGATAATACTTGTAGCCACTGATACCGAGATCATTTCGTTCATGATGATATATCTATTTGGTAACGGCCTTCAGTGCCTTAAGTCCTGCTTGTGAAGTGATCGCCTCCTGAGCTTCCAGTATACAATCATTGATGGACTGCTGGGGTTTAAATCGTTGAATAGCATATCCTGCATTGGCAGCAACTACAGCGCTTTGAGCGGGAGTACCCTCCCCACTGAGTATATCAACAAATATGGCAGCTGCCGCCTCAACAGTATGTCCCCCATGGAGATCTGCCTCGACCAGTTGAGGCAGTCCGATATCAGCAGGGCTCATCACACCATTATAGGCCTTAGATCTAATCTGAAAGGTACCAGTCAGAGAGATTTCATCATAGCCATCATCCGCATGAATGACGGCATACTCGATGCCCATATCCTCAAAAACGGCCTGATACAAATCAAGCAACTCACTGTTAAATACTCCAGTAAGCTGATGTGCAGGCCTTGATGGGTTCAGCAATGGACCAAGCATGTTAAAAAAAGTCTTAGTCTTCATACCCTTCCGGATCGGACCGACATGTCTCATTGCTGGATGAAAGAGAGGGGCATGCATATAACAGAAGTTACCTTTCTGGAGGTCTGACCTCAACTTATCTTGATCATTAGAAAAGGTATATCCGAGATGCTCTAGGACATTGGACGAACCGCAACCTGATGACACCCCATAGTTGCCATGCTTGGCAACCTTATATCCTGCTCCGGCCACTACAAATGAAGAAACTGTACTGATATTAAACGTATCCTTACCGTCTCCACCTGTACCACATAGGTCTATCGTTTCATAGTCTGAAAAGTCTATTGGTGTGGCGAGTTCAATCATTGCTGATCTGAAGCCCGATAACTCCTCACCAGTGATGGGTCTCATCTGAAAGCAAGTCAGAAAGGCAGTGATCTGATATTGATCTACTCGGCCCTCGCCTATTGCGCTTAGTATCTCTGTAGCTTCTGCTTTAGAAAGCTGTTCGTGATTATAGAGTCGATTAAGGACTTGTTTGAGGTCGTATGAGGCATTCTTCTCTGACATGCTGAGGAACTTCTGCTTTTCAAAACCTAAAAGTATTGAGAGTTTAGCGGTTCAACGCACTTTCAACTTTCTAACTTTCTACTCTAGAGGGGAGATTCAAGTTCAATCACTCGTTACTAAATACTCGCAACTCGTCACTGAATTCAACTTTCTACTCACTTACATACACCTCCTGCCCTTCCTTGTATGTCGCCATAATCTCAATATTCTTAATCTGCATTGGATCAACCTTCAAGGGATTATCTGATAATATGACCAGGTCTGCGAGCTTACCTGGCTCAAGAGAGCCTTTGATGTCCTCTTCTCTATATTGATATGCCGCATGTAT
>CAZDHV010000128.1:0-1630 GCA_964505335.1 uncultured Saprospiraceae bacterium | reverse complement strand
GCTGCATCTCCATTGCAGTGCGTATATACCTGGACTCCATCGCCGTATAACTTATGCAGCAACGCATCCAGTTGTTCTTGTTGTACTACGGCGATGCCTTTGCAATCATGAGCACAGCCAGGCACCTCTGTCAGGTATGCGTCGGACATCAATGCGGTCTTGCCCTGTGGAGACCCATCAGCGACTATTTTGACTCCGGCATATTTTAATCGATTATCATACTTGTGAAAATCAATGTCATGCTTTTCAAATATTGTCGCCATATCAACGAATCCAACTAAAGCGATGATGTCAAGCGGGAAGTCCATGGAATGACAGAGCCTTTCAAGCATGTCAACATATTCTGCCGTGCTAAAACCATCGTTAATCGTTGTAATGCCATTCTTAGCATAAAGATCAAAGGTCTCGGTAGCTAACTGGATCAAGTCTGCGGAGTCAGGTTGTGGAAGTAATGCCCTAACATTGTGCATGGCTGTCTCAGCCAGAAGACCGCTGGGCTCCCGTGAGTTTTCCAATCGCATGATCTGCCCTCCTTGGGGATCTGGGGTCTCCGCACTCCAACCGAGAAGTTTTATAGCTGCACTATTTACTACCCCTAAGTGTCCAGATGCGTGAGATAAGAATACAGGTTGATCTGGAAAGGCCTCATCGAGATCCAGTTTATTGGGATGACGCTGATCTAAGAGCAAGTCTGGATCGTAGCCCCAACCGATTACCCATTCCCCAGCTCCTAAACTCTTCTCATGACGGTGATCCTTCAACCGAGCAATTATGTCATCGATACTCTTAATATCAGAGACTGGTGGCGAGGACACATTGGCCCAATCAATAGTCTGCATGGCTAAAGAAAAATGACTATGCGCATCGATAAATCCAGGCAATAGAGTTCTGCCATTTAGGTCTATCATTTCCGTTGATCCTCCTTGATAACTCTCAAGATCTTCTTGTCTGCCTACATATAGAATCTTGCCATCCTTAATCGCTATAGCCTGTTGAACCTCATCTTCTGTGACCATAGTAACTATGTCGCCATTGAAGAATATGACATCTGCCCTAGGCTCCTCTACGCAGGAGTTATACAGAAAGACCAAGAGAAGGAAACAAAATAGAATCCTGAAATTCATGTCATCAAGATAGATGATATCTATCCCAAGGGGAATTCTGCACTGCTTTTAAATTGACACTTCAAATGAGGACTACCAAGTTGCTGCTAAAATGAAAAATTGAGGCTAATACCAGGATTTAGGAATTGTTGCTCAAAATCTATAGCAGTATCCTCACCAATCCTAAGTCCAGTTCCAAAACTACTCTGATAGCTTAAGGTGCCTTCAATACCAATGCCATATGTTCCATTGGACCACAATTGACGACCCAAGGTCAACTGACCATACACCCCTCCAGTTAAATCAACGTCAGAAGCAGGAATCTGATTGAGAGACAGTCCATATCCTATCTTAAGGCGCGTATAAAATGAGTTGCGATCATTACCCACAAATCGATGCTCCCACTGCACCGTAACAGGAATAAAATCGCCCACTACTCTACCGGACACATCCGGATGCCTAGTCCAGAACGTCTCATATCCTATTCCAATTCCGAAAGAATTTCGTTCGCCATTTCTGAACATATA
>CAZDHV010000127.1:0-8899 GCA_964505335.1 uncultured Saprospiraceae bacterium | reverse complement strand
TTGAAAAGTTGTGTTGGTTTTTCTACAATGGAACGAAAGTTTAATTCCCCATTAAGCGCTCCCAAAGATTATTAAGAGCCTGTTTTCGATCTCGTGGCGGTGGCCCGCCGTTGACTTGTGTTAGCTCATACGAGCCGGAATCTTTTTTCTTGATCGGAAAATTGAATATGTAACTGTTGCTGTCAGTTGACTCGTCAAACTTGCCAAACCTCATATCATTAAACTGTAAAGCCCCTCCTGGTAATTCGGTGATACAGTAATAGTTATTGCTAAACCACTTCAGCTTGTTGATCGTATAATCAGAATCTGATTCAGTCAGTCCAAGCAAGCCTTCGTTGCGAGCTGTAAAGTTGAGTTCAATATTCTTTTCTTGATCCCATAGAGAGTAGAGACCTGAGTAATAGCCATCGTCAGTTTCTGCCATAGTATACCATAGTACATTGTTTAGGATGGTAGGACTTGTCATGACTCTCTTGTAGGTGATCTCTTGGGATTCGAGACTTCTTATCAGCGTATGATGCACTTTATATTTATGAAATAAGCAGAGTATCATGTAGCACGAACTAACTATAATTCCTGCCCACGCCAATCTTCTTCTTAGGCCATTAGACCTCTTGAGAAAGCTCGCGATCACGATGAGAAGTAAAAATGGTACGGTATACAAAGGGTCCGCTACGGAAATCGTGTTAAATGCTACTCTATAAGAAGAAAATGGGAGAAATAATTGAGTGCCATAGGTGGTGAAGCAGTCGAGTATGGGATGTGTGATTAGGCCCCAGAAGAACAGCTTGACCCAATCTTGATAGTTCGCATCTGGCTTGGGGATAGGATTTCTGAAGTATCGTCTATAGAGGAGATACGCAGTTCCGCCAAAAATGCCAATTCCAAATACTGGATTAAGCCCCACATCAAATCGAGTTAAGAAGAAGGCTACGCCGATCGGTGCCAAGAACCAAAGAACACTGGCTAGGTAATGATGGAAAGGCAGGCGATAGAGTCGATGAACGATCCAAGCGATCCCATATGCGCCTAAGACTGAGAAGACAAGGCTATGCGAGAAGCCGCGATGATATACGAGCTCCTGCAATTCACTTACAAAGGGTCCAGTTAAAACATCTAAGTCTGGAATAGTACCTGCAACCGCTCCCCACAGCAAAGCTCGGTTACCAATTTTTTTACCTAAAGTAATTTCGCCTATAGCAGCTCCTAAGGTAATCTGCGTCAAAGAATCCATTATTGCTCGCCGAGCGGAATTTTTAGTTTGTGGAGGGCCATTTTTGAGGCTGACTGTTCAGCAGACTTCTTGCTAAAATCATCAGAGGTAGCTACCTCCTCACCGTCTACTACGACTGCTACCTTAAATCGATCCCTCTTATCCATCTTATACTTAGATAACAGACGATAGTCGATATTGATGTTGTTTTTTTGCCCCCATTCTAACAATCGAGATTTGAAGTTATCATCCTTGCTTTCTAGGATGTGGATATCCAGATTTTTAAGGAGGATCTCATTTACGACGTAGGACTTTGTTTTGATATATCCTTTTTCCAGGTAGATCGCACCAATTAAAGCTTCAAATGCATTGCCGAGCATGCTATTGCTCAATCTTCCTTGAGAATAATCACTCAAGATCGTGTCAAGTCCCATCTGATTAGCCAACTGATTGAGGGTTTTTCGCTTGACAATCTTTGACCGCATCTTAGTTAAGAAGCCTTCATCTTGTGTTGGGTATTTTTTAAATAGGTACTCAGCCACGATTGTACTGAGGATACTATCACCTAAATATTCAAGTCGCTCGTTATGTTGATTATTGTGCGTGAGCTCATCGTTCATCGACTTATGATAGAATGCCAACTTAAATAGATGTAACCTTTTGGGCGTAAAGCCAAGTACTTGTCTGAGCCGTTTAGCTAGATATTTATCTTTTGAAAAATAGTAATTGTATGTTTCTCTAATCAAACTATATACATGATCTCATAAGTGGCCATCATATCAAGCTATTCTTCAAATGCTTTAAAGATGACCGATGCATTATGTCCCCCAAATCCAAAGGTATTACTCAAGAAAGCTTTGACTTTTCTTTCTTGAGGTTTGTTAAAGGTAAAGTTTAGTTTGGAATCTATCTCCGGATCATCGGTGAAGTGATTGATTGTTGGTGGAATTACTCCTTCTTGCATGGCAAACAGGCCTGCTATAGCCTCTATAGCTCCAGCTGCGCCCAGAAGGTGACCTGTCATAGACTTCGTCGAACTTATGTTGAGTTTATATGCATGATCTTTAAATACTCGCTTGATGGCGATACACTCAGCTTTATCACCGAGTGGAGTAGAGGTCCCATGTACATTGATATAGTCAATCTCGTCATGGTTCATCTTGGCGTCTGCCAGTGCATCGATCATTACTTGGGTAGCTCCGAGACCTTCAGGGTGCGGCGCGGTTATATGATGAGCATCAGCAGTCATACCCGCTCCTACTATTTCGGCTAGGATGTTTGCTCCTCGAGCTTTAGCGTGATCAAGAGATTCTAATACAAATCCTCCTGCTCCTTCACCAATAACAAATCCATCACGATCCCTATCAAAAGGTCTTGAGGCCGTCTGAGGATCATCGTTACGAGGAGATAAAGCTTTCATAGAAGCGAATCCTCCAACGCTAGTCCGAGTTACTGCTGCTTCCGAGCCACCTGTTACAATGACGTCTGCCCGACCTATTCGTATCGTATCCATCGATATGCCTAGTGCATGCGTTGATGTAGCACAAGCGGATACGACACCATAGTTCACTCCCCTCAAGCCGTGCTTCATGGAGATATGGCCTGCTGCAATATCTATGATGAGCTTAGGAATTAGGAACGGATTATATCTTGGCGGGCCGTCATTCTGTGCGGCATAGCTGATTTCAGATTCCAGGACTTCAAAACCTCCGATTCCACTTCCCCAGATTACACCTGCTTTAGTGAGATCCACTTGATCGAAGTCAATGCCACTATTAGCAATTGCTTCATCGGCGCTTATCACCGCATACTGCGTAAAAGGGTCCATTTTTCGGACCTCTTTACGATGAAAGAAATCTTCAGGATTATATCCTTTGATCTCACATCCAAATGTTGTCCTAAACTGCGACGCATCAAAATTGGTAATAGGTCTTGCTCCGCTGACTCCATTAAACAAGCCTTCTTTATAGCTCTTAATGTCATTGCCAATCGGGGTGAGCGCTCCTATACCGGTAACTACTACTCTCCGCATATCATAAATTTACCAAATAGATAATGGCTGAAAATAAAAAATCCACAACCTGTGAAATACTGATTGCGGATTTTGGGTTTTTAGAAATCAGCAGTTACGCTTTAGCTCCCGTAAGGTAGCTTACTGCGTCACCAACTGTTCCGATCTTTTCTGCCTCTTCGTCTGGAATGGCGATGTCAAATTCTTTTTCAAATTCCATTATTAGCTCTACTGTATCAAGCGAATCTGCTCCTAGATCATTAGTAAAGCTTGCTTCATTGGTTACTTCAGATTCGTCTACACCAAGTTTATCAACTATGATTTTTTTAACTTTTGCAGCTATCTCTGCCATAGTAATTGAGTTTTAATGAATCGCAATATTACGGTATTAAAAGTGAACCCTGCAATTTAAAGTTCCACTAATTATTGTTTTTCTATTTTTGAGGCGTCATCATTTTAATAAGGTATTATGCAAATAACTGATCATCAGAATACTAAGATTGTGGCCACAGTTGGCCCAGCTTGTAATAGTCCAGAAAAATTACTCGAGCTTGTACAAGCAGGAGTAGACGTTTTTAGGCTTAATTTTTCGCACGGAACTCACGAAGATCACAGAAAGGTGATCGAGCATGTCACCAAGATTAATGAGACTCACGGTCTGCATATTGGTCTATTGGCAGATCTCCAGGGCCCCAAACTTAGAGTTGGTACTGTACAAGAAGGTGGTATTCCTCTTAACAAGGGAGATGTCATTAGATTCACAAATAAAGAATGTGAAGGGACTAAGGAGTGTGTATACATGAGCTATCCTCAGTTTGCAAGTGATGTAGAGGTAGGCGAGCGAGTATTATGCGATGATGGGAAACTCGTTTTTGAAGTGGTACATACGGACAGCAAGGCTAATGTTGATTTAAAAGTGCTTTATGGGGGCATACTTCATTCTAATAAAGGAGTAAACTTACCAGATACGAGCATTTCGCAACCTTGTCTTACAGAGAAAGACCTTGTAGACCTCAAGTATATTCTCACTCAACCCGTTAACTGGATTGCGCTTTCCTTCGTAAGAAGAGCAGATGATGTTCATGAGCTTATTTCACACATTGAAGCCGCTGGACATGATGCCAAGGTGATCTCTAAGATCGAGAAACCAGAGGCTATTGAAAATATTAAAGCCATTGTAAAAGCTTCTAATGCAATTATGATTGCTCGTGGCGATCTTGGTGTAGAAGTGCCAATTGAGAGAGTGCCAGCTATTCAGAAGCGAATTATCAAAATGTGCATACAGCGAGCTCGGCCAGTTATAGTCGCCACACAGATGATGGAGAGTATGATGAAGAATCCGAGCCCGTCTAGAGCAGAGGTTACTGATGTGGCTAATGCCGTTCTAGATGGTACTGACGCTGTCATGCTAAGTGGAGAAACGTCTGTGGGAGATCATCCAGTAGAAGTAGTTAAGGCAATGAATAGAATAATTACCGAGGCCGAGAAAAACTATGAGCTAACCGATAAGAGACCCAAAGCTAATCCTAAGGCGTCTACTTTTTTATCAGATACTATCTGCTTACGTGCTGCAAAGTTGGCTGAAGAAATCGGAGCATGTGCCATTACAGGACTTACAGTATCGGGATATACTGCGTTTAAGATCTCCAGCTACCGTCCGAAATCTAAGATTAGCATATTCAGTAATAATCATAGTATGCTCAAGTCACTTAATCTCTTATGGGGTGTGAGAACCTACTATTATGATAAGTTTACCACTACCGACGGAACTATTGAGGATAAGATTAGTATTCTCAAAAAGAAAAAGATCCTGAAAGAAGGAGATATCATCGTTAATACGGGCAGTATGCCGATCAAGAAGCGCTTTAGGACTAATATGATGAAAATCACTGTCGTAGAGTAGGTATGATGACAATCTGTCCTCTTAATGATCGTTTACGATAAAGGAGTTAATTCTATGGATAGGTTTTTAGCGATTTTGTTTGTGATGTGCTTATGGCAAATGTCGGTTGCACAAGGTATATATACAGAAGAGGATATTACAGAACAAGGTCTCTTCATACAAGCTAATCAGTATAAACTGTTATCTAAGTACGATAAGGCTGAAGAGATTTACAAAAAGATAATCGAATCAGACCCTGTCAATAGTGCAGCGTACTATGACCTTGCCCGAGTTCAGCTATCCCAAGAAGATTATAATAATGCACTCAAATCAATAAAGCGTGCGACCACATTATCTCCTGACAATGTATGGTATCTCCTCGCAAGAGCGGACATAGAAGAGCAATCCAATGATTGTGCTTCCAGTGCACAGTCATTGGACAAAGTGATAAAACTCCAAGGAGATTATGATCTATATCAGCGGCTCTTCAAGACTTATGTCGATTGCGAAGATGCCAACGGTGCACTCAAAACTATAAGTGCTATTAAGAGGAACTACGGAAGTAATATTACCTGGATCGACGAGGAGGTCAATATTCTAATGCTTATTAACAAGCCAAAGGATGCTATCAAAGCTGTAGAGTCTTATGTCAAGCAGAATCCTAAACACATCGAAGGTTATGAGCGATTAGCCAATGTATATCATGTAACAGGGAAAGCAAGAGACGCCAAGACCGCACTTGATCATATTGTTAATATAGATCCATACAACGAGTATGCTAAGTACCTCACGGGAGTGTTGTCAGAAG
This sequence comes from uncultured Saprospiraceae bacterium, assembly GCA_964505335.1. GTDB lineage: Bacteria > Bacteroidota > Bacteroidia > Chitinophagales > Saprospiraceae > GYS-P2D. The sequence goes on along the minus strand of CAZDHV010000127.1, from coordinate 2,985 downwards.
AGTCAGAATCTGGTGATAAAGGGCTCATGGCTATAGTCAAAGATCCAAGATTAGATATCGACCAAAAGATTAAGTCAATCATTCCCGTCTTGCAAGGGACGACAGATCCAGTAGAGATCAATCAATTGCATGAAGCTGCGGACATACTTGTGGCAGACTATCCACAAGAAGCTAAGGCACATGCAATACAGGGAGATATCCTTATGATTAAAGGAATGACAGCAAAGGCCACTCAATCATTTGAGTCAACTCTCAAACTCGACAAAAGCAATTATGCTGTCTGGGATCAACTCTTATATGCATATATGTTAGATGGAGCATTCGATAAATTGGTAGCAAGTTCTGAAGAAGCCTTGGATTACTATCCCAACCTTAGCGGCCCTTATATCTATCATGCTATCGGTCAGTACGAATCAGGCGCTCAAGACATCGCCCAAGAGTACATTGAAGAGTTTAGGTTTATTGGATCCAAAGATCCACTACTGCAGGACCTCAGTGTTATAATTGAAAGTAAAATCAAGAATGATCAAGGGGATATTGATGGAGCGATTGATGTCCTTACCAGTTATGCAGCCGATCATGAGGTAACCCACCCCAATTTATTCGATTTGCAGGGAGATTTGTACTTGCAAAAAGGTGACAAAAAAGCAGCGGCAGAGAGTTGGCAAAAGGCATTAAAATTAGGTGGAGCGCCCGATCATCTGAATGCTAAAATCCAATCCATCTAATATATGTACAAGACTAGGTGGTTGCTTTACCTATTGTTAGGAAGTCTTCTTGCGGGGTATTCCTGTAAATCAACAGAAAAAGTCAGTAAGCTTAAAAAGACGAATCTCAACGAACTATTAGAGAGATTAGAGTCAAATACTCGTGAGTATGAGTACTTTTCTGCTAAGGCTAAGTTGAAGTATAATGGTCCTGAATTGAATGTTTCCGGCAGATCCAATATTAGAATGATAAAGGATAGTTTGACCTGGATGAACTTTAAGAAAGTGAGCATCGAAGGTTCTCGGGCACTAATGACGCAGGATTCATTCTGGATACTCTACCGATTTGATGACATATATGAGGCCGGCTCATTTGATGAGCTTATGGACTATTATAAAATTGGATTGAGTTTTGATGATTTTCAAGATCTTATAGTTGGCAACCATTATGTTCCGACACCCGATCAGGTACAATCTTTAAACACTGAAGCCCTACATATATTGGATTTTCAGCGAGGTGTGAATCGATATCAGTATGGAATTGATGGTAACTTCATGATTAGAAAAATGCTCGTATCTGATCCCTATGGAAGGACGGTCATCGTCACTATGGATGATTTTGGTGAGGAAGGTATAGCCCAATCTAAAGATTGTCAAATCCTATTGGAGGATGGCCAGACAGCAACAATTTCGATCGGTCTTAATGATATAGAGTTTGACGTACCTAAAACTATAAAGTTTGATATACCGCAGCACTATACTCGTATTCCTTAGCATCGTCCTCATGGCTATGCCCTCCTCTTCACAAGATTTTGATGGGTTGAGGAATCAGCGGGAGTTAATTGATGACCGCATAGATCTACTCAATAAAAAGCTCAAGGATCCGAGAGTTGGCGAAACAGATTTGCTGGAGCGCTATACCATTATCCAAAGTAAAATTGAGCAACAGGAGTCACTAGAAAGTAATATCTCCAAAGAGATTGAAGCCCTCGATCAATTGCTCATCCAGATACAATCTGAAGCATCATCGGTGTCGCTCGATCAAAAAGGTCGAAAAGGGGATCTCGATAAATTGATTCGCAAGGATTTTTATAGACAGTTGCTGTCAGGCTCTTCTGAGGTCGCATCAAGTGGTGGTGAATTAATTGCCAACTATACTTCCAGACGGTATCAGAGCTATCTTAGAGATAGAACCATAGCCGATATCAGCCAATTGTCAAGTCAATCAGATGTTATAGTTGATAGTATCGAGATGATAAAATCCATCATAAGTGAAAAGGAAGAGTTGTTGCTCAAGGAAAGAGAAAACGCAAAAAGTATACAAGACGATAAAGAATATAGTAAAGAGACTCTTGAATCTATAAAAGCCGAATCATCAAGATTGCAAGAAGAAGTCTCTGAGCAGTTATCAAGGCAAGAGAGTAGCAATAAAGTTATCAGTAGAACGATCGCTTCTGCGCCACCTCCAGCTACTAGACAAAGTGGAAAGGCCTTAGATGAGAATGGTCAGATAGTGTATAGGAGTCTCCCTTGGCCAGTTAGTGGAGGGGTAGTTACGAGAGGATTTGGTCAGGAAAACTATGGTAACGTTACAAATCTTCAATTCCAAAATAGTGGAATCAATATGATTTGTCCTTCGGGTCAATCCGTCAGAACAGTTGATGGAGGACGTGTAATTATGAGTGGTGTACAACCTCCATATGGTCATGTTATAATCGTCAATCATGGAGATTATGACTCTGCATACTTCAATATCGATAAGCCTGTCGTATCTGCCAATGATCAGGTGGCCATTGGTGATTATATTGGGAGCTTGGAACAAAATGATAGAGGCTCAGAATTCTATTTTGAGATTTGGTATCGACAGAAGCAAATTGATCCCTTGCAATGGCTGATAAAACGATAGCTTTGCACTGCATAAACAAGGTATGGCGGATAGCTGGGATGTAGGAAAAAAGAAAAAAAGCGGGCTCAATAAAGGCACTGAAAATGCTGTGCTTGTTGCAATAGTTCGTCGTAACCAAGAGAGAGAAGAGGTTCAGGAGTATCTTGATGAATTAGAGTTCTTGGCTTTGACGGCTGGTGCTAAAAGTGTTAAGCGGTTTGTACAGGCTCTTGACCATCCTAATTCTCGCACATTCATTGGCGAGGGGAAGGCTATCGAAATTAGTGAGTACATAGAAAATAATGAGATAGACCTAGTCATATTTGACGACGATCTAACTGCTAAGCAAACTAACATCCTTGAAGAGATGTTTAAGCGCAAGATTATAGATCG
>CAZDHV010000126.1:4466-8912 GCA_964505335.1 uncultured Saprospiraceae bacterium | reverse complement strand
TGAGTCCTAAGTTCACCAACACAGCAGCTTGAGGGTGTTTTAAGTTGTTTGCTTGATAGAATGTTAGACATTTAGAAAAGTATTCTATCGCCTCTTGATATTCAAGACGTTTGGAATGTATAAGGGCGAGGTTATTGTATTTATGCGCCAGGCCAATAGAGTCATTCAACGTGAGCGAGATGTCTATTGATTTATTCATCTCCAAAAGTGCATGATCATAATCACCCATAAGAAGGTGAGCTTTGGCCCTATATTCTAATGCGCTTGTTTGTTCCTCTCTTGAATTTTTTTGTTCTGCTAAGTCCTCATGATAGACCGATAGCAAAACAACTGAGTCGGGCAGAGAGTAGAGGTTGTCTGTATAATACTCTTCAATGGCGTTAAAACGTACAGAGTCAGGTTGATTAACGTTTGTCCATACTTGACGCAAAGAATCAGCATTGGCGCTAAGGCCAGTTACCAGAAATGACAAAACGACCAATAAACAGACTATGCGCATTTTCAGCATCATGATAAAAGCATATAAGGTATTGAGATGATTTTCTACCTACTCAAGTGGTATGGTATCCAATCGCCTGCTAACACTAACCATTAGGTCTTGTGGTTTGTTTAATGATGGTCAAGGGGCGTTCCTGAAGCTCCTTTTAAGAACGACTCAGGACGACTGGGTGGTAATGACAAAACAGAGAGGTTTATTATTTCTCATTAGATCGTTAAGACAATATTGAAACTACACCCTCCGCTCCTCCAGCTGATTCCTAATTTCCTTAGCCTTATCCTCTGTAAGATCATAATCACTCATGATCCACATAGCGATGATAGTTCCAGCTACTGGGAAGAAACAGAAGAGGGCATGTAAACCATCTACAGCTCCTTGTTGATCAACTGTTGCCAATTCTGAGTTGAAGCCGACAAAGGCAATCATGACACCACTTAAGGCTCCTGCTATACCGTAACCGACCTTGACCATCCACCAGTATATCGCACCTAATAGCCCTTCTCTACGCTTACCTGTATTCAATTCATCAATATCGATCACATCCGCTGTCATGGACATCATAATGGTAAAAAGGCTCCCAATTCCAAATGAAAAGAACGGCAGTGCGATGATGTACATCCATGGCTTGCCTGGGACGAAGAGGAACCATAGCAGCACATATCCAATCAATGAGATGCTCTGAGCGATCATGAACGCTTTCTTCTTACCCATAGTCTTAGCCATCCATGTTACTGTCGGTATGACGATAAAGGTTGTGCCAACTGCTCCGAGGCAACCGAATAGCGAAACCCAAACGCCTGATGCGCCAGCATCGCCATTAAAGAGCTTATAGACGATAACGAAAAATGTCAACGCCGCCACGGTATTAAATGAATTGAAGATCAAGAAGGTGGCAAAGCATAGTTTTCTGAAATATTTTATCTCAAATGCCTCAACAAAACCGTACATGATATCACCGACACTACCCAAAATACCTGAAAAGGAGAGCGGCGTATAATCCTTGTCCAAGGTTGACTCGCTCTTGATAAAAAGAGCGGGAACCATAGCACAGAATGCGCAAGGGATGGCTACCCAGTAGGCCAGCTGTCGAGCAGCTACCTCCGCTGATGGAAACAAGTCTGTATCATACATAAATACCCAGAACCACGGAGCGATCACCCACGCCCATTGACCGATCCATTGGGCTACAGCCATAATGCTGGTCCGCTCGTGGAAGTCGTCCGTCATCTCATAACCCATCGCTACATAGGGCACACTGAAGATGGTCAAGCCAAGATAGAACACCAATGACCACAGAAAGAAGTACCAGAAGTTGTATGTCAGGCTGTTTTCTGCGAATAGTTGCCACATGAAGATGTAGGCGATGCCCATAATTATCCCGCCGACCAATACATACTGCCGCCGACGCCCCCATTTGGAACGTGTATTATCCGAGATAAATCCCATGATGGGGTCTGTCAGTGCATCAAATATCCGAGGAGCCAAAAAGATCAAGCCCCACATTAATCCTGAGAATCCAAGATTTTCAACCAGTATGACCATGAATATGCCTAGGATGGCTGGAAACATCTGGTTGGCAAACATGCCAATACCGAATGCTATTTTTTGGCTCATGGGCACTTTATGCCGAGCTGCGGAGTCTTGTTTTGTCATACGTTAGATTTGATTTGCTTAAGATAGCATTTCTGTGCCCGTAACCTACAAGCCGTTGTCGTATTCCACTGGCGGCGACAGTGAAGCCTGTTTTACTGTGAGTGGATCTCCTCTGAAACTCTTAGTAATAACTTCGCCATCTCGAGTGAGTCCTTTGAAGGTGCCATTTTCGACCAAATCCCAGATCGCATATTTGGCTTGACCGTTCTCATCAATTAATCCAAAGTGATTCTCTGAGCCATTGGGATTTTTGTCATCCTTCCACTTCTCATCAAATGCCTCAAAGAAAAAGCAGGAGATGCCCGCTTCGTTTGTCCAATCTCTTATCAGTTTGTAGTACAATCCCTGCTTGTACTGATCACAAGCTCGTGATCCCGAATCTCCATAAAACTCATCGGATACGGTGGCCCAGCCAGTCTCGCCAATGTGGATAGGTCTATCCTCGCCAATCTTGTCCATATAGGATTGGACTGCCGCTACCTGCTTTTGCGCTTCAAGCAAGGCTCTATCCATTGCTCGCACAATTTTCTCGTCCTTATCGATATCTGCCTCCTCAGGTCGCTGCAGCCAAAACTCATAGTTGTAATGCGTCTCATGCATCGGGTAGGTATGGACACTAAGGAAATCAACCGCATGGATAAGCGCATTGAGATCATCGGTATGATAGATAGGATCTGCTCCGCCCCACGAAGCATAGTTGTCGCTGCTGGTCAGCCATAGATCTGATGGCAGCTCGCCTGATGATCTCAAGTCACGGAGGTGATTCACCCATCCAAGTATTGCTTTTGGTCTAACGAAATAGCTTTGCGCCCAGTGTACCATGGACTCATTGCCAACAGCGATGACTTTTACGATGTCGGGGTACTGTTGAGTAAGTCTGACCGCTTCTGCAATTTCGATAGCATTGCGCGGACTTTCTCCCTCGTGATTTTCTTGTCCCGGCTGCCAAGCATTCTCGCAATCGATCCATGCACCGAGCATCACATACATCTCAAATGCGCCATCTTCTTCTTGGAGTTCAGTGATCGCCTTCAACACATTTTCAGCATGTGGGAGATGTACATTGTAAGTCCTGAGCATGTGTACGCCCATGGCCGCTAGGATGCGCATATCTTCCTTAAGTTCAGATATCTCCGGTTGAATATCTCGAGTGCCTGCTCGATAGCCACCATAGGAGATCGCCAGAAATTCTGGGTTTCCTAAGATCTCTTCAGCACTTCTGTGAGGAACTTCTACAGTGGTGTTGATCCGGTCTGGTTTACAGCTCCATATCGCAATCATAGCGGTCACTAAGACAAGGAGTGTCAATGGTCTGAATATCATATGAGCTGTTTTTTAGTTATAGTGACGTCAATCTGAGCAATGGAACCAGAACGTGATAGCAAGGCTTGACTTGTCGCTATGGAGAGGCTATTGCCAGCCTGCTCCGTTGTCTTGCCTGAGCTGTTGGTGATCACGATCTTAGTCTCATCACCCATATGGTAGATGATAGGAACCTGGCACACGGTAAACCCTAAGCTGCCTTCAGCTAATTCTATCGTATGCTTCTTGCCATCTAATCCAACGGTCATAAACTCATCCGATGATGTTATAAATTCATCAGCCTGCAATAAGCTTGGATTAAACTCGACAATGCCATCCTTTATATGGACACCAAGTTCGCCGTATCTGCTGATGATATCCTCTTTTACTTGTCCGGTCATACCCGGCTGCTGTGCCCCTCGATGGTACGGCGTGTGTGAATATGGGTCAGTACTAAAGGCCCCATAGACATCTGGACTCTTATGTATGCCGAGACCATTCCAAGCTTCATAATATTGCTCAGCCAGCGTATCCAGCTGTGTTTGATCAGCTCCTGAGTCCATCGCATCGTGATAACATTCCTGGATGGCCAATATCAACTTAGATACCATATGCCAGTAGATAGACCCAAGACCTTCATAAGCATAGAATGTGCCCGACCGGCCCGTAAACTCCTTATGGTTGAACAGGTGTTCATAAATGGCCAATATGATCTGCCTATCTGACTGAACCAATTGAGCATATGGGCCTGTCTGTAAGGAATCAAGTGCTGCTGAGAGCTCAATATTATTTCTAAAGTCTCCATTGAAGTGAAACTGATCATATACATCTTTCTCTATGATCCGTGCATCTCCATCCTCTAATAGCTGCAGCAGAAGCTTAGACTCCTTGAGCATATGATGGGGAATATGATTCTTCTGCAAGAAGTTAGGTAGCTCCTTATTGGGATAGAGGATGTAGCTGTTCTGATCGGGGCGGTATAGCTTGCTGGC
>CAZDHV010000126.1:0-4366 GCA_964505335.1 uncultured Saprospiraceae bacterium | reverse complement strand
CTTGTTACCACTAAATCCTTGATCATAGATATGTAATCTATATGTCGAACCCGCCGCTCCGATAGCATCCATAAAGGCCTTGCGCTGTTGATCGTTGAATCCATCCGTCAAATGATCCTTATGGGTGTCAAGAGTTTGGACGCAGGCATTGAAGAAGTCCAAGAGTTCAGTCGATATCTCCACTTGCTCTTGAGGGTAGTTGTCAAAGACGCCTTCGAAGAAATTCACAAATCTATAGAGGTAGTACAGTGTCACCATGGAGATGCCATTGCCGACTAAGGCATTGTTGGCATCGTTCCATTCTGGACGTTGAGTATTCATCCAAATACCGCCCTCTGGTACGAGATTAGACACTTTAGAGAGTGTTGTGGCAAGGATTTTTTCGATGAAGTTGACGTGGTAGATCTTCTTATCTGGAGTCGCTAATAGCGCACCATCTGATCCCATCTGATCTCGTCGCTCCCGAATAGCTTCATCCCAGCTACGATCGAAGTCTACAGTGCTCTTAGGATCAGCAAGTATGTCTTCGTAAGACTTGATTCTATACGGTACCGCCGCATAGGTAAATACATTCTCGGCTATCAATCTATGTAACTCTGCAGGCTGATAGCGTTGCAGACATTCTAATAGCTTCAATAAATAGATGATCTGATGATCACCCCAATAACCTATATAAGACCATGGATCATCTGGTTCAATAGCCTCCCAATCGAATCCATCCTTGGTGACTCGGTAGGGGTTATACCCATCGAATGTTGATGCATTGAGAAATCGATACACCATGCCATTGATAAAGGCAGGGTAGGATAGCGACAGGGCCTCCCAGTTTTGGAAGATATCTCTCCAATTGCCTTGATAGTCTAATATTTTAGATCCATCTAATTGGTTTTTTAGATTAATGGAAAATTTGTTCCAAGGTCGACTTGGATCACCATGTCGACGGCTAAACTTGAGTGGTAAGTACTCTATAGCCAGGCGAGTAAATGCAGGAGCATTGAGTGCACCTATCTGATCCTGTAAGTCATAGACTGAAAACTCATCGCTCAACTGATCTAAGACATTATGATGAGTCTCATAGAGTGAGACATTAGCCTTGCGCAGATAGGTCAGAAAGTCCGACTTTTCTATTTGGTAGTCATTGTCAAAGATCCCTCCACGCATGATGTTAAACATGACATTGGCGAAGTGCCTACCATCCTTAAGATCATCAGAGCTCTTCTGAAGTCCATCCGCAGATGCCACGAGTTGTAGCAAGTCTCGATCGCCTAGAGCTATTGCTGCTTCTAACTCCGCCATCAAGTGGTCAGCATCAGAAGTGAGCTTGTGTATCAAGTCAAATACTGCTGTATGATTCTTATTGACATCAGCAACAATGCGCCAATCAGCAGACTGATGAGCAGATAGCGTTATACTACTGTGTAGCAGGTATGCTCCTTTTTCACCTTTGACATCAAGCTCTCCTGATATGGCAGCTCCAATTCTGAACTTATCGAGCTGCTGAGCCGATAATAGATGCGTAGGATTAGATAATCCAGTTGACCAGATGACATTCGCCTTGAGAGCTTCACTGGGTTCTGCTCTATCTACTATTACTGCACTCAAGGCATACACGCCTAAACCACTGCGGGCATCTAGGATTGAGCGCTTATAGGCATCTCCTAGATTGCTTGAGCTATTTTGCAGACCGCTGCCGATGCCTGCCGGGACTATATTTAATAAACCATCAATAAATTCGATATTGATTTCATTATCACCCTGATTCAGGATCCTCGATCGTCGTATGAGGCCATGCTCATCAGATGATAACCATTGATAGCTGAAGGTGAGACCTAAGTCTTCATTGATCTCTTCAAAAATGACCTTGTTGCCGAGGCTATTCTTATAGAGGTTCTGCGTGATGTTGTATTGCTTATAAGCATTATTGGAGTAAGGCTCCCAGTAGTGATCTTGAGTAACTCCTGTTACTTTAATGATGGTCTTCGCACCTGTAAGGTCTACCGATTCAGTAACCTTGTCATCAGTATAATATGGGAATAATGCGTACTCCGAATTTTTGCGACCAGCGGTGAGACCACCATTGCTCGAGATGAATAACCAATGGTCATAAGCACTGGTGATACTCATGAAAAATGGTCTGAGTCTTCCCGAATCTGTTATTTTGTAATAGGCTTCGCCATCAATAAGGACTTTCCCCAATCGGTCAGATTGATGATTCATAATTATAGTTTAGTCATATTAGAACCTGCAATTATAAGCTAATCGCCCAATGAAACTATGTTCACCTAGTCAAATATTGCCTGTGGCTGTCGACAAAAACTTTGAAACGGCGTTTCCCACTGCTTGAGGTTGTTCATCGCAGATAAAATGTCCGCCCTTGAGATGTTGTATACTGAGACTCGGATATATCTGGTCTGCGCCGATCAGATATTCTCTAATAATTACAGGATCAAGCTCGCCATGGATAATGAGGGTAGGGATCTCAATCTGCCTGCCACTGTAGGTTTTCCATCGCTGGCGATCTGTTCTGAGGGTACGGTAGAGATTGGCAGCAGTGGTTATAGTATTGGGAATCTTGTAGCAGCGGATATATTCGGCGATAGCATCATCAGGAATGGGATTGCTGATGCCCCGACTGAAAAACGGACCCATATATGCTCTTTGCCGTCTAATATCGCCTCTGGAAAGTCCTTTATACTTAAGAAATGTTGATACCACGAAGATCGATAATGACTCTCTATAAGTATCTCTGACACCTTCTGCTCCCCAATCGGATTGTTGATCAGAACCATGTTCATGATGATGAGCTTTGAGATACGCTCAGGATGTAATAGGGCCATCTCTTGGACGATAGCGCCACCCCAGTCATGTCCACCCAAATAGAATTGATCAATACCAAGCTCATCGGCTACTGCGAATAGATCCAATGCCATCTGGTCCTTGGTATAGTGAGCTTCCTCAATAGCACGATTACTATCGCCCATCCCACGTAGGTCTACAGCTATCACTCTATAGTCGAGAAGAAACGGCGTGACATGATGCCAACAATAACTGGATTGCGGCCATCCATGTACTAACATCAGCGGCGGCCTATGCAGGTCGCCATATATCCGTGTAGCAAACTGCCCTCCAGAGGTGTCGATTAAACTGATGTTTGATGGATTCATGGGTCTTAAGATAGCCAATAGTGTCAATTTGGATACGTATCAATTCGTGTGAATTTATTCAGTGTTATTTATATTGGATGTCGTGACTGGTGGGCATTGTAGAGGCAGTTTCCATCTACCCGTGAATTGAGGTTTTCGGTTTTGTTGATTTTTTCAGCATGTTCATTGATATATTTTCATTAGAACATACAAACATTTCATGTTTGGAATATAATAGTTGAATTATGGTCGTCCGAGTTTTATCCATTGTAGCACTACTGATGATTGCACAGTGTGTTATTGGGCAACGTACGCTCTCTGGAATCATCCAAAGTGAGGATAATCAAGAACGATTGCCATTTGCCGATGTGGTGATCAAGGGCACCAATACAGGAGCCTCAACGAATGTTGATGGTTACTTCGCACTACTCAATGCACCAACCGATAGCTTCAGCTTGCAGATTGCGTATGTAGGTTATGCAACCAAGGAAATCTTCATCGAAGCTGGATCGGATGACATAACAGATTTTAAGATCGACTTGTCCACCGGTGTTTTATTGGATGAGCTGGTCATCAGCGGACGATCCTATAAGGTCCTCAATGCATCAGAAGGTATTAGTTCTATTCAGATTTCGCCGAAACAATTATCCCTGCTACCTAATATTGGAGAGGTAGACATATTCCGATCATTGCAGCTGTTGCCTGGGGTTAGTGCCAGTAATGAGAATAGCTCTGGCCTCTTCGTTAGGGGAGGCACGCCAGATCAAAATCTTGTCCTACTCGATGGGGTTACGGTGTATAACGTAGATCACTTCTTTGGATTTTTCTCAGCCTTTAATGCCGATGCCATTAAGGATGTGCAACTCTTCAAGGGCGCCTTTCCGGCCAAGTATGGTGGTCGATTATCTGGTGTTGTCGATCTTACGGGTAACACGGGTAATCCTACCGAGTTCCATGGTAATGTAGGTGTTAACTTGCTCAATGCTCGTGCTAATCTGCAGATCCCGTTATTTAACAAAGGGTCACTGACGATTAGCGGCAGGCGTTCCTATACAGATCTAATCCAGAGTCAATTATTCCGGGATATATTAGGTGTTTTTGAAGACACTGAGGTGCCACCAGACATAGATGGTCTCGAGATAAATTCGACAGAGCCATCTGTGTTCTTCTTTGATATGAATGCCAAGCTGAGCTACAATCCTTCAGAGAAGGACGTCGTAGCA
>CAZDHV010000125.1:0-8927 GCA_964505335.1 uncultured Saprospiraceae bacterium | reverse complement strand
CGCTCTCTAAGAAGCTGGAAGACTATAGCATGAGCGTCAACAATTGGTTGGTGGCCTTGGTGTTTTTAGGGGGCATGGCGATCATGCTATTCGGTATATTTAACTACCACTGGTATCTCCAAGAAATCTCGGCTATGTTCATCATCATGGCGCTTGGTTCGGGAATCGTCGCCAGACTCTCTCCCAAAGAGATTAGCGAGACAGCCCTACATGCCGTATCCGTAGTAGCCCCTGGCGCATTTATGGTTGGCATCGCCACAACGATAAAGGTCATCCTTGAGATGGGCACCATCAGCGATACCATTGCTTATCACCTTTCAGAAGTGCTGCTGTCAATGCCGATCTATGCTTCGGCGGTTATCATGTCATTGTCACAATGTATCATGAATCTTATGATACCATCTGGAAGTGGGCAGGCGCTGGCTACCCTGCCCGTAATGATTCCAATCGGCGACATAGTAGGCCTCAACAGGCAAGTAACCATACTGGCTTTTCAGATCGGAGATGGCGTCACCAATCTTGTCAACCCCACCCTCGGTGGACTAATCGCTATGTTGAGCATGGCGAGAGTACCCTTTGATCGGTGGTTACGATTTATAGCGCCATTTATGTTGACGATTCTATTAGTTAGTTTGGTGTTTTTGGTTGTTAGTGTGTTGATTGGATATAGCTAGTGAACGATGGATGCAATCGCATGTCATTGGCTAAATGGTGGTGAATAGTGAATGACTCGAAGGCTTCCAAATATAAGCTTATGCCTCGCCGGTTTGGCTTTCATTTTTGTCTTGAAACAAATTTTAATCCCTCTCGGGCTAAAATGCATCAGGACCATTCCTATTGATTAATTAGCTTAGCGTTAACTAAGCCGTTGACCTCATCAATAGAATTATGAATCAAGTAGACATATTATCAAAGTTGGTCTCCTTCCCGGTCTTGGGTGGCGAGAGCAACATCAGCATAGCAGAATGGATAGAAAACTACCTCACAGAGCATGGGGTGACCTTCAGAACTTTACCGAATCCAGAGGGTACCAAACGATCGATCCACTGCAGGATAGGGCCTGCTGTAGATGGTGGCCTCGTATTATCGGGACATATGGATGTCGTACCTACTGAGGGGCAGCCATGGACTTCGGAGCCCTTCACGCTGACAGATAAAGGTGATGGCAAGGTCTATGCTCGAGGCAGCTGTGATATGAAAGGATTTATAGCCTGCTGCCTGGCGATGGTGCCAGAGTTTAAAGCTGCGAATCTGTCTATACCGATCTACTTTGCGTTTAGCTATGATGAGGAGATTGGTTGTCTGTCGGCACCTGAACTCGCAGCAGATATTATGAGCCACTACAGCGAACGCCCCAAGTATGCCATAATAGGTGAAGCAACGATGATGCAGCCCGCCGTTGGACAGAAAGGCATCGTCATCTACAACACTACGGTTAATGGTTCCGCAGGGCATAGCAGTAGGATACGGCAGGAAGTCAGTGCTATCAATGAAGCGGCACGGTTAATCTTGTGGCTGGAAGCCAAGATGAATAGTCTTATTGATGCTGGTCAGGTGGATGATCGGTTTACACCACCACACACCACGATACACTGTGGGCTAATGGAAAAAAGCGGCATAGCTCCCAATGTCATTGCTGATGCTGCGAGCTTTTATTGGGATGTTAGGGTCATCCCTAAAGATAAGGCCGTTGACATACTTGCAGAATTTAAAGACTACTGCCGAGAGTTGGAACAAGAGAACAGGAAGCGCTTTCCAGACTTTGCCATTTCTACTCAAGAGAGTCATTCTAATGTGCCAGCCCTGGATACGCCAGAGCATCTAAGCATAGTGCCATTGGTGCGGAAACTATCGGGACGGAACGACCTGACTGCCGTTGCCTATGCCGCTGAAGCAGGACAATTTGCAGAGGCGGGATTTGAGTCGGTGATCTGTGGACCTGGAGATATTGCACAAGCTCATCGAGCTAATGAGTTTGTCGCCAAGGAGCAGCTGGATCTATGTATGACCATGCTGCGAAATTTGGTGAGCGAGTTTTCGTAGATCTCGCTCAGAATAAGGCCATGTCTATTAAACCGAAATCGACTATGGTTGGTTATACACACTGTTGAGCTCACCAAAGAGGCTCTCCTCTAATAGATATATAAACATCAGAACATGAGATATACATTCATCTTACTCACGGCATTGGCAGTTCTTCTATCTTGTAAGGATGGTAGTTCTACCAGTAATATAGACACCTCAAGCGCAACAGATCACATTGAGCAGGCTAACCCTAATGACCAGGCTATGAATTCAAATACCATTAAAGAGGTTAGGACAACTACGATTAAGTCCAAAGATGGCGTGCCCATTACAGCAGATATCTATGAAGTTGAGAATAGCAGCAAACCAGTCATTCTGCTCTTTCATCAGGCGGGATATAGTCGAGGAGAGTATATCGAAATTGCTCCAAAGCTAAATGCCCTCGGCTACACTTGTCTTGCTATAGACCAAAGATCGGGCAAGGGGGTCAATGGCGTAGCGAATGAAACTAATAAAGAGGCTAAAGCAGCAAAGAAGAACACCGAATTTGCAGATGCAATAGTCGACCTCAGAGCAGCCATAGAGTTTTCATTAGAAGAGTTCGACACGGACAAAGTCATTCTTTGGGGTAGTTCTTATTCCTCTTCTCTCGTGCTCATTCTCGGAAACGAATATGCCGATCAGGTTTCTGCGATACTCTCTTTCGCTCCAGGAGAATACTTCACCTACGAAGGCAAGAAAATAGCGGATTATGCAGCTGGTCTTGAGACTCCCGTGTTTATCACCTCAGCTAAGAATGAGTATAACAACTGGAAGGCGATCTACGAAAGCATCCCTTCAACATCTAAGGCGCACTACCTGCCAGAGGACAAAGGACACCATGGCTCCAAAGCACTATGGGAAAAGAGTGCTGGACACGAATCGTACTGGAAGCACGTGGAAGGGTTTCTGGCTGAGCATGCCGGATGACCGACTGATCTCGTAGATAACCGACTGGTCTCGAAGAGTCGAGTACAACAGTGCTCGAAAGAAGGGAACAGCATGACCGACTGATTCCGAAGGATGGATGTCTGGGAGACATCTAAAGGAGGGAACCACGAAGTGGGTGGGCTGCCATCTCGAAGGAAAGGAACGGCGTTAAGTAATGAAAGAGATAGAATTATACATTGAAACCTACTTCGGCATTGGAGGGAATGACCTGTCTTCGGTTGGTCAGTTATTCACCAATACAACATTGAAGAAGAACGAATATCTTCTGAAGATGGATCAATTTGCTCAAAGCATACACTTTGTCAAAAGTGGTTACCTGAGAGTGTATGCCTATAGTGAAAGTGGTGAGAAAGAGATTACTCAATGGATCTCAAATCATGGGATGTTTATAACAGATTTGTCCAGTTTCATATTTGGCACACCATCGAGGTGGAATATTCAGGCCTTATCGGATTGCGAGCTATATACAATTTCGCGAGAAGACTATCAGTCAATTAGCAATCTTGTTCAAAACTGGGCAGAACTCGAAAAGCTGTTTATTGCCAAATGCTTCGTTACTCTTGAGAATAGAGTATTTGGTCAACTGTCTATGACAGCGGAAGAAAAAGTAAAGAACCTATTGGAGGTGAACCCAGATATCTTCTTACAAGTGCCGTTGCAATACATAGCCTCCATGTTGGGGATGACCCCAGAGACATTGAGCAGGGTGAGAAGGAAAATGATTTCTTGATCTATGTCAAGATAAGCCGCTATCAGGAGGCCTTAATTTGCATTAATCCAATGTGATGATCATGATGCAAAATTTATTCATCTCCATTTTTCTAAGCTTTTCAACACTTCATATTATGGCCCAAAAAGAAATCAAAACTTCGATTCATATCTCAGCACCACCAGAAATAGTCTGGGAAGTTCTAACCGCTTTTTCTGACTACGAAAACTGGAACCCTTTTATCACCAATGTAGAAGGCGATTTTATCGTTGGAGAAAAAGTAAAGATTAATGCTGGAGGTATGAAGTTTAAGCCCAAAGTATTAGTCTATAACACTAACCAAGAAGTAAGGTGGGTTGGGAAACTCTTTTTAAAAGGCCTCTTCGATGGGGAACATAGTTTTGTGCTCATTGATAATGGAGATGGCTCCACCACTTTTAGACATGAAGAATCGTTTAGCGGAATCCTTGTGGGACTCTTTAAAAAGAAATTGGATACCGAGACTACGCAAGGATTTATAGATATGAACAACAGACTCAAAGCTCTTGCGGAGGCTAAGGCGTTATAAGATATCTCCTTGCAGTACCGATGATAAAATGTTAAAACGATGCCCTTTTTTTTCATATCGAGGAAGGTACGACCGAGCCCGCCTGCCGGCGAGGCAGGATATCTATTGAGTTGACAACCCACTACTCCACTGTTCTCAGCGATTACTAATGTACCTAAAGATTCTACAGCTCCAGACATCTCTTATACATTTGCAATTGATTCAATTGGATCAGCTCAATATCCATTAGCAAGCAACAACCGACAGCCTATTGATTCTACTGCAGCAGCCGTCCAAACTCCAATCAAGAGAGGTCGAACAGTTGGAGATGAGGAAGCACTTATGAACTTGTTGTCAGGTGTGAGGGCATTCGGGATTGATGAGTGAGGGGATTACTGCCACTGAAAATTGTCGGTTACTTGCGCTTAGCCTGTCGCACTCAAGTGGGTAATCGACTGATTCCGAAGGATAGATGTCTGGGAGACATCTAAAGGAGTGAACCACTAAGTGGATGGGTAGCCAGCAGCCTTAGCAGAGCCTTAGGGCGACGAGTTTTTGCCCGCCTGCCGGCGAGGCAGGGTTACTTTTTTCGATAAAAAAGTGACAAGAACAAATGGTTAATCGATAGTCAAAACAGTTGTTGAGCAAAGAACGTAATATACACTATCAGGTTTTTGATCAAGCTATCTATTGGCACCAAATCATTATCTATTTGTACTTTTCCTTAGATGAAAAGTACCCAAAATCAAGCTCATAAAATAGCTCTGCTTACAAGGCTGCTCCCGCTACCCACAGTTTATGAGCGCCCCACTCGCTTCTTAGCAACTCAACTTCAGTTATGTTCAGGGTAAAAGGCCTGACTGAGATATCTTTTAAGCTAAGAATACTCTACACCTGTCTGTGAGTACTTATGACCATACCCCTTTTCTCACCCTATAAAGCCAACCCCGCCCGCTTTTTCCTCTTTCCCAACTTCATCACAACGCCCAAGTTAAGGTACCTCGACCTGGTATTAAATCTCTGGTCAGACAACGAGTTCAGCCCACCAAAGCGCTCGACTCCTCTGGTTTGATCCAGCACATCATTAACCTGTAGTGTAATTGCAAACTTCCCCTGCTCAAACGACTTCTTAACCGAGAGGTGCCACAAGTGAAAGCTCTGACTCTCGGCAAAAAACTCACCACTGAAAAATCTATAGTCATAGATGCTCGACAACGCCCAGGTCTCGCCGATATAAATCACGCCATCGACGAATGCAGAGTAATTGAAAAAGGACTGATTGAAATCTTCATTCGCATCGTATCTCCTATTAGTCAAGCTCAGATCTATACCTGTTGATAGATCCAACTTCTCTTTCTTACGATTTTCGACATTCAGCGATAGCGAGCTGATAACCTCATTGACAGAAGTAAGACTCTCATTGATGAATGAATCATACGTCGACCACCTCACCCTAGTCGAAGCGGTGTACTTCATCTTCAGCGGTCGTATCGGTGAAGAGTATGAGAGATACGACCGGAGGCTGGCATAAGAGTCCGAATTGATCGGACGTAAAATCCTCAAGAGACTCGGTTCAACAGTCAGCGCATTGATCACCTGGTTGTTTACAAGGGAGAAATGGAGGTTTGCAAAGAAGTTCCTAAAGTTGAATTGATCAATGGATCGAAAGTCTACACCGAAGCTATGCGTATAACTTGGCACCAATTCTGGGTTACCTAACCGAAGCAAGTTAGGATTCGTATTATCTGGTAGGGGCGCTAACTGCTCGAGGGTTGGCAGTACTACAGCTGTGTTGTACGTCAGGTCTATGGATGCCTTTTTTGATAGATCGATATCCAGTCTCGCATGGGGCAAGGCATGGGTCGATTGATTATTCAGATCTTCGATAGGGCTGGCGGCATCATCTTGGATTACACCCCGTATCTGAGAGGATTGCAATCCTATTCTTGCCGTCATCTTCAGCTTTTTGGCATTTCTCCTGATGCTCACGCTGCCATTGTGAACTGTGTTACGCTTCACATAAGATCTACTCAACTCGTCGTTGAGTATACCCTGCTCATCGAGGATATCAAAAAACAATCTTTCTGGGGATTCCTCTTCTATCTGATAACCATATTTGCCACTTAGAAACACTTTCGTTGACAGTGGCTCTGTATAAGCACTTTCTACTTTCAAACCGCTTTTCTCCAGATTATATCGCTGATTCTGGACGATATCAATCGATGAAACGATATTGTTGATTTGATTTTCGAGGCTGCTTTCTTCATCTATAACACCATATTGATAATTTGCTGTATTGATCCAGTTCCTACCCTTCTTCTTAAATCTATTTCTGAAGATCAATCGCCCATCAATTCCTAATTGCCCGTTGTCTTCAGAGAGATCGGTAGTAGTGCGGCCTGTGAGCAGACCTAATTGCAAAAATTCTGTGTTGCCTATAACTGTAGTCAGGTTAGAAATGGATGAGAGCGTATTCTTCCAACTGATCTGAGTATATGGATTCGGCTTATACTTCAGATTGGCTTGGAAGCGATGATTCTTATTGAGTCGGTCTGACGTGGACTGCCCCACTGTTTCAAAAGTGATGTCATCGGCAAACTGACTTGCCGAGGATTGTTGATCAAGATTGCGATCTGACAACTGATAGAAGTAGTGGCTCGTCAGAGATAACTTCTTGGAAAAGTCATAGTTAAAGTTGAGCCCTGAAGAGAGGTTATCCGTAATACCCTGCGGTGTCCCACCTCCAAACTCGCCGAAGCTCAGACCAGAATTGTTATTGGCAATGGCATTTCCTATCCCTCCCATAAAGCTGATATATTCATTGAATGAGAATGCCTGCTTGTTGATGTTGTTACCACTCACTATCACAGCTGCCTGCATCTGAGGTGAGAAGCGATTATAATTGAGCTTTCCGTCATAGGTAGATTCCGTGCCACCAGCTAAACCAACAGTTCCAAATCCCCCATTCTTATAATCTTCCTTTAGCTTCAGATTGATTGTCTTCTCCTCTTCTCCATCGTCGATGCCAGTAAACTCAGCTATGTCAGATTTCTTGTCAAACACCTGCACTTTCTCAACTGCCTCAGCGTCAAGATTCTTCGTTGCGATCTGTGGGTCATCACCAAAAAACTCCTTGCCATCTACTAATACATTGTTGACATCTTCGCCCATCGCTTTAATACTTCCATCTCGCTGCACCTCCACCCCAGGCAGTTTCTTGAGAAGATCTTCAACAGTGGCACCGGGCTTTGTTTTAAATGCTGCTGCATTGTAACTGATCGTATCTCCGATCACTCCCATAGGAATGTGTTCCGCCTTGACAGTAATCTCCTGCAAGATCTCTGTCGTAGGAGTCAAGCTAAATGAGCCCAGATGATTCTTCCGCTCGCCACCGATTTCTACAGGAGTTGTCTTGGTGCCATACGACACAAAGCTGATCTGCAAGACATAGCTTCCTGAATCCACCTGATCAATGGTAAACAGACCATCCGAATCCGATATCGCAAAGGCCACCATCGAAGAATCTACTGGTTCTAGCAGTACAACCGTGGCTCCTATAAGTGATTGTTGATGTTCATCGAGTACAGATCCCTGTACTGTAGACTGTGCATAGGTCGCAATCAAAGTCATCACTATTAGGCATAGAGTTAGGATATATCTCATGACAGATATGATTAGGGAGTGAATTGAAGTAAATGAATGGCCAGAAGGGCCCGGTACGTACAGTCAGCAATGCTTAGGGCATCAAACCTAATAGTAGATGCTAACCTCTAATAATGAAGGAAGCACCTTCTTTATTATTATAGCTCTCTTGGAGTTCTTTCATTTTATCGGCAATGATTTGGTCGTACTCTTCAGGGGTTACTTTCTGGCCTTTGGTCGGTGCGGTCAAGCGCTCGGCTATGTCGACCTCTAAATCAACTGCCGTCGCCTTGATCTCAGTCTTGCCTTCGTCAACCGATACTAAGAGTACTGCACCAGGTAACTGGCCATAGTTGTCGGGGCCTATGGGCAATGGGATCTCTGGCGTAAACCAGGCTACGATCTCTCGTTCTTTAGGTTCTCCATCCGTTCCAGGTGTCGAAGGGATGGTCTCTGTTCGCACTGCCTTCTGACAGACGAAGTCCAGGTATTTGATGCGCTCATCAGTGATCTTCCATTTGGCTTTTTCGATGTCCGATGTTATCAGGAATTCTTTACCCATAAATTCAGTTTGGTGAAGACTCTTTCTTTCGTTCAGATCCGTATATAATATTTCTTCAACGGCGCTGCCTGTACTGAAGACCATCTGAAAAGATCCATCATCGGACTCCATTTCTATGTCCTCATTGACATGATCGTCAGCATCTCTGTACACAGTAGTTAACTGATTAAAATAGAGCGCTTTGGACGCTCCCATCTCGCTCGGCATCATATCCTTTAAGTTCAATCCTTCTATTCCCTCAAGCTCGAGCTTAGTGACTTCAGAATAGGTAATCAACCCTGACTTTTGTGCAGATAAAAGTAGTGTAGTACATAAGATGACTCCTACAAATAATAGTGTTTTAAAAGCTTGCATAGTGTGTGTTATGTTAGTGATGAGTCAAATGTATAGGGAGGCTATACCAAAGGCGGTTAACTAAGCTGTATCTAAGGTTAATTAAGGTTAATCGGCTT
>CAZDHV010000124.1:1495-8942 GCA_964505335.1 uncultured Saprospiraceae bacterium | reverse complement strand
GAGCATGTCGCTTGCAGTATTTGATCAACTCGAAGAACTCTTATCAGAGATAAACGGTGCCAGCATCACAGAAGCTGATGCACTAGAGCAGTTCAGAATTAGGTTCTTGGGGAGCAAGAACATCCTTAAGCCATTGGGCGGTGAGATTAGAAATATACCTAATGAAAAGAAGCGCGATTTTGGGCAACTGCTCAATAAGGTTAAAACAACTGCTCAAGAAAAATATGATGCCCTCAGTGCGGGAGTCAATGCTGCTGAGTCCGAGCAAAAATATCAGGACTTAGACCTGACAGCTCCTCCTGCAGAACTGAGACTGGGATCTAGACATCCCGTAAGCTTAGTCCTCAATCGAGTGATCAATATATTCAGTCGCTTGGGATTCGTGGTAGCTGAAAATCGTGAGATTGAGGATGACTGGCACAATTTTACCGCCATGAATACGCCTGAGCACCACCCCGCTCGAGATATGCAGGACACGTTCTACCTGAGTAATAGCACGGAACGCCTCTTGCGTACGCACACTTCATCGGTACAAGCCAGGGTGATGACAACTCAGAAACCACCGATTAGAATAATCGCACCTGGCAGGGTCTATCGTAATGAGACAATTTCAGCACGATCACACTGTCAGTTTCATCAAGTGGAGGGCCTTTATATTGATGAGAATGTATCATTTGCAGATATGAAACAGACCCTACTCTACTTTGCTCGTGAGATGTACGGCGCACAAACTGAGATCAGATTGAGGCCAAGCTATTTCCCATTTACGGAGCCCAGTGCTGAGATGGATGTATGGATGGGCACTGATACAGCTGAGGCAAGAAAACTAACTAAAGGTACTGGATGGCTCGAGGTGTTGGGTTGTGGCATGGTGGATCCTAATGTGCTGTCTAATTGTGATATCGATCCTGAAAAATATACCGGTTATGCCTTTGGTATAGGTATCGAGCGAACGGCACTTCAAAATTACGGCATTAAAGACATCAGGATGTTATTCGAAAATGACGTCAGATTCTTACGGCAATTTAGTTCAGCATGGTAATTCAGTATTGGTATTGATATGAGTAAACCGTCAATCCCCAAAGGCACCAGAGACTTCCTTCCAGAGGAGGTTCTCAACCGGAGATATATCTTCAACACGATTGAAACGATATTTCAGAAGTATGGATATCTCCCGATAGAGACTCCAGTTATGGAAAGCTTGTCGACCCTCACTGGCAAGTATGGGGAGGAAGGAGATCAACTCTTGTTCAAAGTGCTTAACAATGGGGACTATCTACGCAAAGCGGATCAGGATGCGCTCAATAATAAAGACTCTAAAAAACTAACGAGCTCTATTTCCAAGAGAGGGTTGAGATACGATCTCACAGTGCCTTTCGCTCGATATGTCGTCATGCATCAGAACGATCTGTCCTTTCCCTTTAAACGCTATGCTATCAGTCCGGTTTGGCGCGCAGATAAACCACAGAAAGGTAGATATCAAGAGTTTTATCAGTGTGATGTAGATGTTGTGGGCTCAAAGTCTCTGTTATACGAAGCAGAACTGGTCAAGATCTATGATGAGGTATTTACAGCACTTGACGTTGCTGTCAGTATAAAAGTCAACAATCGAAAAATCCTTGAAGGGATAGCTGAGGTCGCAGGAGCCAATGATCACTTTGCAGCCATGGCAGTGGCCATTGATAAATTGGATAAAATAGGAAGCGAAAAGGTGGCAATAGAGATGACGTCTAAAGGCATTTCAGAACATGCCTCAAAGACTATTTTGAGTTCGTTGTCTATGACTTCATTAGCAGAAGTATCTTCATTATTGGCTAATAGTAAAGTGGGCATGGAAGGTGTTGAAGAACTTAAAAGTTTCCACCGGTTTATCGATCCCATAGGCGTCAATAACAATATTGGCTTAGACTTGACCCTAGCAAGAGGACTCAGCTACTATACCGGTTGCATATTTGAGGTGACCGCCGATGATGTCCAGATGGGCAGTATCGGTGGTGGAGGAAGATATGATGATCTAACTGGTCAGTTTGGATTGAAGGACATGCCCGGAGTCGGCATATCCTTTGGTGCGGAGCGTATCTACGACGTGATGAAAGAACTGGGGAAGTTAGACAGTATCCCTTCTCAGAGCCCTGTTGCAATTCTCTTATCCTTTGACGAAGAGTCTTTGAATTATGCTTTTCGTTGTGCTCAGCATATCAGGCAAGCAGGGATTTCTATAGATATCTATCCCGAAGCAGCCAAGTTTAAGAAACAGATGAAATATGCCAATGCTCGGGGGTTCAAGTATGCCCTAATTATTGGAGATCAAGAAGTGGCCGATCAGACCCTAAGTATAAAGGAGTTACAGTCGGGAGAGCAACAATCGCTGTCTCTCGATGAGACTATCGAATTATTGAAATCATAAGGATAGGCGTAATATGGGATTAGCACAGATACAAAAAGACCTTCTTGATGGGACAACTACCATGGTAGAGTTGGTGTCGGAGTATCTCAAGCGCATTGGCGATTGTCAAAATCTCAATATTTATGTCCAGGTATTTGAAGAAGAGGTCCTAGCGCAAGCTAAAGCCCTCGATCAAAAAATAAAGGATCACCCGGACCAGCTCGGAACGCTATTTGGTTGTGTGGCAAGCATCAAGGATGTCCTCTGTTATAAGGATCACACAGTGACGGCCTCGTCTAAGATGCTCAAGGGATTTACTTCACAGTTTACCGCCACAGCCATAGAGTCGGGATTGGCTCAAGATATGACCATCATCGGCAGAACTAACTGTGATGAGTTTGCCATGGGATCATCTAATGAGAATAGCGCTTATGGACCAACACTCAATGGTCAAGATCCAAGCCGGATCCCGGGCGGTAGTAGTGGCGCAGCGGCAGTTTCAGTTCAGATGGATACTTGCCTACTCGCATTCGGAAGTGATACTGGAGGCTCCGTACGTCAGCCCGCAGCATTTTGTGGTGTCTATGGGATGAAACCTACTTATGGTCGTATCTCTCGATATGGCTTGATAGCCTACGCCTCTTCATTTGATCAGATTGGATTATTATCCAAAGACCTAGACACCATATCTACTGCCCTCACTGTGGTAGAAGGATATGACCCCATGGACAGCACCAGTCTTCAGATCTATGATAAACCGAAGACCTCAGAAAAATCTAGCTTCGCCTATTTCGCCGAAGCTCTACATCATGACAGTATCTCACCAGAGATACGCAAGTCACTACAATCTAAAATTGATCAGTTGCGATCTGAAGGGCATGAAGTGACGGAGGTCTCATTCGATCTACTCAACTATCTGGTACCATGCTATTATGTATTGACCACTGCAGAGGCTTCATCTAATCTCAATCGATATGATGGGATCCGCTATGGACTACAACAAAGTCAAAGCAAAGACCTCAGAGAATTATATGTAGACAATCGGTCAAAAGGGTTTGGACTGGAAGTAAAGCGTAGAATTATGATGGGTACGTTCGTGCTCAGTGTCGGCTACTTCGATGCTTACTTTAATAAAGCTCAGAAGGTTAGACGGTTAATCACTGATCGTATCCAAGACATATTTGAGAACCACGATTTTATCCTGATCCCTACCACCCCTGATGTTGCCTGGCCTATTGGAGAGAACAGTGATGACCCTGTCAGCATCTATCTATCTGATATATTTACTGTGCTCGCTAATATCTGTGGACTCCCCGCAATATCGGCTCCACAGGTTCACAACAATCGCATGCCTCACGGCCTACAACTCATCGGTCCGAAGATGAGTGATAGAAATATGCTCGCCGCTGCCAAGCTGCTCTAGATTGGCACACTTATTGTTTTATGGTACGTGATATATTATAATTTTTATTTATATGTTAATTATTGCACAGTAGTACACTGTGCTCTATATTTGCAATCGACTTGTTAACACATGTGCATTTATTTTAATATGTACAGTATTTTATTAGGGTTTTCCATACGATTGCCCACATAATTATGCGTTAATCAGTCAACCCATATAGCCGATAATTTAAAAACGGTCCCATGAGCAAAATTAAATTTATTGCGAAGCGATTCGCAGTAAGTGTAATATTCCTATTCTGTATTAGCTCGGTTCGAGCTAATGTGACGGACTTTTCCGCTTATCACTCTGTGTCACCAGATGAACTGAGAGAGCGTTTGGACAACATGACCAATGATGTGGAGTTAAAATATACTCCAGAAGTTCATTCAATAATCAATGAATACATTAAAGGTTATAGAAAAGGAAGTGAGGTTCTCTTAGGACGAGGAGGACAGTTTTTCCCGATATACGACAATGAATTTCAGAAAGCTGGTCTACCGACCGAGCTAAAATATCTATCAGCAGTAGAATCTTCATTAATACCTACAGCCCGATCTAATTCAGGCGCTGTTGGTCTATGGCAGTTTATCTCAAGTACTGGTAAAATATATGGCTTAACCATTAATAGCACCATTGATGAACGAAAAGATCCAATAAGATCAACTCAAGCTGCAGCTAGATTCTTGAGTGATTTATATGATGAGTTCGGCGATTGGTCTTTAGCCCTTGCTGCCTATAATTGCGGCCCAGGAGGTGTGAAAAAAGCCACTCGAAGAAGTGCTACAAATGGGTACACCGACTTTTGGAATATCAAGTCATATCTGCCTAAAGAAACACGTAGATATGTGCCTAAGTATGTAGCGATAAGCTATGTAATGAATTATTTCCAACATCACGGTTTGGAACCTATCATAGAGAACTCTACTGAAGCGCTTGCTACAGTTAAAGTATACGAATACACCACATTCTCAGACATCAGTAAAAAAACTGGATTAGACCGAGCTACGATTAAAAGGCTTAATCCGGCTTTCCTGAAGGGCTATATCCCTCAAAATACTAGGGGTTATTACCTGACACTACCTGAGAAAGTTATGTACGACTATGTTGCCATCAACGATACTTGGAATAATCTTGAGTATCGTCCACATGCTAACATCCAAGAGTACTATACATCGCTGCTATATGGAAATATGAGAAGGCGAGCACAAAAGCTAACAACACTTGAGTTGCTACCAACTCTTGCTGATACTGGGCTGAACGTTGCATCACTTGAGACTCTTGACGAGCCAAAAGAATTACCTGTAGGCCCTTCTCGGGAACTTCTATTGTCGGACGTAGCAGTATTAGGAGAGCATAAAGCAGGATACAAATATCATATCTTAAAGCCAATGCAGTCTCTTGAGGAGGTGTCTAAAATGTTCAACATTCAATTGAAAGATCTAATCAAACTCAATGAGATTGATGTATTTGATCCTCCTGTGCCGGGTGCAATGCTTATCGTTGAAGAACTTGGTGAAGGGAAATAAAAAAATAGTTCATCTCTTAGCGCATCACGGGAGATACCAGATTGATGCGATGGATGCTCCTTTCTTTGATTGGTAATGTAGTCACCAATTTTAGATAATCTCCTTCTGGATAGGCACGATTAGCCATATTTAAGATTGGGTATAACTCCATACGATCAGCCTCTTTTAGTACTGGCTGTGGCCACGATTTATTGGGATCAGTATAAGGAACTAAAAAGTCTAATCCTGCTCTCAGCCGCGAATCGCCTTCATTAGCCTGCCACACATCTACATCAATCCGCTCAGCCAGATGAGCCACAAGAAACATCGCATGTAGGTTATACATGCTGTAGAACAGCGGTCGAGTACGTGCCATTTCCTCTGGCATAGATCCATCTAGTCGAATCTGCGACTGCACCCTCTTTTCAATAAAGTCCTGCGCTATATCAGTAGCTGCATGGAGATTACCAGCATACAGTGCGAAGTATAATGCCTGAACATCATAATAGGAGCCATGATTATTTTTGGAAGCACCTTCCGCAAGAGCCATTTCGTCCGTAGTTAACCATTCAAAATACTGCGCCACCCATGCTCTCAATTGATCATACTCTCCATCACTTAGATAAGATGACCCCTTGATCAACAACGATGCTTCTAATGCTCGTATCAAAAGCCGACTATCAAGTACACCCGATTTAGTGCCGAGATTATGACCCAGCCTACATTGAGCATGGTTGACATTGGGGTTCATATGTGTCTCCTCATCAAGAAACCAAACCCGTAAGAGCTCCGCTGCTTTCTTGGCATACTTCTCTTCTCCAGTCAGATAATAGGCAAGCCCCAATGTTTCAGTATTCACTCCAAATGCTCCTATCCTCGGACGATCAGATTCCGACAAGCTCTGGCTCCCTGGATAGGTGTCCCCATCACGCCTGATATAGGGCAGACCATCAGGTTTCTCTGGATCGGGCCACCAATATCTGGAATAACTCGCATAGTCGTGTTTATCCCCGCTTGGCGGCAATTTCTCTTTATGTGTGACAGAATATGGGCCTTCCTGCAGCGCTCGATCTGCTTCCAATATCAACTGATCAAAGGCAGGTCTATACTCAGGGTTACCCTTTCCAAGCTCTACTTTCGTCTGGTCGAGTTGCGCTAAATCAAAAAATATTGTCTCCGTGTTTTGCTCTTTCTGGCGACATGATCCTGTGGTCAAAATGAATAAGCCGAGAATGGCTCCGATAACTAAGAAACTCCTTTTCATTCTATCATATACGCAATCAAAGTAAGATTATAGTTCTCATGGTTGATTTTCATTTATTCATCAATCTAATGAAATCTCACTAAAGGAAACTCCAATAGACGGACCAGTTAATTTACAAAACTAAGCTTCAGGAATGCTTCAAGGAGCAATCTATACAGCAATTAAACGGCTAGCTCATGAACTTCTCTACCCTGCCACTTTAATCACACTCTTAGTAAGGCGTTGCTCGCCACTATAGATAGCTACCTGATAAACCCCATCGATCAAATTGTCAAGCTGTACAGACAGTTCTGTTTGATCATTGCCCTCTTCAGTAAAGAGTACCCGACCAGTATTACTCAAGACTTCTACCTTGGTGATTGGATTAGGGCTCTTTAAGGTGATTCGATTGCTCGTAGGATTCGGAAATAGTGTGATATCCTGACTCGTCGTCTGGAGGTCGAGATTACATGCATAGTTATGTGTGTAATTGCCTATGAGTCGAACTAACAAGTCATTTAGTTTCTCTACATCAAAGTCATCTACCAATGGCGCTAAGTGCGCCCCACCGATACCGCTATCATCAGTTATGAATACATAAGTAGCATTAGTCACTACCGCCATGTACTTCATTAGAAATTCAGTCTCTCTATTAATACCACTCGCTGTAATAGGGATCAGCTTGATACCTGCAGCTGCAGCTTCTGCTATTTGCTCTCGGATCATCTGAGTTGCTTTGTCATCATGATGCGGCGGTGCGTCGAGGAGGAGAAATATGATCTTGCTGAGGGCATCTTCAGACCACTCTTGGCCTAGGGCTTCCTCAAGACCTGCCTCCACTGCTTCTGGATAATCGCCTCCACCAG
>CAZDHV010000124.1:0-1395 GCA_964505335.1 uncultured Saprospiraceae bacterium | reverse complement strand
CCTAGGGCTTCCTCAAGACCTGCCTCCACTGCTTCTGGATAATCGCCTCCACCAGAAGCATTTTGTTGAGAGATAAATTCGATAGTCTCCTCCGACTTGGTCGTAAGGTCACTTACTCTCGTCAGGTAATCGTCCGTATCATCACGATAGAATACTGCACCCGTTCTATAGCTGATATCCTGATTGTCCTCAGTAACTCGGGCAAGGACATCAGTGAGTTCACTTTGCAAGAAGGTGATTTCATCGCCCATAGATCCTGTAGCATCTACAACGAACATGATATCCACCACATCTCGTACGTCGCAATCTACGGGAAGGGTGATATCATTAGATCCATTGCTGATTGACTTCACATCGCCTTTTAGGTACTCCTCATCGTCATAGTTCACTCTAATCTGGTAGTTTTCAATTTTTGAGGTACTAAATAAACTCGGCCACAGCTCGGCATGCCCGGCATGATCGCTTACTGTCTCCCATATGATCTCGCCTTGCTGATCTGTCAGGGTTACCTGCGCCCCGACAACAGGATGATTCGATCTGTTCTGAACATATACAGACATACGCTCTTGAGGATAGATCCCCCAGTGATCTTGCATCTTAACATAGTCGGGATCTGTGGTTAAGTCCAACCAATCTTTCCAGTTTTGAAGATCGTTCCATTCCCCTGCAGTTATCTGTCCCGCAGTGGGGAGGTCTTGAATACTACTTACACCTCTTACGGCAATTGCATCTGACGCCCTTGACATGACTGCAACTGCGCCAGATGATGCTGGAGCAGATGATTCTACCGCTGAATGATCTGCTGATGACGAAGCTTTGGACTTGCGACTATAACCTGTAACAACCACCTCATCTAAGCTCGTTCCAGCGCTCAAACTAACTACTAGTTCAGACAGTGTCCTAATATCCACCTCCTGAGACTCATATCCAGTGTAGCCCACAATTAGTGTAGTGGCCTCATCTGGTATCACTAGTGAGAAAGAACCATCAACATCGGTGATCGTACCTGTAGTAGTCCCTTTTACAATAATACTAGCTCCAATTAAGGGATCTCCAAACTCGCTAATAACTTGCCCAGTGATCGTTCTATCATCGATATGCCGGACATCTTCAACATTAACTGTTGATTCACGTGAAAACGCTTCCTCAGCTTCTTTGATAGAATCCTCGATGGCATCCTTATACTCTTCATCTGATACTGTTTCATTGGTCTTGCACTGTAGACAAAGTAGTGAGGTGAGCAATGCAAAAGCGATTATACTCGTACTTATGGAAAGATTTTTCATAAAAAAGGATTGAGGGTTATGAACTTTCAGACTTTAATTCATCATATAGACGTAAAGATGACAGCAATTGCATAAATGAATCCTGTAAAAAACTTTGACAGAAGCAGAA
>CAZDHV010000123.1:7189-9100 GCA_964505335.1 uncultured Saprospiraceae bacterium | reverse complement strand
ACAATAAATATATGGTCATAATCAATAATTATGCAAGTCATTATCAAACATTTTCGCTACAAGACTGAAATTAATCGCTCCCTGACAGCTCTTAAGTTCAATTAACCCTAATTTTGCAGCCTTATATTAAAAGATAATAACATGTATAGATCACACGACTGTGGCGCATTGAGGATGGAGCATGTCGGCTCGACCGTAACGTTAAGTGGATGGTTACAGGTAAGTAGAGACTTTGGAGGGATGACATTCATTGATATGAGAGATCGATATGGTATTACCCAGATCGTATTTAACATGGAGGATGACGTGGCGCTGTGCGAGCGTGCTCGCAAGTTAGGCCGAGAGGATGTGATCAGGATATCTGGAACAGTACGTGAGCGTAGCAACAAGAATCCAAATCGTCCCACAGGTGATATCGAGATAGAAGTGAAGACACTCGAGGTTCTTAATGAATCGCTCGTCCCACCTTTTACAATTGAGGACGAAACGGATGGCGGTGATGATCTACGCATGAAGTATCGATACCTCGATATACGACGTAATCCAGTGCGAGACAATTTGATCTTTAGATCTAAGCTGGCAATAGAGACCCGTAAATACCTGGATGGGCAACAGTTCATCGAGGTGGAGACGCCAGTTCTAATCAAAAGTACACCAGAAGGAGCAAGAGACTTCGTGGTTCCGAGCCGAATGAATCCGGGCCAGTTCTATGCCTTACCACAGTCACCGCAGACCTTCAAGCAAATCTTGATGGTTGCCGGTATGGACCGCTATTTTCAGATTGTCAAGTGTTTCAGAGATGAAGACTTGAGAGCAGATAGACAGCCAGAGTTTACGCAAATAGACTGCGAGATGAGTTTCGTCACTCGGGATGAAGTTTTGGCAACATTTGAGGGTCTGACCAAGTACTTGTTTAAGACGCTGAAGGATATAGATCTTCCTGACTTTCCACTCATGTCATATGATGACGCTATACTCAGATATGGTAGCGATAAGCCGGATGTGAGATTTGATATGGAGTTTGTAGAGCTTAATGATGTTGCTCAAGGCCAAGGATTTAGCGTATTCGATAATGCAGAGCTTGTTGTCGGCATCTGTGCGACTGGTCAAGCAGGAGAATATAGTAACAAGGATATCAAGAAACTCACTGAGTGGATGCAAAGACCACAGATCGGAGCCAAAGGATTAGTCTATGTCAAAGTAGAGGCGGGTGGCGCATTCAAATCTTCTGTAGGTAAGTTTTTTGATGATGCGGCCTTGCAGACTTGGGCAGATAAGATGGGTGCGAAGGAAGGTGATATGATGTTGATCCTATCTGGAGAAGCTGAGAAGACCCGCAAGCAGTTGAATGAGCTTAGACTAGAGATGGGTCGCCGTATGGGACTGATGGATCCGAAGGTGTTCAAACCGCTATGGGTGGTTGACTTCCCATTACTCGAGTGGGACGAGGATACGGAACGATTTCATGCTATGCACCATCCATTTACGGCTCCGAAGAAAGCGGATGAAGACCGCATGTTGACAGGAGATCATGATACGATGAAATCATTGAAGGCTGACGCTTATGATCTCGTCATCAATGGTGTAGAGATTGGAGGGGGGTCTATCAGAATACACGATCGAGAATTACAGTCAAAGAACTTTGACTTGCTCGGTTTTACTAAGGAAGAAGCTGAAGCCCAATTTGGATTTTTATTGGGAGCATTTGAATATGGAGCACCACCACATGGAGGCATTGCCTTTGGTTTTGATCGGTTATGTGCGGTAATGAATGGTGTAAACTCAATTAGAGATTTCATTGCTTTTCCCAAGAATAATCAAGGACGAGATATGATGATCGATGCTCCAAGTCCAATTGCTGATGAGCAATATGAGGAGCTGGCTCTTAAGAGTACCGTCGTAGAAGATTAA
>CAZDHV010000123.1:2241-7089 GCA_964505335.1 uncultured Saprospiraceae bacterium | reverse complement strand
TATAGTCCATTCACGCCGGAAACATTAAAGACCTGTTAGAGTTAGTAATCCGAGGCAACAATCATCTAAAGGAAGCTATCTTTATAAGCAGAGAGACGACAGGTAATAAATGAGTAAAGGAGTCATACGCACGATTATAATACTAATGAGTATTGCCTTATTGGGCATTACGATCATACAATATGTATGGCTCAAGAGAGGTACCGAGCTAAACGCAAAAAACTTTGACGATAAAGTTACATTGGCACTGAATCGTGTGAAGCAACAACTTGAGGATGATGCCAGTTCGAAGGAGAACTTCAGTAAGTACTACAATAAAAACCTCGGTATCGGGATCGACAACGCATTGCGGAGAAGTTCTCGTACTGATATATTAGAAAACAATATTTCCTTTGGGAAGTGGGCACTAGATCCACAGACAGCTTTTTTAGGCCTATCCAAAGATGATCTCGCTGCATACCTCAAGAGTGCATTAATAGATCAAGGAATAGATCTGAATTATGAATACGGCGCTTTCTCTAGTCAGATCCAAGATTTCTTCATAACAAACGGGACTTATAACGTCGTCATTCCTGGTGGTGAAAAGCAGTTTAGTGAAGGAGGTGAAGTCCAAAATCTCTATGAAACAGAATATGCCATTAACCTATTCAACGTAGATGAAGAGACATCTCCTGGTCAGTTAAAGGTGTTTTTTCCAAGAAAACAATCTTATTTGTTCTCTGAGATCCTACCCTCTTTGATCGCTTCGATTGTATTTACAGGGTTGATTCTGTTCTGCTTTATTTATGCAATAACGATTATCCTGAACCAGAAGAAAGTCTCACTCATGAAGACTGATTTCATAAACAATATGACCCATGAGTTTAAAACACCGATCGCCACAATTTCATTAGCGGCAGACTCAATTGATAGTGATATGGTGATCAATAGTCCGAAGAAGATCAAGCGATTTGCTGGCATCATTAAAGAAGAGAACAAAAGGATGTTAGCACAAGTAGAGAAAGTCCTTCAAATTGCCAAGTTAGACAAGGATGATATCCAACTTAAATTGATAAATATTGACATTAACGAGCTAGCGCATATGGCGGCCGAGCATACTGGATTAAAGGTGAATGCAAGAGGAGGCACAATCCAGACATTTTTGAAAAGTACGAATCCAGTAATTGAAGGAGATAAAAATCATATCAGCAATGTTGTTCATAATTTATTGGATAACGCTAATAAATATTCAAAGGAAAGTCCTGAAATAACGCTTGAAACAAGAGACGCCAAAGAAGGAGTAGAGATTGTGGTGAGTGACAAAGGAATTGGAATGGCTAAGGACGATACACGTCGGATTTTTGAGAAATTTTATAGAGTTAGTACTGGTAATGTGCATGACGTGAAGGGCTTCGGATTGGGATTAAGTTACGTTAAAGCAATAGTCGATGCACACAGTGGAAACGTCCGTGTGCGCAGTTCGTTGGGCGAGGGCAGTACTTTTATTATATTTTTACCTTACAAAAGGTGACGCATTGTCGGATCACCGTCTTAAAAAGCATTAACTATAGTTGAAATGGGTCAAAGAATTCTATTAGTAGAGGACGATCGCAATTTTGGAGACGTCCTTAAGTCCTATTTGGAGATGCACGATTTTGATGTGACTCTTGCCACCGACGGTGAGCAGGGGTGGGAAACCTACAAGAAGGGTAAGTTTGATTTGCACATCCTTGACGTGATGATGCCTAAGAAAGATGGCTTCACCTTAGGTAAGGAAATTAAGGACGACAACAGTTCTGCACCTCTCATATATCTTACTGCTAAAGCACTAAAAGAAGATGTAATTGATGGCTTCAAAATAGGAGCTGATGACTATATCACCAAACCATTTAACTCAGAGGAACTGCTGTATCGCGTACAAGCGATATTGAAGCGAAGTGGTACTGCACCTAATCCTGATGAGAATAAAAAGGAATTTGAAATTGGAAATTACCATTTCAACTATCCACTCCGCATTCTGACTTACAAGAATGGCGATGAAGTTCACAAAGACAAATTATCTCCTAAGGAGGCTCATCTCCTGAGGTTGTTCTGCCTTCATAAAAATGAAGTCTTGTCAAGATCTGTTGCCTTAACACAGATTTGGGAAGAAGACAATTACTTCACTGCTCGTAGTATGGATGTATTCGTGACTAAGCTGCGTAAGTACTTGAAAAAGGATGACAATCTTGAAATCGTCAATATCCATGGGAATGGATTTAGATTGATAGACAAAAGAGAAGTCGAGGACTAATTACCATTTTAAGTTGGTATAGGCTAAAAGCCTTTCGGGATGGAGGCCTAAAAGTGAGATTGGAATCTTTACACGATTACCTGTGGAGATATCTTGAATTGATCTGATATAGGGATAGAACTATACTTTGGTATAGGGTTCTTGATTCTATGGGGGTTGACCTTCGTAAGAAATTAAATCTTATGAAAAGCCTTATTACCATTTTTATACTCTTAACAGCTATCCTTTTTATTCCTTCATGTTCATCTGATCCTTGCGAGGAGATTTCCTGCCTTAATGGAGGAATATGTACGGAAGGAACATGTGATTGCCCTCCGGGATGGTCAGGTGATGACTGTTCTGTCGTTGATTTTGATTTTGTGGGTCGCTTTACTTCGATATCTTTTTCTTTCACTGAATGCACTGATGCAAGCAGTAATCGACTTATAGAAGCAGATTCTAATAACGAGTTCTGTCTTGTCAACGCTGATAATAACCAAGAATGCCTACGGATTACGCTGATTTTAGAAGAAAATAATCAAGCTCGGTTTTTACAAATTGAAAATCTAACAATTGGAGGTATTCAGTTAAGTACGCCGACTATTTTCGAAGGCACCTTTACTACCAATAATGAGCTCATCACCTTCGTAGCTGAAGATAATGCGGGCACATTAGAATTTACCGTAACAGACGATCGCACAGGGATAGAATGGATACAGCCAAATTCAGCAGGAGATGGCTGCGTGATCACTCACGCTATGCCGAGAGAATAGGTCTTATTATTAAGATTTATCCACTTCGATTCTCTTGTCTTGATTGGCGAGCTGCCATACAGTATGAAAGATAAGCCTGCCTCTATCTTGCATTAGATTGAAGTCTATTTTCTCTACGCTATCAGTGAGTCTGTGATAGTCTTTATGGACACCATTGAAATAGAATATTGCCGGAATGCCATTCTTTGCAAAGTTGTAATGGTCCGATCTAAAGTAAAATCTATTGGGATCATTGGCGTCATTGTACTTGTAGTCAAGTACCATTCTTCCATATTTCTGATTGACAGATTCATTGATGGCGTGGAGCTCAGAGCTTAATCGATCTGACCCTATTACGTAGAGGTAGGGTCTTTCTTTATCAAGATATTCTTCACCCCATCTACCGACCATATCAATGTTGACATCAGCTACCGTAGACTCAACAGGGAATATTGGATTATTTACATAGTACTCTGATCCAAGAAGACCTTTTTCTTCTCCTGTCATCCATAGACACAGCACGCTTCTTCGCGGACCTTGTTTCAGCACTTTGGCCGTGACCAAAGCTTCTGCAATCTCGAGCACTGTCGTGGTGCCTGAACCATTATCATCAGCACCATTGTATACTTCGTCTCCTTTAATTCCTACGTGATCATAGTGAGCACTAACAATGATCAATTCGTCCTTGAGATCTGTCCCTTCGATATATCCAAGGATGTTTTTTCCAACTAACACTTCTCTGTTGACGACTTGCTCAAAACTGATCTTTGGAGAGGATATAGATATTGATTTTTGAGGCTTGCCGGTTTTCTTAATCATATCACGATTGGCAATAACCTGATCTTCAGCTTCTCCTAAGATTTGTTTGGCCATGTTAGTCGAGATGAGGAGCATATTCGTGTGGTTACCCATCATTTTGCTTTTATCACCTAGCTCAGTCACACGATTGACCATTAGCCGTCGGTTAGCATTGATGACCGCCTTAATATCATTAGAGATAATGAGAAGCATCGCTGCACCCTTGTTATGGGCAGTTTGTCTCTTTACCTCGTAGTCAACAGCATCCTCATTGGCTATTACTTGATCGGGAGCGCCGTCAAAGACCATGACAATTTTGCCGGCTACATCCTTATTGACGTAATCGTCATAATCAGCAGTGGAGATTCCATAACCTGCAAAGACTACTTCATTACTCTCTATTGATTGGCTCACACTCTTGTTAGGAAATCCGATGTAATCCCAGAGTTGACGATAAGATTCGTCACCAACTGCTACATCGTTCGTCCCCCACGAAGTAAATGTGAAAGCAACATTTTGAAAATGTGAATTATCCTCTCCTACTTGAGGCAATCTCATTTTATCTAGCTGACCTGATATATATTCCGCAGCTTTTTCGATGCCTTCAGTTCCTGTCTCACGTCCTTGGAAGCCATCAGAGGCAAGTATGTGGAGATGATCGCTCATCTCTGCTGCAGTTATAGTAGTGCTGAGGAGGTGCTGTTGGTCACCTTTTTTTATACGTACTGACTCGGTTAGATCAGGTATGGTCTTGCCTCCGAAATACTGAGCTGTGACCAGCTGAGATATCCCAATAAGAATAGCTATTAAAACTATTGATTTCTTCATTTCTGTGTCTATATTGATTAGGACTTAACAAGAGAACAACCCTTCGGTGATTTTGTTAACTCTGCGCTCATGTCGCCCGCCTTCGAAATCTGTTGTCAAGAATGCTGACACCATAGACTTCGCCGTTACGATATCGACGAATCTTGCCGGCATTGCAATAACATTAGCATTGTTGTGCTGGCGAGTGAGTTTGCTGATATCTTCATTCCAGCATAAACC
>CAZDHV010000123.1:0-2141 GCA_964505335.1 uncultured Saprospiraceae bacterium | reverse complement strand
TTGCCTGTACTTCTCCAGTAACGTTTTTATTTCTTGTTGGAATGCGTCATCAGGTATCGAATCGATGACCGATAGGATATTTTGTGAAGCGCGCAAGCGCAGTAGATATTCGTTTTGGAAACTCGACTGTACTATATCTGGATCTATGCTTTCATAGAAGCTTAGGTGATCAGCAGTCTCATTAGCGAGGATACGCAGGTGCTTTTTAGCTTTATCATACTCTCTCGTCCTCAGATATATATTAATGAAAGAGACTACTGAAGCGTCATACGGGAAGTTCATATGTGGAAATGCCTCGAAGAACTTATCGGCAAGCGCTACAGCTTCACTTCTCTTGCCTTCCTTAAGCAATTGATCGCAGGTACGATTAAATACCATCCTATGCGCCTGAACTGCCGCACCATATGAGTTATCGACAAACAGGTCCTTTTTATCAAAGTTGCCCCATTTGAATTTATTCATGATGTTGTTGTACACCTTGGTCGTTTCTATACGGCCACTACCATATATACTCATAGACCGATCACTTTTGGTTTTAGTCGGAACTAGCCTCAGAGCTAGACCTTCGTATTGCATATAATCATTGAGGCCTAGGAGTTTTTCGTTTTTACAGGTCGTAGCAAAATAGATTGGGCGCTCCCAGATATTACTACTGATGATATCTAGAATGGCTAGTTCATCTTTGACTATCCAGTTTTTGCCTTCACCAAATTTCACCTGAATAGCGGGGGCAATCTGGACAGAATCCCCTGGCGTAAAGAAGTTCAACTTTTGGACAGCGGCCATGTTCGTTGGAATAAACATGTCTTTAGTTGGGACAAAGCTCTCAAAAGTCATCGAGCTCCCTTTCAATTCGTTCTTTGAACCGACGAATTTGAGTACAGATGACAGGTCCGTAGGTCTACTTCCTTGTTCTTGGTTGAAATAAAACGGAATTTGATTTCTACGATTACCGCGATAGGCCTCAGCTGGGATCGTTAGCTTCAAGGGTTCAGAGTCATTGACCTTGTGACGCAGCTTATTGATATACCAATCTACTTGAACTAGGCTTAGATTTACGATCCGCACATCAGTACGTATATTTTCAACCTCTTGTGCATACCACAGCGGATAGGTGTCATTGTCACCATAGGTGAATATGATGGCGTTAGGTTCCAGAGAATTCAGGAAGTTAGAGGCATAATCTCTAGATGCCGTATGATGCATACGACTATGATCGTCGTAGTTTTCAAATGCCATAATTGTCGGCGCCAATAGTACGATCACTGCTGCTGCCGCCGATATCGGTATTCCTTTGAGATTCGCTCGTTCTTTAAGCATCGTAACGATGGCAGGAACAGCAAGTCCGATCCATATACAAAAGGTGAAGAAGCTACCGACCAATACATAATCTCGTTCACGGGGTTCATTCGGAGGCTGATTACTATACAATATGATACCGAGACCCGTAATTAAGAATAAGATTAGCGTTGCAAAAAAGGTCTTTTGATCCCGCACGAAATGGAACAACAGCCCTATCAGTCCAAAGATCAGTGGCAAGAAATAATAGTTGTTATTGGCTTCAGCAAATTTCATGGTATCGGGTTCCTCATCGAGATTGTATAGCTTGGACTCGTCAATAAACTTGATTCCTGATCGCCAATTCCCTGACGATTTATCCCATGCCTTAAAGCCTTGGTCACCGTTCTGTCTACCAATAAAGTTCCAAGCGAAATACCTGAAGTACATCCAGTTGACCTGATACTTCATGAAGAATGCGACGTTGAAACCAAAGCTTGGTTTTGCAGCATCAGTGCCAAATATGGATTGATACCATTCTTTGTATAGTCTTGGCCTCCCTAAGTTGGCGTCAGAAATTCTTGGGAACAGCATCTTGTCCTTACCAGCATAGACCGGTTTTATTTTTTCATCTACTACGATATATTCATCATCATTAGCAGTAGTGCTATAGTATGGCGGAAAGTCCTCACGGCCGTGTCTATCATTTCTGTCATAGCTAACCGGGCTTGCTTCATAAGATGGGCCATACAATAATGCCCGCTCACCATACTGCTCACGATTGATATATGGTAACAAGCGGGATGCATCACTAGGCACATTCATATTTACTGGAGTATCTGCATTCGCACGGATCACAACAA
>CAZDHV010000122.1:0-9154 GCA_964505335.1 uncultured Saprospiraceae bacterium | reverse complement strand
CTCACCAAAATCTCCTGTGACATCAGTGAATGCAAAATAGATGCTCATATCAGACTCATCAGAGAACACAAAATTTGATGATTTAGTGAAGTTATTACGTGTAAATGCCACCATTCTTCCATCTCGCGAGTAACTCAATGGCCCAAGATTAAACAGCTCCTTGTTATCTGGTCGTAAAAATGAGATATCATCTGCCGATGACACACTCTCTTTAGCTGCTATATACAGTTGATTGCCTCGTCGAGTGATATAGCTTTCATTTTTCTTGTCGTTAGCTCTTTTTAGATCTTCTCTGAATGATGCAAAAACCACATTATCGTTGAAGAATGACACTCCGATATCAGACTCTTCAGAATTACCTTCATAGGCGATTACATCATATTTCGTCTTCTCCTGAAGTAGCTGTTTAGCGTTTTCATTGCTTTCTATCCAATAATCTGCCTGAGGACCATTTACTTCACTGTAAAGTGCGTACCATGAAGAAGCTTGTCCGTATAGACCTACCTTCTTGAGGGTATGAGCATAGTTCAGTTGATATTCTGTATCCAGATTGTCGTCATACTGAAATGCCTTCTCATAAGCCTTGAGCGCATCGAGCGGATTATTCATCATTCTATACGCTTCGGCGAGTTGTGCATATGCATATGCATTTTCAGGCTCTATTGCGATAACAGACTCATAACCTTTAACGGCAAGATCAAAGGCCTTTAGTCGAAGCAATTTATCGGCCTTAGCTACGCTTGATTGAGCTGATACAATAGATGAGCAGGCTATTAAAAAAAAGAGAACAAAGGATCGAATGAACATATCCGAATATTTATTTAACAATTACGTAATCACCAAAGCTGTCGAATTCTTAAAATCGACATTCAGGCAAATATATTAAATAATAATCGAATATGTAAACTAATGTCTATCTGTTATATAATTAAGCTGAACGATCAAAATAACCCAACAAACCTATGAGTGTAAATCCAACTACTGCAGCTATTGCAACCAATGCAATTTTAGGATCACCATGTAGCCCATATTGTGTTGGAAGTAGATTGATTTCACTAACGATTTTATACTCTTCTACATCAGGTAAAGTAATCGCATCAATAGATATAATCCGGTCCGCAGCTTTATCATATGCTGTCTCAATTAGCTTCCAAGGCCAGATCTTATTAAGCGATCCTACGAGAACTCCGATTAGGCAAGCCATCGTAGGTTGCTCATAATTCTTGAACAGATAGGAAAGTACCCTTGCAAAAGAAAATAGACCAACCAAAACACCTGCAGTCATAGACACTACAATCAGGAGTTGATCAGTGCTGAAGTCCAGCTTAAGGACACTCTTAAGAGAACCGATCACTATATGGTAGAGCCCAAAGAGCAATAAGATAAAACTTCCAGAAATACCCGGTAGCATCAATGCTGACACAGCTATTGATCCCGCAAAAAAGATATAGAGTAAATTGTCCGAGCCGTCAGCAGGAGCGACACCGGTAATGAAGTAAGACAGCAATGCGCCTCCTATAGCGCAGAGTATTGCCTTTATATTCCACTTGACATCTTTAGCTAAAAAAAGGGCAGACGCTATAACCAAACCAAAGAAGAAGCCCCACAAGATCTCTTTTTGAGTTTCTAACAAGTGTGAGATCACTAATATTCCCAATACCAGTCCTCCGAACATGCCAACTAAGAGCGTCAACAAAAATTGACCATTGATGGCTTGCCAGAAGGCCTTGCGATCAGATAATATCAAGCGTAGATTGGCAGGGGTAATCGATTTGATCGTCTCGATGAGCTCTTGATAGATTCCAGTGATGAAAGCGATAGTTCCCCCAGATACCCCGGGTATGGCCTCCGCAATTCCCATAAAGGCTCCTTTACTGGCCAATGCAATTTTATCCTTCATGTCTATTTCTCTGACTTGCGCAAGCCATGATCCTCTGATGCTTGCTCCGCTTCGTCTACTAATGTGGTGATTTGAAATTCATCCAATGTTGGTTGCCCCCCATTAACCCATGCGGTATACCATATACTCCCTAAGGCATGGATAGACTTGCGCATCTGGGTCTCAACCATATCTTGCATAGCCTCTTGATATGCTGCAGCATACTCGGGACAAGGCTGGCGTGATACCGTCACGCCTCTCTCATCATAGCAATATTGCCGATCCTTAGGCCAGGTCTCTGACATTCGTTTCTCAATCCCTAACACGTCATCAACGAGTGAATGTGTGTCGAGCACGACGGACCAGAAATACTCATCTGGATTTTCGATGTACTCGGCCTTATCTACGAACAAGTCGTATTGCTCTAAAGCAAAAAGCTCTGGTATGCGCGATTCCCAGAACGCATGAATACCGTCTTGACCGGAGAGCTGTCCATTGTAGTTCTTAGTGGTGTGTAGCGGTACATGAGCATCCGAGATATAATGACCTATCTCAGCACTGTATCTCAAGATGTTCTGGAAGTTACGCTTCAGAAATGCTTCCTCCAGCCTATAAAAGTAAAAGCCAAGGTTATAAGGTAATATGCCGTGCTCAGAAAACACATCGGTAATAGTAACCTCTCCTTCTCGCAGGTCTAACTGCAAAGATTCCTCGCCAAGGATCTCTACCCAGCGCTCAGAGAACTGCTCATAGATGCGTGACTCCAACGAACCCGCAACTATGGAGTCTACATGAGTAATCTTAATCGTACGAGCACGATTGTTAGAACGCTTCAGCTTGATGTCTGCAAATTCGAAGATGACATCGCTATGTTTCCGATTGATTAAACGATCATAGTCATCCCAATTATCCAGATCGATATAATGGCGTACAGCTTCACCCTTTGCGGCATATCGTCTCTTATCAGGAGCGATAGACTCGTACTCGATATACTTGATGTGTCGCTTGTAAAATCCATAGAGCTCAGGAGGAAGCGTGTAAATCGCTGTCCGATTGATTAGTCTATGGCCAAAAAAGCCCCATTCTACCTTATCAATAGTATCAAATGAGAATATCCCTATAAGGAATATTGAACAAACGAATATTAAGAGCCTACGCATACCTTCTTTTACGATACCAGTTCCACAAGATAGTTAACAACAGCATCACTCCTATCGGAACACCCATCATAAGCAGCAAGTTTCCACTTTTTTGATCTGCGTAGACCTTTGGGTCGATGATTCTGGCGGAGTTCAAGCTCGTCTGGTTGCTCAGGAGATCATCACCATGTATCATGAGTTCAAAACAAGACGCCAAGAATGAAGCCGTTCCAGTATAGATCTGGCGATTCCATTTGTTATACCCTAGTGGATATAGTGATCCATCTGGAGAAACTCCAGGAATAGCAAACTGAACATCTCCTATCACAATCTGGGTAGACTGATCAACTTGATTCTGAAAGTCTGTCTGGTGAACATTCAGATATTGCCGATCTTCTTCTGTTAATCTATTATTGAAGTATGATGACTGAGCTCCTGTAATCATCGTAGCAACACTACGAGCTGGACCACTAAACTGAGTGACATCTGGCTCTATCCTTAATTGATCAAACATTAATATGCTGAGGTCTTGGGTGTATTTACTCTGAGATGAGCTACTTAGTAGAGCAGTAGTCTTAAGTCCTGGCTTACCCTCGATTGCGGAAACCGTCGTGGCGAAATAGCTCGCAACACCTTCTTGACCTAAATTGATATCACCCTGGGCAGGTGTTAGAACTGGATGATGTGGATAGTCTATAGCAATCTGTTTAGACTGCCCTCCTTGCGTTCCAACCACTTGAGGAATAGAACTACAATGTAGGTCTTGAACCAAATCAGGGTCCATGCGCACTCCGTATTTGAATAATTGATCTTCTACCGGAAGTTGGCGGGGTGTGGCAGGATATTGTCCATTGATGCCAATCGAATCAATAGATATCTCGTACTTATCGATCATCCATAGGACAGGTACGGATCGCATGACTGCCTGATCTATGGACAGCTGCAATGGACGGTTAACAACCTCTGTATTTTGAATCACGACAAGTGCCTCAAGGGTATCAACATTTCTGATCATCACCTCGGGAGACATCGGGATAAAAAAGTAATTGCCAAGCTTTCCTCGTGTATTATTAAATCCTGCGGCAAGCATTTCATTTTGATCCCCGAGAATTCCAATGAGCCCATCTCCTCCCACAGTTATATCTCTGAGTGCCTTGACGATTTTCTGTTCTAATCCAATTTCTGATTGATAAATGGCCTCTTGCTCGGACTGATTCGGTTTTTTATCTCCCAACAAATCAATAAACACTGTTCTGCGATCAGTAGTGACTGAGATATATGGATAGAGCAAGCTTTGCGAGAGCTCATCTTTAGACGATACTCTCCGCGATATAGGTGATACTCCATAGGATCTGAAATACTGCGATAAGTCTTGTCTTTCTTCAGCAGTACCTGAAGATGGATCGACATACTGTATGGCGACATTGCCATTGGCAGATCGGATATTGCGCAACAACTGCTCGATATAATCACGATACTTCTTAAACTGAATCGGGACATCACCATGGAGAAATACATTGACTAACACGGGTTCATCAATGGCCGCTATCCGATCAATAGATATATCATCGAGCGAGTATTTGTGATCTGAAGTCAGGTCAAACTGAATATCCAATTGATGAACAATGACATTAACGATCAAAAGGACTACAATCAGTGCAGCTAAACTCTTAAGCGTCTTCATAAGCTCTTGAGTTTACGTTCCAAAAAAACCGACGTGCAAGCCAGAAAGAATACGCACACAGAAGCTAAGTATACCACTGTCGAGAGCTCTACAATACCTTTGCTCAAGGTCTCGGATCTTGCAGAAAATCCTAAAGACCTGATCCCATAGGCCATCGCATCATCAACGCCTATGAGCTCAGCGAAATAATCGAATCCATAAAAGAAGAAGAACCCTAAGACTACAGCGAGAATCACAGAAATAGCTATCTCTTGAGTGATCACCGAACAAAACAAGGATATAGCAATGTAGCACGCACAGAGCATGAACAGTCCGATGTAAGAACCTAATAGCGCCTGATAATCCAAGGGCACGTCAGGAACTATGCTATTCAATACGGTTAGAATAGGAACGCTCAGCAAGAGAACAAGAAGGGCAAACAATAGTGCCGCCCAGAACTTAGCCAAGGTGATTGACCACATCGAGGTAGGCAAAACACGTAAAGTATCTATAGTCCCATTTTTTAATTCTTGGCTAAAGAACCCAACACTTAACAAAGGGAGTATAAAGAGCAATACGAATGAGCTCATCTGAAAGAATATATCTGGATCGGCATAGCCATAATCGAGATAGGTCTGTCCAGGTAGAATCCATAGGAACAAAGTCACAATACCATAGAAAGCCAGTATGGCAATCAATCCTGTATAACTCGACAGGACCACATTCAGCTCCTTGTAGATCATCTTACCCATCATGACTCGTAAAACAGTTGATTAAGATCCTTGTCTACAGGCATTAAGCTGAGTATATATATCCCCTGATGAGACAAATAATGAAACAGCTCTTGACGACAGTCACCACTTTCCACTGACTGGATCTGATACCTATGATTACCCATATCCTTGACGTCAGCAATAGTAAGCAAGGCTGATAAGGCGTCAATATCTATTTCGGCCGACGATTCTAAAGCAAAGAGCTTAACCTGATGTGCAGATTGATCTAATATCTCCTCACGAGCAATGACGCCATCAGCTATGTATAGCACTCGATCGCAAACCGCCTCAATCTCCTGAATCAAATGACTCGATAAGATGATCACACGATCAGTACTCATCTGCCTTAGCAAAGATCTGTACTGTAAAATCTGCTGCGGATCTAAACCGTTGATCGGCTCATCTAAAACTAAAATATCTGGATCGTGCATGATGGACGCTGCCAAGCCCACTCTCTGCTTATATCCCTTAGATAATTGACTGATTTTGAGATGAGCTTTGTCTGACAGCCCAACTAAATCAATTGTTTTTACAACTTGCTCAGTTGGATTGCTAACCCCATAATGATGGATGATAAAATCCAGATACTCCTTGACATACATACCAGGATAAAGCGGATTTTTCTCTGAGAGGAAACCTATTTTCTTGCGATAGTCAGCAGCGCCATTAGTTTCATTGTCTTGCATCAGCAGTTGACCTGTATAGTCCTGCGACATTCCGCATATGATTTTTAGCAGCGTGGTCTTCCCTACTCCATTCTTGCCGAGAAGCCCGACGACTTCATCTCGCTTGAGTGAGAAGTTAATCCCCTTGAGAACCTCGTAATCATCGAAGG
This sequence comes from uncultured Saprospiraceae bacterium, assembly GCA_964505335.1. GTDB lineage: Bacteria > Bacteroidota > Bacteroidia > Chitinophagales > Saprospiraceae > GYS-P2D. The sequence goes on along the minus strand of CAZDHV010000122.1, from coordinate 2,865 downwards.
ATTTCTTTATGTCAACAAGTTCGATCATGTATTAAGACTGGGTGATATCACCATTGCACTAACGTATAAACCAGTAGGCCTAAGTATGATAGCGCAAGATAATCATATATCAATATTCTGTATATGATCTACAAGATCATTCAACTGCCATGCATCATCTATATGATACTCACCAATGGTATGTCTGCGTAAACTGCTCAGGTAAGCGCCATTATTCAGCAAGGCGCCAAAGTCATAAGCCAATGATCGGATATAAGTGCCTTTACTACAGCTCGCATGAAAAGAGAGCTCCGGTAGCTCTTGACTCAACAAGTCAAATGAATGAATGGTAATATCACGAGGCTCGATATTGGCTTTCTTTCCTTTGCGGGCCAGCTTATATAGTGGGACACCATTTTTCTTAATTGCAGAAAATACTGGTGGCATCTGCTTAATCTGCCCAGTAAGCTGTTTGGCAGTTGCTTGCAGCTGTGATTGCTCGAACTCCGTGCAAGGATAATACTCGTCAATAGGAAGCTCAGCATCATAGCACGGTGTAGTAGCCCATAGTCGTATTGTACCAGAATAAGACTTGTGGTGAGTCATCAGTGACTCGATCTTCTTAGTGTATTTAGAAAAACATAATAGCAACAAACCTGTCGCCAATGGATCGAGAGTGCCCGCATGGCCAATCTTGTATCTCTTCTGCCCTAACTTGTGACGTATCGTATAGCGCAATTTGTTGACCACATCAAAAGAGGTCCACTCAAGAGGTTTATCCACGAGCAGCATCCCTCCTTCTCGTAGGTCTTCAATGCTTATTGTCTGAGTATTGCTAAACACCCTATCCATAGAAATGAAATAATATAGTTGCAAAACCAACTATAGCACAGTAGTATGAAAAATACTTCAGCTTGCTATTTTTCACAATGGACACCATCCATTTACACGCCCACACCCCTACTATAAAGGATGATACTAAAGCTGCTATTACAGGCCACATATTAACCGACGAGACTGATAAGTCCCCACCAACGACATCGAGCAATACTTTTCCGAAGATTACTGGCAAGACCATCAAGAACGAAAACTTGGCTGCGGACTCGCGACTCACCCCACTATATAGAGCCGTGGCTATAGTCATACCGCTCCGTGACACTCCTGGCAAGATAGCTATGGCCTGACTTATACCTACTACTATTGAGTCACGCCATGTGAGTTCGGTCTTAGACTGAGATGTTTCTGGTCCAGGAGTAAAGTATAGTATCAGAGCTGTAACTATGAGGAACACACCGACCCACATGATCGACCCTGAGAACAGGGCATCGATCTGGTCTTCCATTGCCAATCCAATGATCAGCGCTGGAATCATAGAGAGTCCAATCTTAAGAATAAAGCGATCAGCAGAGCTCAGAGTCGTCAGACTTATTCCACGCAAGAGATCCAGTATATCTTGCCGGAACACATATAATATGCTAAATGCCGTGCCGACATGTACCAATACAACCATAGTCAAGTCAGACTCAAGCGTCTGAGAGCCCATGAGTTCATTGGCTATTTCTAAGTGGCCACTGCTACTGACTGGTAAGAACTCTGTAAGACCTTGTATGACACCCAGTATTAAGGCCTTTATCACATCCGACATGAGTAAACTGAACTACTTAAAGATGGCGTAAACCTCAACGGCTAGACCGGCAAGGATAAGTATAGGCGCAAGGGTTATTCTACGATGGCTATAGATGATATTGTCATCCCACACATCAGGCGCGGGCATCCCTCCACCCATCATTAAGACCATTCCTAAGGTAATTAATGCCAATCCAATAAAAATCCACTTGAAGTTCTCACGTCCAAATATCATTTCCTTTGAAGTAAACGGATTAGGCTTGCCCCCCTTGGACTTAGTTGAGCTTGTCTTTTTAGTTTTTGATACTGTAGGAACGATCTTCTTTGCCTTTGACTCGGCAGATTTATCTTTCTTTGACTTGGTAACAACGACTTTCTTCTTAGATTTTGCCATTAATGCATATTTCTATGATTCCTCAAATATAGCTTTACTATCATATAAGTACTAATCGTGTAAATAACGATACCTATTACGACCAATGATAGTATTGATGCTGCTATTGTGAAGCTATTAACATACTGAAACAACATCTTGAGTGGGGTAACCACCAGGATAGTCAGAGCAATCATCACTATTGCAATCATCGTACTGAGTATAGCATTCCTTGCTGATCCACTTATGAATGGGCCTAACACCTGGCGTTCATAAGCTCCTGAAAGTAGTTTCAGATTAATTACGCCCTCCTCTTTATGTAAAGTCAATGCCAAGAATTGATAGATAATGATGACGACAATTACTAATAGTAGTGCGAACAATCCTAACAACCAAAGCTTGGTGCGATTCAATTGATCGCCAATATCACTCGCAATACTCTTGGAGGATATGATCTCAGATACCAATTCTTCGTCGATATATTGCTCTGTAAACTCTCGTGTTGATTCTTCTACAGGAAGATGCACCACCAATATCGGCAAGAATGGATTGCTACCATCCAGCGCTTCGATAGTTGACTTATCCGATATGTAAAGGTCTATGGCCTTATCCGGAGAGATGTACTCAATGAAGTTTGTCCCTATGCCGAAGTCCGAAGCCATGGTCTCAATCAAGCGTTCGGCATCAGCGGCGCTCGCGCCTTCTCTCAATTCTACAATCAGCGTCTCTTGACGTGAGTATCCTTCTACTATAGTATTACTCGAAAAAATCGTCAGCAACAACAATCCGAGGAAATACTGAAGTATGGCAAAGCTCAGTAAGACGAATACAGAATTTCTATTCACAACACAAATATACTTATTAGAAAAATTCTAATATGAACAGAT
>CAZDHV010000121.1:7377-9180 GCA_964505335.1 uncultured Saprospiraceae bacterium | reverse complement strand
TGTGATAGTCTGCTTATGGTAGAAATAGCCTATAGTGATGTGTATATCCCCAACGTATTTAATCCATTGTCAGCTGTCGGAAATGATATATTTCGACCTGTCATAGCTGACGATCTGAATGGTGTTGTAAAGATGCAGATATACGATCGATTTGGTGGACGTGTTTACGTTGGAACTGAGTGGAATGGTGACGACTATCCGGCTGGAGTATATATGTATCGCATCGATGTGGACTTTTCGCCGGGCAACCCAGAGACATTTTATGGCAGTATCACACTCATCAGATAATCAGCAGTTGCTTACATTAGCGTGATTGGTTAACTCTGACAAAGTAATCAACCAGATCATCTACACAATAATATATTATGCGATACCTCACACATGTTTCAGGTTTGTTGTTTCTATTATTAATGCTTGTGCAGACCGTTATAGCACAAGAAGCCGTACTGGAAAGCATCGATAGGCAAAAAGAAACCTACCACGACATAGCTCACCAGATCTGGTCTTATGCGGAGTTGGGCTACCAAGAAGAAAAATCCTCAGCCTTGCTCAAAGAGACCTTGATAACTGCAGGCTTCAGCATAGAAGAAGGAGTAGCGGATATCCCTACTGCATTTGTGGCCACTTATGGATCTGGCGCACCGGTCATAGGCATTCTAGCCGAATATGACGCACTACCGGGCATCTCGCAAGCGGCAGTGCCAGAGCGGCAAGAAGTCGTTAATGGAGGTAATGGCCATGCCTGTGGCCATCATCTATTTGGCACGGCATCAACCGCAGCCGCCATCGGCATTGCTGAATGGATCAATAACACAGGGCATCAAGGCACGGTGAAACTCATCGGCACGCCAGCCGAAGAAGGTGGTGCTGGCAAAGTGTATATGGTACGAGCTGGCATATTCGATGATATTGACGCCGTCCTCCACTGGCATCCTGGCAATCAGAATAGCGCTGGAGCATACTCATCACTGGCTAACACCTCGGCAAAGTTCAGATTTTACGGCGTGGCCTCACATGCAGCAGTCGCTCCCCAGAATGGACGCTCTGCCCTGGATGGTGTGGAAGCTATGAACTATATGGTGAATCTCATGAGAGAACATCTATCATCAGATGCCCGCATCCATTATGTCATCACCAGCGGTGGTGAAGCGCCTAATGTAGTGCCAGAATTTGCCGAAGTCTACTACTATGTCAGACATCCCAATATGAAGGTTGCCAAAGAAGCCTTTGATCGAGTGGTAAAGGCTGCCGAAGGAGCCGCACTTGGTACAGAGACACGTATGGAATACGAAATCATCCATGGTGTATATAACCTTATGCCCAATGAGACCTTAGCTCGAGTCATGCACGATAATTTGACCGATCTGGGTGGTTTCACTTATACTGAGGAAGAGATGGCTTTCGCTGAAAAAATTAAACCCACCCTACCAGAGCGATCTCAGCGAGATCTGTCGACCACCTCCAAGATCACCCCGTTCAGAGTAGTCGAAAAAGGAGGTGGGGGCTCAACCGATGTCGGAGACATCAGTTGGGTAGTACCTACCGCCGGACTGAGTACCGCAACATGGGTGCCAGGTACTTCGCCACATACTTGGCAGGCAGTGGCTGCCGGAGGAATGAGCATCGGCCACAAGGGCATGATACTCGCAGCCAAGACAATAGCAACATCAGCAATTGACCTGATCCAACATCCTGAAACGATAGCAGATGCTACTACAGAACTGAAGCGAAGGGTTGGCCGTGACTTCGTATATGTGCCGTTATTGGGAGATCGGGAACCGCCGTTGGATTATAGGAGGTAGG
>CAZDHV010000121.1:0-7277 GCA_964505335.1 uncultured Saprospiraceae bacterium | reverse complement strand
CACTACCCCACCAATATCATAACACCTAAGGCGGCGATGATTGCGCCAGCTATAGTAAGGACCATTTCATTATCAAGAAGGCTAAGTCCTCTGGCTACTAACATTCCTATGGTGCCCATCAGGAATGCACCTAAGGTATATCCTGATACATACTTGAGTGCGGTGTTAGATGGATCCATTTCTGCCCCGTGAGCATAGCCATGAACTGCGCCAAATATGATCATCAAAACTACAGCGATAGCTATATTGACTCGTTTTCTCACAATGATTAGGAGGCCAATAATCAAGACTGAACTGGCAATGGTCTTCTCGACAGCGAGCGTGGCCTCATTGCCTATACCTAATAATCCGCCAACAATCATAGCACCAACGAAAGCTGCCACAGGGATATACCATTGTGACGGCTTTACGAGATAGGCTAATATGCCCGCTCCTACAATGGCAATAGCATGATCCATCCCTAATATCGGATGTGTGAACCCCGACATCACCCCATTACCATGACTACCATGTGCAAATAATAGAACTGGTAATAGTGAGATTATAGCTGCTGTAGTTGTCTTTCTAACCATGCTATAATCAACCGAAAATCTCAACAAAATGTTGAAGCACTTGCGCAAAGCTCATGTCGTTGCCATTCGAAGACTCTTTTTTCAAAGATTAAATGACACTAAATTCCAACGAACAAAGCGGTCTGTGATCATTCATTTACTTTTGACGGATGACTGCTAAAAAAGCTAAAGACCAAGTAGACGAAGCTTATTACGAGCAAACTACGATCACAGTTGACCCTAATCAGGAGCAAGTCCGTATTGATAAGTTCTTGATGAGTAGACTGGAGAAGGTGTCTCGCAATCGGCTCCAGCTAGCGATCAAGGCAGGTGCAGTCCTTGTCAATGATAAGCAGATTAAGTCCAACTATAAAGTTAGGCCTAACGATAATATCACCGTCGTACTCCCTAAAAACCCCAACAGTCCAGATCATATCATCCCAGAGGACATCCCTCTTGATATCGTCTATGAAGATGATCACTTACTCGTAATCAATAAGGCAGCAGGGTTGGTGGTGCATCCTGGTACGGGCAATCACTCAGGAACATTAGTCAATGCCTTAATGCATCACTTCAAGTCTAAGGACTTACCAGTTATGCAGGGTAATAGCAACGACCGTCCTGGATTAGTTCATCGCCTGGATAAGGACACTACCGGTCTTATGGTGATCGCCAAAACCGAGACCGCTATGACTCATTTGGCCAAGCAGTTTTTTGATCATAGTATCGAACGGAGCTATCAGGCATTGGTATGGTCGGGATTTGAACAAGAGAGCGGGCGCATTGAAGGGCATATCGGCAGACATCCGACAGACAGAATAAAGATGCATGTATTTGCAGAAGGAGAAGAAGGAAAGCACGCCGTTACGCATTACAAAGTAATCGACGATTACTATTATGTATCACTCGTTGAGTGCAAGCTCGAAACCGGTCGTACTCACCAGATCAGGGTGCATATGAATCATGTAGGTCATCCAGTATTTAATGATGATCGCTATGGCGGAGATCGCATCCGCAAGGGAACAGTATATAGCAAGTATAGGAGGTTCGTCGAGAACTGTTTTGAATTATGCCCGCGGCAAGCGCTACATGCTAAGAGCTTGGGATTTATACATCCCGAAACAGGCGAGGCAATGCGGTTTGAGTCTGAACTGCCAGAAGATATGACCGCCGCAATCAAGCGATGGGAAGCATATTTTGAGACCAAGGGCGGCAAGACTGACTAAAGGATGGATTATACCTCGGACGTGGGTTAAATTAAGCCTATACCTGTCCACCCCGGTGTAAGAGAGTTCAAACCACGGGACATAATTCTCATGACGAATCAACAAATGTGCTTTAAATATGTCCCCATTGAGGGTAAAGGAATTGTTTTCAATAAACTGACTCTAAGCAAACGATAAATTAGATCTCTGCAACCATTCCTCAGCCGATACGCAAAAAGGGTGTGAATTGACGTTTCGGGAATAACACCAATGTTCTGGGTTTAAGCAACATCTTGGCTTTTTCATCCAGAGCTTGTTAATGATAATAATCATCCCAACCTATCATCAAATCTAAACGGCTCAGATGCCCGAACATATACCGAGTCCATATCCTGATGCAAAGGATTGATTAAGACGTTATATTCTCTCTTTATTATAGCACTTGGGACCTTGACAGCGAGATAACTACGGTCGCTAATGAAGTAATCACCTATGAGTTGGGTGGACTTGCTCGGTGGCTTATTATCCCAGCCTCGTGGTAGATCCTTTTCCTCGATGACGGCAATGTCTATTTCATCAGGAATCTCTATCTCTACTATGAGACGATCGGATGGCAGATGGGTATTAAGATTCATATGTACTGCCACCTCCAACATCGCTAGTGACCTGTGCTCCGAAGTATAGATCATAGGTGTGTGCCTACTGTTCCATCGATTGGATGTGGCAAGTGCCGCCCCCCTACCACTTAAGGTCTGTGATAGATACTTAGATCGCTCAATACGATAAACTATCATCAGGCGTAGGTGCCATACTCAATCCGATCGAGTGCGCCCCTGACCACATTGAGACCGGTGATCGTATCAAATAAATCATATGGCGCCGATCCCCCAATAGACCTGCTGCTGGTACTGAGCCAATCGCAGAACTTATCTCGCTCATTATTAAAAACCATCAGACCATAGTCTAATAGCTCTGATAATAACATGACAATCTCAGCATCTCGGACACTGAGCCTAGCTTTCTCTCGTTTTCTTTTGTTATAAGTCGTCTGTGCAAGACCCAGATAGCTGAGCATCCTATGTATCGGCAACCCTCCCTTATTACCAACCTCCTCAATAACCTCATAAGCTAAACCCTCTCGTATCATAGCTATCCGCTCCATAGTAGTACCTCCATGTGTTGATGCATAGGCACTGCCCAAAGACTGGTACGATCTCCCGAACTCCGAAGCGACAGAATCTTTAAATATTTCCTCCCTAATGTTGTACTTCTCACTTCCCATACCACAATATAACATATTTGCTTTTTAATATCAACAGATCTGCTATAATTTTGGCTTAGACTTTCTGATCCTAAATTGACTTAAGTCAGAGCACAACTATTTTATGAATAGGAAGCTGATAATTACTAATTTGACGCCCTATGCAGTTACATAATCGGATAGAACTTCTGACCACATTAGGGCAACGCCTTAAGGCTCTTGATGATCCTCCCATAAGCGATGTAATACACAAAGCTTACCTGAATAATACATGGTTCGCCAAAGATGAAATCAAAAAATCATTGTCTGCAATACGCGATGAATTTTTAGATATGGGAAAGCTTAAAAACTGGCTTAAGCCCTACGATATCTCGGATCAACTCAGTAATAAAACCATTGGAATAGTAATGGCAGGTAATATTCCATTAGTTGGGTTTCACGATCTGCTATGTAGCTTTATTTGTGGGCATAAGACGATGATCAAATTGTCAAGCAAGGATGATGTCTTGCTCCCTGTAATAATCGATATGATGGTCGACATTGATGAGCAGTGTGCGGCTCTGTTTGAGCAGGTGGATCGCCTGAAGGGCTATGATGCCGTGATTGCTACAGGAGGAGATACAGCTGCCGTACATTTTGAATATTACTTCAGAGACTATCCGCATGTCATCAGGAAGAATCGAAGCTCTGTTGCGATCCTCGATGGATCTGAATCTGAAGACGATCTGCAAGATTTGGGACAGGATGTCTTCGATTACTTTGGCTTAGGGTGTCGCAGTGTATCCAAGGTCTATCTACCCAAAGGATATGAACTCAAGAGATTGTTTGAGTCTTTTTATTCATTCAAGGAGGTTATCCACCACAACAAATACAAGAACAATTACGACTACAATAATGCCACGATGATCCTGACTAATCAGCAGTTTCTGACGAATGACTTCATCATCCTAAAAGAAGATGAGCTGTTGGGCTCGAGAATCGCAACGCTGCATTATGAGTTCTATGAGGACAGAGCGGAGCTAATCGCATCACTGAACAGTCGAAAAGAGGAGCTGCAATGTATTTCAGCTAAGTCGTCCATAGACACCGAGCTTTATGTACCCTTAGGTCAATGTCAACAACCTGGTCTTTCAGATTATGCAGATCACGTCGATACGATCAAGTTTTTAACAGAGCAAATATGACTAAGCAGGAAAAGGCGGATGACATAGCCCAGATGCTCGAAGGATATTATCCAGAGGTGCCTATACCACTGGATCATAAGGATCCTTATACCTTACTCGTAGCTGTATTACTCTCTGCTCAATGTACCGACGAGCGAGTCAATAAGGTGACCCCATATCTCTGGGAACTCGCCGATAACCCACATGATATGTCGCAGCAGGCGGTTGCCGATATTAAGGCGATTATCAGACCTTGTGGACTATCACCACGTAAGTCTCAAGCAATCTATGACTTGTCCCACATAATACTTGAAGAACACGACGGTCAAGTACCCCAGTCATTTGAAGCATTAGAAGCCCTGCCTGGAGTAGGACACAAGACGGCATCTGTGGTGATGTCTCAGGCGTTTGGTGTGCCAGCATTTCCAGTAGATACGCACATCCATCGATTGGCTTATAGATGGTGCCTCAGCACAGGAAAAAATGTTGATAAGACAGAGAAAGACTTGAAGAGATTGTTCCCAAGAGAGAAATGGAATAGGCTTCATCTTCAGATCATATTTTTTGGCAGGGAGTATTGTCCTGCACGTGGACATGATATGGCGGTTTGTCCTATCTGTTCTAAGTATGGACGTAAATCATTGATGTCATGATCATCTATCGCTATGCTACATATACCGACTACAGCGACATTGCTGCAATACATGCTATTAACTGGCAACAGAACTATCAGGATGTATTATCAGCAACATATCTCGCTGACGAAGTTCATGAGGATCGTAAGCAAGTTTGGCAAGATAGGATGGGATTGTCTAAAGCCAGTCAGTATGTCATAGTTGCGATAGATGAGGATCAGGTGATCGGATTCGCCTGCGCTTTTCTCGATTATGATAAAGTCCATGGCCACTATCTCGATAATCTACATGTGCGTGAGGCCTACCAAGGTCAAGGAGTCGGGAGAACGCTGACACATCATATAGCTCAGATCATCCAACAGAAAAGTAAAGACAACAGGCTCTTCCTATGGGTATTCCAAAAGAACGTCAAGGCCATAAGAACGTATAAGAATTGGGGCGGTCAGATAGGCGAAACAGAACACCTTGACATGCCCAGCGGCGGAGGTGGTGGAATAGCAACCAGAATATCTTGGGGAGATAGTTCTTCACTCGTCAGCGACAAATACCCAGAAATCGTACAGCCAACATACGTACCTGTTGATTGCAACAAGTACGATCATTTTGAGATCGCTGCGATGAGAAGGCAGGATATTAAGGTAATATTCAAGGACTACCCAAGTCCATACAGTGGTAAGATAAAGACCTTAACTATTGATCAGAAGGTGGAATACCTTATTACCAGCGATGGCTATAAAATACGTCTTGACAGAATCGCCCAACTTCTTGATAGTCAGGGTAAACTGATTACAGAATTCGGTGATGATGCAAGCTGTCACTTATGAGTGCGCCAAAGAAGTATAGGTCAAAATCGAACACCTTCACTTATGCTTATCTTGGCATATTTGCTTTTTTAGCATTGGCAATATTTTGGTTTGACCTCCCTCATGACCAAATTGCCATACTAGTAATTGTACTTCATATACCAGCCATAATTGTCCCTTTTGTCCTAAGCACCTATTACATCATAGGAGAAAATAACATTGTTCGCAAAGACATCAACTATACTAAGCCCAGAATGAAGGATGATCCACATTCTTTCTTGATACCCATAAATGCAATCGATATCATCGAACACAAGAGCAAAGCAAAAGGTACAGGCTCATTAATCTTCAAGAATAGAGACAGTCAAATCCCATTAGGCAAGATCACTATTGAACATGTGGATCAATTTATAACTGAGCTAAAAGATAAAAAACCTGCGATCCAGATCGTTACTCCGTGATTCCTTTATCTTCCATAATCTATATTCACGTTATGTACAAAGACATCATCACATACGAATTAAGCGATGGCACTTCTCAAGAACAGCTCCTCGAAGTAGCACAAAAAGTAGTATCCAATTGGATGAAGAAACAAGAAGGGTTCATTAAATGGGAAATCCACACCAATAGCAATGGGAGCTATTCTGACATTGTTTACTGGAGGTCTAAGGAAGATGCCAAGAAGTCTGAGGCCGATATGGGAAATAATCCTCATGGCGCTGAATGGTTCGGTTGTTATAAGCCAGAATCGATAAGCAGCAAGAACCTAAATCTCATAGGGGAGTTTTAGTCCATAGATGACTAAACTTCACTTCCACACAGCAGAATTCATTCAAGGTCAATTCACCATGAAGAAGCTCAATCTTCTATTGATGTTTCAGGTGAACTGTCCTGGATGTTTTCTATATGCCTTACCTCTGTTTAATAAATTGTATAAGGAACATTCGGATAATATAGCCTTCGTAGCGCTGTCTACGGCATTTGAGGATTATGAATACAACAACACCAGGAATACACAGCTGCTCCTAAGTAACGGAACCCTCGTAGGAGAAACTAAAAAAGCCTTGGAAAGCAGGGATATTCACCAACTGCCCTACCCGATTGATTTTCCAGTTGCTATGGATGCCAAGATGGAAGCAGCTGATCAAGAGTCTGTAGTAGAGCATATCTGTAATTCTGATCTCAATATTGCATCGTTATCAGAAGTCGATAAAAAGTCCGTCAAGAATCGAGTGCGAGACTATCTAAATAAACAAGAAGCGGTCTCCATGACTTTCACTTCTAATCAGTTTAGGGGGACGCCAACAATTGTACTATTTGATGATAACCATAATATTGTTGATTCATGGTTTGGTCATGTGCCGGCAGAGGTCATCGTCAAAAAAATAGAGGAGTGATCTACAACTCTAAGTTAAGCGTATGGCTACGCTTTGGTGATACAAGATTATATCTTACCTCATCATGAAGCTACTTAACCTACTATTCTGACACATCTTTTGACTTACATTATGGCTACTTATTCTTCTGGTTATATGATCAGAATACGACTTTAGATCAGTATTTTGAGTTCAGATGAGAATCGCAATTCTTGGATTAAAGCACACCTTATAAATGGAAAGTTCAACTTTAACACTGAATGATGTTGTTAAAACACACCTT
>CAZDHV010000120.1:4984-9203 GCA_964505335.1 uncultured Saprospiraceae bacterium | reverse complement strand
GTTCCAACATCAATACTATAGCACCAACAAGCGTCCACTCAGATCGCGCATATTTGGGCATATCAATGATCTAAATAAGATTGGTTCGGTTGGACCTTGGCTCTATAACTTAGGAGTGACGGGAGGATTATCCTCTTTGTCCAAGAGAATTGTTGGCATTCATCCGTCACGATCATTACCGAAGATGGATCGTATATCACTGCGTGAGTGGTATAAGAAGAACTATAAAGCCCCGACAAAGGCTATTGGACGAGTAATCCTATTCATAGACGAGTTCAGCAATTACAATGAGACGCATATTGGGATCGAGACTATCAAGCTGCTCACGGGACTTAATTATGACGTTGCGACAGTCGATCATCAAGAGAGTGGGAGGGCGGCCTTCTCCAAGGGCATGCTCGAAAAGGCTAAACGTCATGCAGAACATAATGTGACAGTTCTTGGTGAACTGGTATCTGAGGAAGTGCCATTAATAGGAATCGAGCCATCCGCTATATTAAGCTTCAGAGATGAATATCCATTGATTGTAGGAGAACCCTTAAGACAGCAAGCACAGCTATTAAAAGAACGGACACTAACCATAGATGAATTCATCGCTCAGGAGTATAGAGCAGGACGGATCAAGTCGGAGCAATTTGGACCTGATCATGCCCATATCAAATTACATGGGCATTGCCATCAAAAAGCACTGTGTGATATTTCTGACACGGTGACTATGCTGTCCATTCCTAAGGGGCACCACGTTGAAATGATTCCAAGTGGCTGCTGTGGGATGGCAGGATCGTTTGGGTATGAAAAAGAGCACTTCGAAGTCAGTAAACAGATTGCAAATCTCGTCCTACTACCAGCAATTAAATCATCCAAACCTGATGAAGTCATCTGTGCTCCTGGCACCTCGTGCCGACACCAGATAAAGGATTTTGCAGATATAATTGGCTATCATCCCGTTGAGTTGCTTTATAAGGCGCTCAAGAGTTAAATTTGGAAGGGTATAACTAAACTATCTACTATGCAGATTTTCAGACAATTCAGTTTTGCTATCATTATTTTGATAGCCTTCACACTTAGCAGTAACGCACAGACCTCTTTTGATTTCAGTCATTATGAATCATTCCTAAAAGAACATATTGATCAGGGTAAAATTGCTGGTGCCGTAAGTCTTGTGAGCCAAGGTGATAGAATAGTTCACGATCAGTCCTATGGATATGACAATATTGTAGAGAAATCGCCGATGACCTCTGACAAGCTGTTTTACATCCAGTCGATGACCAAGCCGATTGTTTCAGTGGCCTTTATGACACTTTATGAGCAAGGACATTTTAGCTTGACAGATCCAGTGTCTAAATTTATTCCTGAGTTTGAGAATCTCAAAGTTATTGAAGTACAGACTGGCGAGGATGGTACTCCGACGGGGGTTGAGTATGTAGATCTCGTACGCCCAGTAGAAATCTGGCATTTGCTATCTCATACAGCTGGATTCTCTCACGGTCTCGGACCTCATGAATATGATCAAAAGCTTTCTGCGCTACTTTATCCAGAGATGCAAGAAAAACCAGGACACGCCAATATCGAATCAAGAGTAAAAGCATTGATGTCATATCCACTCATGGGGCAACCTGGCGAGCAATGGAATTATAGCGCTTCACCTGATGTATTAGCATACCTGATTCAGATTATTACTGGCAAGAATGCTGAGCAATATCTTCAAGAAGTGGTCTTTGACCCACTTGGTATGACAACAGCAGGTTATAACGTAAAGGATCAGCATATGGATCGAGTAGCCGGACTACATATGATGAGCGAAGCTGGTGAGCTCGCACCTGTTCCTCAATGGAGTCCACTACAAGGCAATACGGTTTTTGGCGGCACTCATGGATTATTTTGCTCGGCTGAGGATTATATGACGTTCTCTAGAATGCTTGTCAATGGTGGCAGCTATAAAGGTACTCGTATCCTTAGTCCAAAAACTATCGAATTGATGACAGAAAGCTTCACTGATGAGGTAGTATTTAGGCCAGGCCACGAATTCGGTCTAGGGTTTGGAGTACGTACGGATGTAGGACAGAGCAAGTTAAGCGGCTCTGAAGGCGCCTATTATTGGGGAGGAGCCTTCAATACGTATTTCTTTGTGGATCCTGAAGAAGATTTAGTGGCGATACTTATGACGCAGTCTTGGCCTTACACGGACTTTTATGCGAATAAGCTTCGTCAGATGGTATATTCGGCCATGTCTAACTAACTTTGCTTCCGACATCCCATTTTGTCCGATAAGTTTCGTTTGATTGAGTATTAAAATCTTGTGTTTTTGGATTTGCCTTGCATGTCTATTTATGGCGTGCAATGAGGATAAACAGATCACCATTGATCCACAGTACTATCCGCGAGATAGCCATTTAGCCTATAGTCAGTCAATGGTTAAGCTTGGCATAGGTGATACTCAACTTTATAGAAACTGGATTGAGGCTCATGATCGAGCGATGGCCAATCCAGTGAGGATAAAAGCTCCTTTTCAAGAGACTTTTTATTTCGATGATGCCAATACCGATGCCTATGCATATCGCTTTTCTATTGATAAAGGTCAAAAGACAACGCTGAGCATAAATCAACTCAAGGGAGATACCGGTCTCATATTTATGGACTTGTTTCAGGTTGTAGCGGACACCATTCAACCTTTTGTGCACATCGCCTCGTCAGACACACTTACTAACCAATTGATAGTCGAGCACAATGAGACTGCCGATTATATCCTTAGAGTGCAGCCTGAGTTATTGCGCTCGGGAGTTTATAATCTGAAGATACTGATTGAGCCATCATTAGCATTTCCTGTGAGTGGTGGCGAAGAGCAGGACATCGGTAGTCTATTTGGTGTGCCTAGAGATGCTGGAAAGAGGGTGCATGAGGGTATAGATATATTTGCTAAACGTCATACTCCGATCGTCAGCGTGTCAGATTGTCAGATCACATTCGCCGGTGAGAAGGAGGGGAGCCTGGGAGGTGCCGTCATATGGGCTCGTGATACGCTAAGAGATCTTTCCATATATTATGCTCATCTCCAAGATGTGTTAGTAGAGACGGGAGACTATGTACAACGTGGAGATACCATCGGCACAAATGGCAATAGCGGTAATGCAGCTACGACCTATCCGCATCTACACTTCGGGATATATGGTGGTGGCGCAGTAGATCCATTTCCCTATGTAGTAGAAACACGCAAAAAGCCATCCTCAATATTGGCTGATAGTTCTTGGCTCAATAAGTTGATCAGAGTTGATAATCTTAATGGAAATAATAGGAACTTATATAGTCGTAGACTTAATCAATACATGAGTCATCATGAATATGCCAGTGTAATTGGAGTTACCTCGACTTACTACAAAGTGAGAAAGGCCACAGGCGAAATGAGTTATGTATTCTATGATCATATCGAAGCACTAAATCGACCTATACAGAGAGTCAGGCTTGAAGGGGACATCAATTTATATACGACTCCTGACAGGGATGTAGCGTATTCATCAATACTTGCTAAAGGGACATCACTGCGAATTCTGGCTAAGTCAGCAGGGATGAGCTTTTGTGAGCTTGATGACGGCAATCAAGGTTGGGTCGAGATATGAGAGTTGATCATATAATTTTTGTTTAGGAGAACACAATCGTGCAAAAGGAATTATACCATTAGCTTGTTCAATTGATTGATCAGTGCATTACTTTACACTCGAATTTGATTTATGAAATATTTATTCTTCTTTATTACAATTTTACTTCTACCTGTTATGGCGACTAGTCAGGACGATATTGCTTATCAAGAATTCTTCGCAGATATATCAGAAACACCTGAGACCTATGAGGCTCATACCGTAGCAGGCCGCATGGTTGAAGGACTCGGATTTAGATTTTATTGGGGAACTCATGATCTATCGGATGAAGACTATTTATTCAAACCTACTGAGGATACCCGAGGGATAGGGGAGACCTTAGATCACATACTCGGATTGTCTGACATGATACTCAATGCTGTTCATGGGCGACCTAATGGTGCTTCAGATCATGGCGAGATTGATTATCACGCCAAGCGTCTATTGGTGTTAAAGAATCTATATCAAGCAAGATCAGTATTGATGGCCGCTTCAGATGGAGATATGGATGAAATGGGCATCATCTTTAAGCGAGGAGATTCTGAACGCAAATTCGATTTCTGGTACGCCATCAATGGACCGATTTC
>CAZDHV010000120.1:0-4884 GCA_964505335.1 uncultured Saprospiraceae bacterium | reverse complement strand
GAGGAGATTCTGAACGCAAATTCGATTTCTGGTACGCCATCAATGGACCGATTTCAGATTCTCTATGGCATGTAGGTCAAATCGTATCCTATCGTCGGATGGCGGGAAATCCATTTAATGGTAAAGTTAGCGTTCTCTCTGGCACTGTGCGCAACTGATAATAAAGAGAGCATTGCAACTGGAGAAGCATAAAGAGGTAATCACCATAATCGTTGGTACTAACGCAGAGAGCGGTGCGACTCGAGCAGTAGCGGCAATGTACGAGTCGTTACTAACTGAGCGTAATATCTCGTTTCAGTTATGTGATCTTAAGGATATACCTGTCGATATTATATCCCCTGATATGTACTATAATCGAAGTGAGAGCTTTGTACGTTTTCAGGAACAGTATTTAGTGCCCACAGATAAATACATCATCATCATCCCTGAGTATAATGGCGGAATACCAGGAATATTCAAGCTCATGATGGATTGTAGTGATATTACCACATCATGGTGGGGTAAAAAGGCCTGTCTGACAGGTGTATCTGCTGGTCGGTCTGGAAATCTAAGGGGATTAGATACTTTAACCAATTACCTCAATTACCTTAAGGTTGATGTTCATAAACGCAAAATTCCTATTTCTCGAATAGACGATTTAATAAACGACGGCAAGCTGACAGACCAGGCTACAATCGATGTAATTACATCGCAACTGACTGATTTTCTGGGGGTTTAGCCCGGTATTCTTAGTCAATTGCCTTGCAAAACGACAATCGTTTCTGTTTTTAACTCATATACTCAATACATTGAAAATTCATAAGTTGATTTTAATAATGGTACCCCAACCGTTTAGAATAACCTTTTGAATCAAAACGGTTATGAGCCGCCGAAAGGCGGCTTTTTTTTTAACCCTATTGAGAAGCTCATATCGGCATAGCTAAATGTGAACGTCATTCCACCTCGAGATTCTTCGTCGAGATAGAGTCGGATACCTGCTCCCTTCAACCGCCAATGATCGATAAAATTGGGGAGTTTTTGTTGAGCTTTGTAATGTTGGTTTATAGGGTATGTGTTCTTCATTTGAGAATGAAATAATGCTTGTCTCACATCATCTAATCCACCATTTTGAATGAGCCTTGGTCTACTCTTATGAATACTCTCATAGCAGATCTTGAGTAGGAACAGTTGCAGTGGTCTCTGGGTCAATTTTCGGGTGTTGGGAGGAATTGTATCAATTACACCCAGCTTTAATCGACGTAGCATGAATGGTGTAGAACTCACAACTTCATGCTCAAATCGAGCAAAACGATTGTTGCAATTACCACAGACTTTTCCCTTAGCCAGTACATAATAGATATTACCTAATGAACGGGGGACAATATGCTCTACTGTTTCGTTACGGTGTTCTTGGAGGCATATGATGCATTGTGACATTAGAGATACTATCTACTCAGCAGGATATTTCAATCCGATTAGTTGTCGTATTAGGTCTAAACTATTGATCAGATCAAGACTAAATTGATGGGGTAACACTTGTGATTCAGTCTGACCTGCTCGCAGACATCTATGTACTTCGTTAATCTCGTAGAAATATCCCATATATTCATCTTGATAACTCCAGTTGTTCACCCTGCCTGACTTATGGTATAGCGAGACTTCTCTACTCTCATGCCATCTACGATGTACTTGGAGATATCCTTTAGGGCCAGAGATAGTTGCAGTTATCGGAGTGTCTGCAGAGATGGTTGAGTTTAATGATGCCACAGTGCCATCTAACCAAGACATCTGTATCGCATTGCTTGCATCCACACCAGTGTCGGTCATGGTGGCTACAGCACTTATCTGATCTGGTGAGCCTTTTAATAGATGAGCCAAGAAGACTGGATAAATTCCTATGTCCAATAATGCTCCACCAGCGAGGATCGGATTGTATAGGCGGTGATTAGGATCTATTGTAGCCGTAAATCCAAAGTCAGCTTCGATCATTTTGATGGGTCCTATGGCATCTTCAGCTATCAAGTCTCTAACCTTGGCAATAGCGGGAAAGAAGGCCGTCCAGATGGCTTCCATCAAGAAAAGATTTTGATTTTCTGCGGTGGATATCATTGACCTTACCTGATCCGAATTAATTCCCATAGGCTTCTCACAGAGAACATGCTTACCGTGAGTTAGACAGGAAATTGTGTTTTCGTAGTGAGCATTATGGGGAGTTGCGACATAGATTACATCGACTTCATTAGATTGAACTAATGCGTCATAGCTGCCATAAGTAAGAGGGATGTCATATTCTTGAGCGAATGCCTGCGCTCGCTCTATAGATCTCGAACCAACGGCCATAATCTTGGCATCATCAACCTTAAGTAGATCTGCACAGAATTTATGGGCTATTCTCCCAGGGCCAAGGATTCCCCATCTAATTACTTTACTTTGATTCTGCATGAACTAGTATAGTTGGTTTATGCAAAATCTCAAAGTTGCAGCTATTTGCAATGAAGCACATTTTGTGGGCTACTCCGTGCAGGGTTTTTGCGAGAGAATTTTTGCTACCATCTGCTATTACGACCTTTGGATTTAGTGTGACTTGCTCAAAAGCGCCAGAACCATCTTTATGCTCGATCATGGTGCCCTCAGGCTGATCGTTATAACTATTGACAACTATACCATTAGCAGAGCATAAGTGTAAATACCAGAGCATGTGACAACTGGCTATTGAGGATAACAATAATTCCTCAGGGTTATAATATCTTGAATCGCCACGGAAAGAAGTGTCGGATGATCCCAACAAATCATCCTTGCCTTCAGATCTTATTACATGTTCTCGACTGTAGGTATCATAGGAATCTGTGCCATAACCGAGATTGCCAGTCCACTCAAGCGCTACATTATAGCGATGTTCTTTCATTGGATTTTTGGTTAAGATTGTGGCGGACGCAAAAGTTAAGATACGGAATAATAAATTCACTATTGACAACATGACCAGATAAACTGCAAGCTATTGGCTCCATATGAGATTCTTGAATCGGTTTAATAAGACTGCTTAAACGATTTATAGTCCCTTCATTGCCGTCTACCAGCTTAATATGCTTAGGTAATATGTCGAAGAGCAGAGGCTTAAAGTAAATAAAATGGGTGCAGCCGAGGACCAAAGCACCAACCTCTGATAAGTCAATTCGAGATAGTCTGTCCGTCAATAACTCTCGAAGCTTGACGGAATCAAAAATGAACTCTTCAGCAGAATGGACTAGCTCTGGAGCCGGCATAAATATGACTCGGTCTTCAATGTCGAGTGTCTGAATAAGTCGCTGGAGTTTCTTTTCTTTTAAGGTAAGGGAGGTTGCCAGTATTATAATTTTCTTGCCTTCAGACACTTCTTTGGCAGGCTTAATGGCTGGTTCCATGCCAACGATTGGATAATCGTAAAGAGCTCTTAAGTCATTTATGACTATGCTCGTTGCGGTGTTACATGCGATGACACAAGCCTTGATCTCATTTGGATCAAATTGTTCAAAAGTACTAAGTACAATGTTCTTGACTTCTTGAGCAGACTTCTCGCCATAGGGCGCATACTTAACATCTGCATAATAGGTGTAATGCTCATAAGGCATCATCTCCATAGCTTGATGCAATACAGTGAGACCACCTACGCCGCTGTCAAAAAAATAAATCGACTTTGCCATTATCAAGATTTAGTAGGTGGAGAAGTTATATGTTGAATAGCTCTGTGCACATTCATATGGTGCTCCTTATCATCGATTAGATTGGACTTCTGTAGTTTATCTCTAACGGGGCCAATAGCCCTTGCAATATGCATTTCTATATTTCGCCTTTCCAGCCATTGATTCATATCTGCGATCGCTCTGATACCTGAAGAATCAACAAAATGAATATTTCCAGCATCTAGTACGAGATGATGAATAGCTCGATCACAACACTCGACATGATGCTCTATAGTCGTTGTAAAATGATCGCAATTGCCAAAGTATAGCTGATCATCGAATCTGACGATTAGGACATCTTCAATGTGCCTAGCCTTTGGGTAGCGCTGTACATTGCGATAAAAATCCGAAGAGGGGAGGTTCCCGAGTACATTAACCTCAGGCCTCGAACTGCGATAAAGCACCGCCAAAAGAGAAAGTACTACGCCAAACATAACTCCATATGTAATCCCCGCAGATATTGTAGTAATAAAGGTCACTAACATCATCAAGAAATCGGCTTTAGAAATGTGGTACAACTCAATGATCTCACTCGGCTTGATCAAGCCTTTTACCGAAACGATGATAATTGCTGCCAACAACGCCTTAGGCAAGAAATAAAAATACTCAGTGATGAATAGTAAGGTCACAATAATGAGCGCCGACGATATCAACAAGGAAATACTCGTCTTAGCACCAGCTTCATCATTAATTGCTGAACGACTGAAGCTACCTGAGGTTGGCATAGATTGAAAAAATCCACCCACTACCTTGGAAGCTCCAATGGCTATTAATTCTTGATTCGTATCAATTTTATACGACTTATGTTTTGCCTCCAGAGTACGGGCAATACTTAGGTTCTCGACTACACCAATGATAGCAAGACTAAGTATAGTTACCCATTGATCGACGAGTACTTGCAATGTTGTTTTAGGAATGTCAAATGAAGGCAATCCAGTTGGGATCGTCCCGATGTATTGTACATTATGATGTTGAAAAAAGTAATAGGTAGCGATGGTGAGTCCTATCACTAAGATTAAGGCTGTAGGGATATGTCTGCTTATTTTTTTAGCGACAAATATGAATAACACAGAACCTCCAAATAGGCTCACCGTATAAGGATTGATGACTGAGGCCTGCTGGACGACCGCAACAACTTTCATCAGTCTATGATTGATACTAGACAGGTCTAATCCGGTAGCATCGG
>CAZDHV010000119.1:6718-9250 GCA_964505335.1 uncultured Saprospiraceae bacterium | reverse complement strand
TATCACCAGGGGTAGTCTGATAGTGCCACTTGTAGCTACCATCATCTGCATCAAGTGCAACAATGCTACAGAGATATAAATTATCTCCCCCTCCAGGGCTCCTGATATCTTGATCCCAAGGAGAGCCATTGCCAACTCCAATGATCACCTGATTGAACTCACGGTCATATACTATAGCGTCCCAGACTGTGCCACCTCCGCCGAGCTTCCACCATTCCCCATTCCAGGTTTTAGCAGCCTCCTCATGCACTGGGTTTTCGAAATCTTGATTAGGATCACCAGGCACTGTATAAAATCTCCATGACTCCTTGCCGGTTTTGGCATCATAAGCAGTGACATATCCTCGAGCATTATACTCTGCTCCACCGTTGCCGATCAATACATTCCCTTTGGCTATTCTTGGGGCGCCAGTAATCGTGTAGTTTCCACCCTCTGGTACGGTCATAACCTCCCAATTGACGGTTCCATCAGCGGCATCCAGAGATATCAATCTGCCATCTATCGCACCAACGAATATATCACCCTCATATAAGGCAACTCCTCGGTTAACGACATCGCAACACGCTTTTTCTCCCATAGCACGATCAACCTGAGGATCATATGTCCAGATTAGAGCGCCTTTTCTGGTATCTACTGCATAGACAATACTCCATGGACCTGTGAGAAACATGATGCCATCTACAACAATAGGTGTGGCCTCCAGACCTCGCATAACTCCTAGATCAAGGGACCATGCAAGTCCTAAGTCTTTTACATTTTTTTTATTAATCTGATCGAGCGGGCTATATCTGGCCTCGTCATAGTCTAAGCCATAACTCAACCAATCTCCACCCTTGGTGCTTGAGGCTATTGCATGTTCATCAATAGCACCTGTGACAGCAGCCAGATGCCCTGGAGACTCGTGTGTATGACGGTGTTCGCCACAGCTGACCACACAAAGTACAAGCGAGAGAAGGAATAGGGTAGATAGTTTCATTATGACAAAGTACAAACAAATATTTTGTCACTGATAAGCACAATCGGGGCAATAATTGGCTTAGGCTATTATGTGAGAAATATAGTCTTGAATTCAATGCCGTATTAAATTCCATGAGAACTGGTATAGTTATTGGTCATATTAAATAAAAATATAATATGAGAGCTGTATTATACCTCCTTTTGGCAGTCTTACTATTAGTTGGAGCTTGCAAGAGTCCACAAGCATTATATAATGGTAATGTTGGAGATTGGGAGATAGCCGGTGAGGCCGAATGGAGTCTTAGCGCGACAGATATCGTTGGCGAGTCATCAGGAGAAATGGGGTTTATTAAAACCACTAAAGCATATGGTGATTTTGAATTGACTTTAGACTTCTTGCCAGATGCAACTGTCAACTCAGGAGTATTTATCAAATGTCAGTCTGGAGAAATCAATCCTGATAATTGCTATGAGATCAATATCTGGGATAGCAATCCCAAAACACAAAATCGATCAGGTTCAATTGTGAGAAGAGTACCTGCTAATCACGTAGTTCTCACCACCAACAAATGGAATACCATGTCTATAAAGAGTAAGAATGGTACAATTACTGCGAAAGTAAATGGTAAAAAGACTGCTTCTCTAAACAGCGACGATTGGCCAGCAGGTCCAATAGCTTTTCAAGCAGGCGAGGGCGGTACGATCCGATTTAAGAATATCAATATTAAAGAGTTATAGTAAATACTGCATTCCTAATCGAAAGAAAAGCGTGCCCAATTTTGGGTACGCTTTTTCTATATGTGGTCATGTCTTGTCGGTAGAAGGATGGCTAATGTTTTTCTATATCGCCGCCTGAGCTTGAGCTTCTATCGACATTGGTTGGATTACCATAGTAGACTATATCAGCAGAACTGCTTGCTTTAGCTTTCAATTTGTTCTTAACATGAATATATACATCAGCACTGCTGCTCGCTGATACTTTTACCTCATCGACGACCAGTTTTTTGCCATTAAGATCAGCACTACTGCTGGCATCAATCTGAGCCTTATGGGCGGAACCCTTGATGTTAAGATCAGCACTACTGCTTATATCTATATCAAGTGCTTGAGCATCCACTTCGACATTCATGTCTCCACTACTGCTCACTCTAATCTTGAGTTGGTCGCTATGGACGATCTCATCTGCGACAAGGTCAGCACTTGAGCTCGCCGATAGATAGCTCAGCTCATCAGCGTATGTGATAATTGCCTTGATCCGCTTACCGTTGCCCCAGCTAATATTCCAATTCTTATTCTTCTTACCGACATATAGGATGCCGTCATCAATTTCTACCTTAACATCGTTTAGGTCTACGTTTTTGACTTCTACATAGATGTGATTCTTGTCTCCCTTGACGAGTGTTGCTTCTACAGATGAGGATACTGCCACGCCTCTAAAGGTTTCTAAATCTTTCTCCCCACTATTTTGAGCGGTGATTAATAGTGTGGAAAATAACAGTATGAATGTGATGAAATATCTCATAGTTAATGTGTTTTTATCTAAGGACGGCAATTAAAATATAAGGGTTGCATCAA
>CAZDHV010000119.1:3565-6618 GCA_964505335.1 uncultured Saprospiraceae bacterium | reverse complement strand
TAGATGAATTTGATAAGTCTCTTGAGGTTGGATTTGAAAAGCAGATGAAGCAAATTGTCTATGAACTGCCCTTCATCAAGAAGAAGATACTGACTTCAGCTACTAAGAAGATTGATATTCCAGCCTTCTTAGAGCTGAAACATCCTAAGCATCTGGACTTCGAAAGTCAAGGTGAGAGTCAGCTCAAGGTAATGTTGGTGCCATCATCGAGCAAGGATAAGCTGGATACCCTTGTTGCGCTCCTTAAACATATCGGCAAGGCTCAGGGGATCATATTTTGCAATTTTAAAGATACCATCCAGTATGTTAGTGATCATCTCACTCAGACCGGTATCGCACATGGGCAATACTATGGTGGACTGGAGCAGCGAGATCGAGAGCGCGCGCTGATCAAGTTTAGAAATGGCACAGACAACATATTGCTATCTACAGACTTGGCGGCGAGAGGCATCGATGTATCTGACATCGGATATATCATCCACTACCAGCTACCACTAAAGGAAGAAGAATTTATCCATCGCAATGGACGTACCGCACGTATGAATAGTGATGGTACAGCCTATGTGATCAAGTGGGATCAGGAAGCACTGCCAGATTTTATCTCTGGCATCCCGACTGAGACGCTGGCTGATAGGCCATTGCCGCCTCGATCAAAATGGACAACCCTGTTCATCTCCGGTGGTCGCAAAGACAAAATATCCAAAGGTGATATCGCAGGCTTATTCTTTAAAATGGGCAACTTGAGCAAGGGAGAGCTGGGTAATATAGAGCTAAAACAAGATTGTGCATTCGTAGCAGTACCGATCTCTAAGTCACAGAAGCTCATCCAGACACTTAATAATACTCGACTTAAGAAGAAGAAGGTGCGGGTCAAGCTGTTGGATTGAGCTGGCCGACGAAAGTTGGGATTTGATATAACCATGATATGATTTTCCTGAGGCCTGGATAGGAAAACCATATCTATGCTGATATGTAGCGCTACTCTTCTATTCTCTCGAACTCCATGCCATTACTTGCCCGAAAGCCATTTACGGTCCCTTCTGAAACTTGAAATTCTATTGCCAAATTCGTATTGAAATCTAAGAAACTTTTTTCGGTCAATGGATTTAGATTGAGGGTGCCAATAGGTGTGTTGGCCATGAGAAGGCCATCTTCAATTCTAAAGCTGACAATTAGCCCTTGTCCTTTCATTTCGTACTTGCCGACATATAGATTGAGTTGTTCGTCAGTTAGGTCGATAACCTCTATCGTTTTTCTTCTACCAATCGGCCAATTGTATTGTTCTGCAATTGCATTTTCTATTTCTCTTATAAGGCTTCCTCCGTTATCGGCATTGGTCATAATAATGGCAGCTTGACCAAGGTGGGCATATGCTGTCAGATTATTAGTGAATCCTTGATTCTTACCACCATGACTGAACATCAGTGAGTCTCCTTCACTGCGCAATGATGGACCCAGTCCCCAGTCGTTTTTATGTTTTGTGAGCATGAGGTCGACGGTTGATTTATTAAGAACACCATTTTCTTTCCCTTTTGCGATGTTTTGTATCTCTATGCAGTATAGAGCCAAGTCACTGGCAGTAGTCCATAAACCTGCTGCAGCTTGTTCTGGATAATTGTGCCAGAGTCCTTCTGTTATGTTGCCGTCGCCATCATATGCCGCACTAATATTGCTTTGCCATTTATCAGATAAAGGCTGTTGATATGTGCTCTGCGTCATGCCCATAGGAAGCAGAATGTGCTCTGACAAATATGATTCAAATGATTGACCGCTGATATTCTCTACTATTTGTTCCATAACGGTATAGCCGCCTCCAGAATATCTCCAGATGCTCCCTGGGACTACATCAACGGTTAAGCTAGCTGTATTTCCTTGACCATTTAAGACTTCGATGTCACTTGGAAATAAATCAGATTGTTTATAACCAGGGAAGCCATGTACAGTTGTCCCTGCAGTATGTGTAAGCAACCTTCTCGTAGTTATTTCTTCAACTGCAGTAAACTCATTATCAACAATCTTCCAATCTACTAAGTAGTCGTTTACGTTTTGATCTATATCTATCTTACCTTTTTCATGAAGGTGGAGTGCAGCAAGTGCAGCGATAGGTTTGCTGATAGAGCCAGCTTGAAATAGTGTGTTTTCGTCTACAACTGTTCCTGTTTTTGTATTGGCCAGTCCGTATCCTTTTGCCCATTTTATTTGACCATCCTGCACTATTGCTATACTTACGCCAGGCACATTATAGTGCTTCATTCTATCTAAGATGTTATGAGTATTGACTGGCTGTCCTTTGACTTGGATGGCTTCTAATAGTCCATTTTCGATGGATTGGATTTCGTTAAGGAGGGTATTATCATTTTGGGCCGAAGTATTGACCACTGTCGTAAACGCAATAATGAAGATGAGATACTTGAACATGCTAAGTGATATTTAGTGATTGGCGTGACTAAGATAACTATACCTATCCTTATTTTGGATTAAGATCTACAAACGTTGAGCTATACTCGACTCAAGAAGAAGAAGGTGCGGGTAAGACTGTTGGATTGAGTAGCTTATAAATAATAGGAGACGAAGAAAGCCCCCCTCTATAAAAATAATAGGGGGGGCTATATATCACTCATTCGGACTGAAATGCTCCTATTTCTTCTCTAATAGTAATTGCTCGATTCGCGCAAGACGGTTCTCGAGTTCTGTAATTTGTTGATCCTTCTGATGCATCCCTTGTGCAAGTTGCGCATTCTCTTGTTGCAGAGCTTGTATCGCCAACATCATTATGCCGTCAGCGTCTATAGTGGAGATATTTTTATCGCCCTGACCTAGGCCGAAAGCCGCATAAAATTCCTCCGCTATAGGACCTACATGCTTCTCATCAGGTCGAGCCTTATAGGCCCACTGCTGTATATTAAGACTAGCGAGTTTAGCAAGGATGGTTGATGCATCGAGTGATACAAACTGATTCTTGAGTGTGCGACTGGATGGATTCGTAAGTCCACCTGTCACCTCAAATGTCCCATTGATCCGCACGAAGTCATTGTCAAACTCTCCATAGATCA
>CAZDHV010000119.1:0-3465 GCA_964505335.1 uncultured Saprospiraceae bacterium | reverse complement strand
AAGTCGTTGTCAAACTCTCCATAGATGAGAGGTGTATCACTACCCGTACTGCCAGCTGTATTGACATCGATATAGAGTCGATTGCTCAGTGTGGCATTAGCTGATGTTGGGCCAGCGCCTCTGCCTATAGCGACATTACCAGCACCCGTAGTGATCCTATGGCCTGCATCCCTACCAAAGAAGGAGTTGTCACTCCCTAAATTGTTGAATCCTGCATCCAGTCCAACAAATACGTTGCTTACACCAGATACATTATTGTTGCCAGCATTGTTACCAAAGAAAGAATTAGAACTGCCAGAAACATTATTTTGACCAGTTTGGCGACCAAAAAAAGCATTATTAGTTCCTGTGTTGTTAGACGAACCTACCGATGCTCCAAAAAAAGAATTGTTGCTTGCACGATTGGTAAATCCTGCAGTATTGCCAAAGAAGGAATTATTACTCCCTGTAGTATTCGATACCCCAGCTGACGCGCCGAAGTATGAATTATCATTACCGCTCTGACTAAAAAGGCCAGCCGTTGACCCGAAAAAAGCATTTCCCTGACCAGACGTGTTCATTGATCCCGAGTTATTGCCGACAAAGGTATTGCTTGTAGCCGTATTAACGGCTCCAGCATTATTTCCAACGAAGGTATTCGTTCCATTACAATCAGTGTTACATGGTGTCTGAGCCATAAGACTGAGCGAGCAAGCCATGATTACCATCACTGACAGGGATACCAACTTACAGAGATTACCGAGGATTCTTAGGTCCATTAACTCAATGTTCTTTTGGACTCTTGTTGAATGAGGTCTGTTATTAAAAATTGCTATCATGATTAAGTAATATTTTATTTATGAATAGATGTATCTGTTGAGATCTTGTTTGCGATATAGGTCTACGTGTTAAGTGATAGAGATGTAATCGGTAGAATTTCTCGTTCAAAAGCAGCTCTAATCATCCCGGCGGTATTCCTGACCTGCAGCTTAGTCATGATGTTTTTTCTATGAGAGTTGACCGTTTCATAACTCACATAGAGTCGACTGGCTATCTCTTTAGAGGAGTGCTCATATGCGATTAGATGCAGCACTTCTCTCTCTCTTGACGTGATACGACAAGGCGCTGGTTGTATGCCATTCTGATCGATCGTGTTAATCGTTTTATTGATCATTGTTATGATGCTTTTTCTGATTAGGAAATGAACTATAGACAGGACTTGGCAAGTGGCACACATAACCTCGATCTTGAGGCTATGGTGCATGCCATCGATTAGTCCTGACCCGTAGACTTATTCAACATCTAACGTGGGCGTACTTTCCACTTCACTCCATATGAAATCGACGGGACTATTGAGCGTGCCATCAATCTTACTGGGTCTATATGATCGCTTCATGGCACCATATCTGATGGTGGTTGTAAACTCTATAGGGTTGATTAAGTCGATATTGCTGAGGAATGCTAATCGTATATCCATAGTCAATTCCGGCTCGCCATTATGACCAGCGCAACTGGTACATATTCTGACGATCTCGAGGCGATCATATGATTCTTGATTAACCATCCTTATCTTGAGTCTCGTATAGATCTCGTCAAGAATGATGTTGTTAAGAGTGATTGCTCTAAATGAGGCTTTACCTGCTCCTCCTCCTTGTGCAACTGCGTCAATATTCACATTGTTTTCTATACCACCTGAGTATCCAGATAAATTAAACCAGCCAGCATCTCCGCCATAGCCTGGCGTGTCAGAGTCACCAGTATAGTCAGAAACAAAGCTTCCGTTTACCTCATCAGAAAATCGTGCAACGGTCTCGTAAGTCTGACTGTAGCCGTAGGCGCTGCATAAGAACATGAATATGATTGCAATTGTGTATTTCATCTTTAATGTGTTTTATATATTATTGAGTGAGTTTAATGACTAGCCTGATTAGTTACTTGATTCCATATGAACCTAGGCTGGACTTCTTCACGGGCTCCTGTACTCTTTTCTATGATTTGGGTGATCTCTATTGATTGAAATACGAGCGAGGCTCTAACCAATTCCTGCTCATCGTCTTCGGCCAAGAAGAACTCCACCGCTTGTACGGAGACATTTCTCATGTCATACTTGGTTATCAACTCTGGTGGAATGCTCGAGGTATACACCTCTACGATTAGATCGTCGAAGGAATTACCCGCTGCGCATGATTGAGCTAACTGTACAGTGGATGGGTTCCTCGCAGATATAATGACCTCAGCGCTGGCGAACCGAGCAGGATTAGCACTTGAAGAACCTGTAACGATGCCTACATCAGCACTTATATCCCAGTCAAAGCTTAAGACGTCCGTAGCATTTGTTAGTCCACTAAATAGAGACTCGCCCATAATATTATTGTTGCTGTTGTACATAAACTGGTTGAGTTCTACATCATTATTCTTTAGGAAGGCGGCTGCCGTTCCTCCAAATGCTTCAGTTTCTGTCGTCCAATCTCCTGTCTCTCCGACTGACTGACCACTCAGGCCGGTTAGGCTATGCCATTGATCTTGTGCATATCCCTCTATGTCCTCGGTGTCTGTATTGTATCTGATCTGACCAGCCGCACCATCTACAGCGAGCGTATCTTCACCGACGGTCAATCTTTTGGCAACGGTTAGGTTGCCTGTCATATCGGTATCTCCATTCTTCAACATGACGAGAGCATTGGACCTGTTAGAGCTGTTCTCTCCATTTCCGACCGTAAAGAGCCTATCTGTTGGCACAGCACTGGCAGAAGGGGTACCATCAGGGTCAGGTACAGAGTATTGTCCAACTATAGTTTCTCCAAATGAGTAGGCCGTATTCTCGGCTCCTGTCACCAGCGCAGAGGCTGCATGTGATACGTTGCCTCCACCAAATATGGCAGCACCATCAGATCCCGGTCGAGCGATATTGTTGATACCAACAGCAAAACTAAAAGGGCTCTGTGCCGAAGAGGAGCCGATTGCGACGGCTGCAAAGCCAGTTTCGACTGTGTTGGCCCCCTGACCTATGGCTACTGATGCGAAGCCTCCTGCAGAGGTTCCTTGGCCTAAGGAAAAGGAGTAATCTCCTTGTGCAGAAGTATTTAGTCCAATGGCAGTGGCCCCGATACCATTGGCTCTGCTATTGTTTCCAGTGGCAAAGGAGTAATCTTTTAGTGCAGAGGTGTTTAGTCCTATAGCTAGGGAGGCGTCACCTGAGGCAGTGGTACCATCGCCGATAGCAGCAGCACCCGCTCCTGTCGCTGTACCTCCTAACATCTCAAATGATGCTTGAGATGACAGGGTCGTGCTTAGTAACGCTGACAAAAGAATGAGCATGATAGTATGAAGTCGTTGCATTGTGTTGTGATTTAAATTTTTGATTTCTGATTAAATAGATATGAGCAGCTTGATTCCTGACCTTAGCTTGAGCCGATGAGTGGCTATTAGCTTGATGATGAGGATTGCTCTACTTATGTTGTTTATGGTCTTTTGCATGATGCTTTT
>CAZDHV010000118.1:0-9282 GCA_964505335.1 uncultured Saprospiraceae bacterium | reverse complement strand
AAAGGATGTTTCTTCTCCATGATATGAGTCAGTTTAGCTTTGCGTGTTTGTATTAACCTATCTTCTTGTAAGATTATTAGCACCCGAAAGTTGCGGATGTATTAGCTTTTCTGCAATAAATAGAGGCCTTAACCAAGACCATTTACACACTTTACTTATGTACTTGAAAATTTAAGTAAATTGAGAAGAGCTTCAATATATGAAAGAACTATTAAGGATCACACCCGATAAAAATCGATCTATTATGATAGGTTCGATAAGTCTTTTAGCTGCGTCAATCTTACTCGGAGGGTGGGTAACACTCTACTCTGAACCTGTTACCATCATTACAGCTATTGGATTCTTGATCTTAGGATGGGTGCAATATTATAAAGGCTTCCCTCGAAAGCTCATGATTGTTCTTACTGCACTCTCTGCAGTCGCAGTGATAAGCATTCTGGTGCTTCTATATCTGTAGCCAAGGTTACACAACAGCAGCATTTGTTTTAGAAAAACTCGCAACTCATCACTCGCTAACTCGCTACTACTCACTACTCACATACAACACATGCCGCCTCAACTCATGCCCTTCAGGGACATTGGGATGATCGAACTCACCTTGTTTAACCATACCTATCTTTTGCATGACTCGTTCGGAGGGCGTGTTCAGTGTGGCAGTAAAGGAATAGAACTCATCAATGCCCAATTCTGATCTCCCATAGTCCATACATGCTTTAGCGCCCTCAGGGGCATAGCCGTGACCCCAGTATTCCTTTGCCAGGCGCCAGAGTATTTCGACACAAGGAGTAAATGTTGCTTCCATCTCGCAATACGCAAAACCGATGAACCCAATGAATGCACCACTCTCCAATAGTTCTACTGCATAAGCACCGTAATGATGCAGTTTGAATAGCTCATTTAGTTTCTTTAGTAGGTTTTCAGACTGTTCATAGCTCAGAGGATTTAAGAAGAATCGCATGACCTCTGGATCTGCACACAGCTCGGCAAGAGGCTTGATATCTCCATCCTTCCACTTCCTAAAGCCTAATCTCTCTGATTGAAATATATATTCCATGCTTTAGATGTAGCCTTAAAAGTATGAATTATGGCACTGAAAATTGACTATTTTCGATTCGGCAATGGATAACAAGAAAGCACTCATTCAACTTAATATCGGAATACTATTCTTGAGTACATCAGGCGTCTTAGGACGATACATTACCGTGGACTCCACGTTGACTAACTTGGTTAGAGCGGCAATGGCTCTGGTAATCTTGGCGGCATATTGTTATTATCAGAAGATCTCATTCAAGTTCGATACCCGCAAGGATTTAATGGTCGTTGTGCTTTCAGGAGTTCTTTTTGGTGCACACTGGGTGACCTATTTCTACGCCTTGGATTATTCTAATGTTGCTATTGCGCTCTTGTCACTATATACCTATGCTGGATTCACGGCTTTATTAGAGCCTTTCATCTTGAAGACTAAATTCAACAAGTTTGACATTTTACTATCCTTAATCGTATTCGTCGGTGTGTTAATTATGGCCCCTTCATTTGATGTGGATAATAGTTATACTATTGGCATTTTGTTTGGATTAGTGTCTTCCATATTATATACATTTCGAAACATACTCATCTCCGTCCCGGCTAAGCGATATGACAGCAGTGCTTTAATGGTTGTACAGATTATGGCCATGGTAGCTGTAATGATCCCATTCATGGGCTTATATGACTACACCGGTTTGACGGAGCAGTGGGCCTGGATTTTCTTGTTGGCTTTATTTACTACTGCCCTAGGACATACACTGTTCGTAAAAAGTTTTCAGGCGCTTAATCCCACGACTTCAAGCATATTATCGTGCATCGTACCTGTATATGGTATTCTTTGGGCATTTCTCATATTGGGAGAGGTGCCTTCTACAAAGACAATGATTGGAGGTGCTATTATTTTGTCGGTGGTCCTGTTAAAAACATTAAGGACGAGTAGAGCTTAAGAGCTCCGACTATTGCATCCTCTCTTAAACTCGTACGTGATCTTGTAATGAATGGATTCTTGTCCTATTTAATAGGCCTTAGATAGCACCTTGCCTGATGTGGCACCGATTACAGCCCACTCAGCAATTTAAAGTAGGCCGTGCTGAACTCATTAGTTGCTAAATAGATGGGTGTGGTACTTCATCACTATCCTTATAAACAACAAAGGAGTAGTTTATAGGTCCGTTGTTTCAGATTCAGCTGGCTGTTCATATCATCCTGTCGCTATAACGTCCACCCAAGACAATATGTAAAGTGTTCAATAAAAACCACCAGGGATAGCTAATTCTCAATAGAGATAGTGGTAAATTAATTTTTTAAGAATAAAAAATAGTACTGATGGAATTGAACATAAATGGTAAAACTATCCAAGTTGATGTTGAGCCAGGCATGCCGCTACTCTGGGTTTTAAGAGATGAGCTGAATATGACGGGCACTAAGTTTGGGTGTGGTGTATCCTCGTGTGGAGCGTGTACGGTAATGATTGATGGAGTTGCTGTCCGAACATGTACACTACCAGTAGCCAATGCTCAAGGCAAGAACATCACAACTATAGAAGGGATAGGCTCAGAGGCCAATCTCACCGCAGTACAACAAGCTTGGATAGAGCATCAAGTTCCGCAATGTGGATACTGTCAGAGTGGGATGATTATGGCAGCTACTGCTCTGTTAGATGAGATTCCAGAACCTACAGATGAGGATATCGATGCGAAAATGACCAATATCTGCCGATGTGGGACTTATACACGTATCAGGGCAGCAATCCATACTGCTGCGAAATTGAGAAGTCAAGCATCTGATCTCTTAGGGGCTATTTAATTCAATTTTCAAGTAGACACGATCATGGCAAATAATAAAAAAAGAAAAATCTTTACTCGCCGTAATTTTCTAATTACGGGTGGAGTGGTTACAACTGGATTAGTAATAGGAGTGGCTGGCTTCAATGCCTACGTCAACAAGAAAATCCGCCGATACAGCGGTGCGGGAATTGGAGATGGTGCTATGCTCAATGCTTGGGTTAATATCGCACCAGACAATACTGTTACTCTTGCAATACCTCGTGCAGAGATGGGACAGGGTGTATATACGTCACTACCGATGTTAGTAGCCGAGGAGTTGGAGGTAGAAATGGATCAAATTGAAGTTGTTCATCCTCAACCAGAGTCACCGTACGCTAATACCTTTATGTTGACTCAAGAGGAACCCAATGCATTTAAAGGATATACCTTAATGGAGAAGGTATATGCCTACCTCCCAATCATTGGAACAGGTGGAAGTACATCTATTCCTGATGGTTATAACAACATGCGATATGCAGGAGCTACAGCAAGAGAGATGCTCAAGCAAGCGGCGGCTGATAAGTGGGGCGTCGATCGATCTGAGGTGACTGCCGAGAACGGTCACGTTATCAATAACTCAGACAAAAGTAAATTAAGCTATGGTGAGCTGGCTGAAGCAGCAAAGGATATTGAGTTCAATGAGCTGCCAGAACTTAAAAAGCGAGAAAATTGGAAGATAGCAGGAACGAAGGTCAGAAGATTAGATATCCCTGCTAAGGTATCAGGCTCCGCCGAATTTGGGATTGATATCCGCAAGGAGAATATGCTTTATGCAGCGATGCTGCATCCAAAAGTTATTGGAGGCAAAATCACCGAAATATCTAATCTTGATGAAGTGGAGGCGATGCCTGGAGTTAAAAAGGTCGTATTGACTGAGTTGGGCGCAGCAGTAATTGCTGATAATACCTGGAGAGCTAAGAACGGCACACTCGTCATGGAAACTGTAGAAGACCATGTGGGTAATGATGCCATCAGTTCAGATAAAATACAATCTCGACTGTCAGAACTATTGGATGAAAAGTCAATTGCGACCCCAGAGTCTGAAGGAGATGTAGATGGCATTATAGCTGATTCAGATGCGATTATCGAGAGCACATACAAAGTGCCCTATTTGGCACATGCTGCTATGGAGCCATTAAACTGTACGGTCCTAATTGAGGATGACTCAGCAGAAGTTTGGGTAGGCCATCAGGCGACTTCGGTGGCATTAGATATGGTCGCTCAAGTCTCAGGTATCAGCAAAGAAAATATCAAGGTGAATATTACCTACCTCGGAGGGGGATTTGGTAGAAGAGCAGAACCTGATTTTCTGAAGAAAGCTGTCGCCGTAGCCATGGAAATGAAAGGTACTCCGATACAGACTGTATTCACTCGTGAAGAGGACATGAAAAATGATATGTACCGACCTGCTGCCCTAAGCAGATTCAGAGCGGTAGTATCTGGTGATGGAACCATAGACGCATGGGATAATAAGATGGCGATCCAATCGGTAAGTCACAGTGCGATAAGTAGGATAGTACCGGCAATGGCGCCAAGTGCAAAAAAGGATGAAGCCACTGCTGAAGGAGCAGTTAATTTGCCATATATCATGTCAAATAGACGAACTGCTTTTAGTGATTACGAGAGCCCGATTCAAGTAGGATTTTGGCGAAGTGTTGGTAGTTCACAGAATGCTTTTTTCACAGAGTCATTTATGGATGAATGTGCGCATGCGGCTGGTCAGGATCCCTACACATTTAGACTATCTAAGTTGGGTGAGACACCGAGATTTAAGGCTGTCCTCGAGCATACTGCTCAATTAGGAGGATGGGGAGCTAAAGATGGCAAGTATAGAGGTATAGCGCTTCACAAATCTTTTGGCTCTATTGTCGGCCAGGTATGTACGATCAGCCAGACTGGGGATAAGGAATTTTCTATAGACGAGTTCGCCTGCGTTGTGGATTGTGGAGTATATATCAATCCAGATACTATTGAGGCACAGATGGAAGGAGGGATCATTTTTGGCTTGTCAGCGGCCCTGTTCGGTCAGATCACTTGGGACAAAGGATCAGTTGTACAGAGTAATTTTCCAGATTATGACATGGTTAGGATGAATATATCTCCCGCTATCAAGGTTCATATCATGGAAAATGATCATTACCCAGGTGGGGTAGGAGAGCCCGGTACACCTCCTGCGGCACCAGCATTGACGAATGCCATATTTGCTGCAACTGGTACGAGGATCCGGGAATTGCCACTCATGAATAGTGGATATAAGTTCACTTAAGAGACCTCTTTACATGCTCGATCAAAGCCTTGAAACTCTTGACTGGATAGTCATAGCAGGATATTTCGCTCTGCTCTTGGCTATTGCGGCTTGGGTCATTAGGCAGAAGCAAGCTGACTCTGAAGACTACTTTCTGGCTGGTCGTAACATGGGCTGGTTTGTAGTGGGAGCATCGATATTCGCTTCCAATATTGGATCAGAGCATGTAGTAGGCCTAGCGGGTTCTGGCGCTGGAGATAAATTCCCATTGCTTATCTATGAGCTTCATGCATGGATCGTCATTCTATTGGGATGGTTATTTCTACCATTTTATGTGCGCAGTGGTGTATTTACGATGCCCGAATTCCTTGAGAAACGGTTTGGTCCTAATACAAGGTGGTTTCTATCTCTTTTTAGTTTAGCAGCGTATGTGCTGACTAAAGTATCCGTGACACTCTATGCAGGTGGTATCGTGATCTCGACGCTTTTGGGCATTTCATTTATGACCGGTGCATTGCTGACAGTTATTTTAACTGGTATCTATACGATTCTTGGAGGCATGAGAGCCGTAGTATATACGGAGACTTTACAAGCGCTAGTACTTGTGATTGGTGCTGCGACATTGACCTTTATGGGACTGAATGCGGCAGGAGGATGGAATAGCGTTGTTGATACAGTAGGCCCAGAATATATGAATATGTGGCGGTCGATGGACGACACAGAGTATCCTTGGCATTGGCTTGTGTTGTCATCGTCTATTGTAGGCATATGGTACTGGTGTACAGATCAAGTTATAGTACAGCGTGTGCTCACCGCTAAAAACCTGAAAGAGGGTAGACGTGGAGCCATTTTTGGAGCCTTCTTAAAGTTGATGCCAGTCTTCTTATTCTTGATTCCAGGAGTAATAGCACTCGTGTTAAAAATGAGGGGAGAGCTCATGTGGGAGCGCCCAGATGAGGCCTTTCCGATGCTCATGGTTCATATACTGCCAGCAGGTCTAAGAGGGTTGGTGGCCGCAGGTCTCATGGCAGCATTGATGTCCTCTTTAGCATCCGTTTTTAACAGCTGCTCTACATTGTTTACGATTGACATTTATAAGAAATTGAATCCATCGGCCACAGAGGCCCGTATGGTCCGAGTGGGTAGAATGGCCACTCTTGTGGTGGTAATACTGGGGATAGCTTGGGTGCCGATCATTGAGCAACTCGCAGATGGAGCACTGTATGGATATCTCCAAAATGTCCAAGCTTATATTGCCCCACCGATTACTGCAGTGTTCTTGTTGGGAATATTCTCAAGTCGCATCAACTACCAAGGTGCTCAGGCTACCTTGTTTGCTGGATTTTTTATTGCAGCATTGAGATTAGGATTAGAAGTAACTAAGGGCTCGTTAGATCCATCAGGATTTCTATTTCAGTATGCTGATATGAATTTCTTGAAGTTTTCATCCTTCTTCTTCTTAGCCAGTGTAGCGATTGCGATACTAGTGTCTATTGCCACTCCAAGGATTCCTCTTGCGCAACTCGATGGACTAACACTCCAGACAACTTCTGTTGAGCAGAGAGCTGCAAATAGGCAGAGCTTTTCATTAATAGATATTGGAGCGTCGATATTCGTGATCCTTATCGTATTATTTGTCATGGTATACTTCAGTTGATTTGTCTTGGAGCACGGCGAGTTCGTCGAATAAAGGTATCTTCTAGCGAATCTTAATGATAAGCACCCGTCTTAATAATAGTTATTCCGCCGATAATCTACTATGGACCAATTAGCTGCATTTGTCATTTTTGCCATTCTCTTAGCGCTACTAATTATTAGTGATCGATTGTCCAATAAGATTCTTAGATATGCAACGTTGAGTTTGCCGCTTTGGCTGTTTCCTGTGCTGACTTTACTGAATAAGCACTATGCTACCATAGACGCTTTCTCATTATTGGGATTGAGCACAATTTCAATGGGTTGGATCGGAGCGCTTATTATCTATAGTTTGTATCACTATTTTTTGGAGAGGGAAGAGAAAGTGCACTCTTGATAGTGAAACACGAGAACGGTCTTTTTTAGCAGCCCGTAGGATGCTTGAGTACAGTCTCAAAGAAGTGGATAATAAGTTTCATTAATGGTCAATAACTTGAAACTTCCGTCCCAAAGTCTACCATACTCATAAAAAAAGACCATTCTCAATGAAGAGAACGGTCTTTTTTAGCAGCCCGTAGGGGATTCGAACCCCTGCTACCAGGATGAAAACCTGGCGTCCTAACCCCTAGACGAACGGGCCATTAAATTCAGCCGTTTGTATCTAACCAATTTTCTGCGCTTAGCGCTTCGATCGGTCATTTCACTGCCGTGAAAGGTTCCTTCGGAATATCCGATCTCACCTATACGAACGGGCTATCTTAAATCGTGCGCAAAAATGAAATAACTTTTGCAATAATCAAAGTCAAAGACATAAATAAATTAGTAGGAAAAGCTCTTTTCTTATATATGATTTTAAGCGGTGGGATCAACCACGTGCAGATAGTTGTAAAGTAGGATTTTTTCTAATCGTGAAATGAAAAGTGGACCCTTCTCCAACTTGCGACTCTATCCATATATCTCCACCATGATGGTAGATTATCTTCTTACATAAGGCTAATCCGATTCCCGTACCTTCATAGGTTGATTTGTTATGGAGTCTATTTAACAGCTCGAAAATTTTAGAATGATGAGACTCGTCTATCCCAATGCCATTATCTGTGACAGAGAACTTCCAAAATTCATCACTATAGATAGCATCATAGCTGATGTTTATCTGTGGTCGTTCCTTTTCGTTGAACTTAATTCCATTGTTAATCAAATTATAGAATACCATTCCTATCAAGATATTATTGCATTGAACTCGGGGCATACGCCCCACATGTATGTCGACATTTTTCTCTTCGATTAAGAGTGCAAGACTCTTTAATGCAGTCGAGATAATCTGATTCATGTCAGCATCCTTCAATTCAAGGTCTTTTTGATGAATCCTCGAAAAAGTTAAGATGCTTTTTATTTGTTTAGACATTCTATTGACTCCATTGCGAATAAACTCAATGTATTCATGAGCATCTTGGTCTAATTGCGAGCCATAGCGATGTTTGAGGAGTCCTACGAAATTATTGACCATTCTTAGAGGCTCTTGCAGATCATGAGAGGCAATATATGCGAATTGCTCTAAGTCACGATTTGATTGTGCCAATTGATTAATTGTCTCCTCGAGCTTGCTATTAGATAGCTTAATTTCATTCTGTTGTTTGTTCAGTGCCTGCTCTACTTTTCGTCTTACATTAATCTCTGTGTTAAGATCTTGATTGTACTTTTCGAGAGCTTCATTCTGTTGTTTAATATTCCGTGTGTATGCTCTTACACCAGAGGATATCAATAATACTCCCATAATAATGCTGAGCACTTTAAACCATAAGGTCTCCCAGTAGGCAGCTTTTTTAATTATGGTAAGACTGGTTGCCTCTGGTGTCCAAAATCCATCATTATTTGCAGCTCTCACCTTGAAATTATAAGTTCCATGTTCTAGGTTAGTATATACTACTGGTGCTTTTTTAGTAGGATGACGCCATACATCGTCAAAACCCTCTAGCTTATAGGAGTATTGATTTTTTATTGGACGATTATAGTTGAGTACTGCATAATCTATAGAGATATAGTTTGTGGTATGGTCCAGAGTTACTTCCTCTTCATACGTGATAGTCTGGGTTCTTTCTCCCTTTGAGTTTAGAGTCTTGATATCTGTAATATGGACCTCAGGTGGATCGGTGTTCTGTATTAAGTTAGTCGGTTCAACACGCAAAGCTCCTCCATGACCAGAGAAAAATAGTTGCCCATCTTTGTCTCTGAATCTACATCCCTGACAAAATTCGATATTGCCTATTCCATCTGTCCTATCGTATTGGTTGAAACTATTCAATGCTGTATTGTAGACTACTATTCCCTCTTTAGTACTTCCCCAGATGTTCCCGTCTTCAGAGACCAATATGCTTTGGTAGCTATGTTTGTCACTGTGTGCACTATAATTCTGATACGTATTGCTTACTAAATCTATGCTCGATAATCCATTGTCACTACCGATATAAAGCACTTTGTTATGCTCCACAATTGAGTATATGCGATTAGAGGGAATACTTGATTCAGAGTTTTTTATATCATGCCTGTAGT
>CAZDHV010000117.1:5634-9357 GCA_964505335.1 uncultured Saprospiraceae bacterium | reverse complement strand
AGAGCGCCGGTTTGTGGTTCCGGAGGTCGTGGGTTCGAGACCCATCTTTCACCCTCTCAGAGGACTGATGCTTGCATCGGTCCTTTCTTATTTGTCCCAATGTCGGATCATTATCCTTTAGATTTGTTCTTACATGTCTCTCAATACCATATCGGCTAAACTCAAGATCACTAGACGATTTCTCAATTTCTGGAGAAATGCGAAGTCCATAGACTCCGTAGACTCACCACTACTCTATGACTTATGTACTAAGATCAAAGATGGAGGACTGAACAAAACTCATATCACACAAATTGAAAAAAGACGAGAAGCACTTCTCACGAATGAAACTATCATAAACAGAGAATCCCTAGGAGCGACCTCAACCGTCCATGCACATGATGAAATAAGCATCAGTCAAATCGCTCGGTCAGCTGTCTCTCCACAATATAAATGCACACTATTATCAAGTCTGATAGAATGGTCAGGCGCAACAAAAATTTTAGAGCTAGGCACAAGTCTGGCTATTAGCACTTCATATATCGCTATGGCATCCAACGTTGACTATGTAGATACCGTCGAAGGGTCTAAGTCAATATCAGCTGTAAACAGCCAGGATGAGCACAGTGAGAAAATTCTATTCCATAACGAGAGCTTTCAGAGCTTCATAGATGTGGGAATTGACAAGGGTAGCAAGTATGACTGTATTGTTCTTGATGGACATCATGAGCTTGAACCTACCCTATCCTATGTACGCCAATTTCGACAGCTACTCAAACCTGCCGGTGTTATTATAATGGATGATATATATTGGTCACAAGGAATGACTAAGGCGTGGCAAGAGCTCAAATCAAGTCAAGACTATAACCTAAGCATCGATCTATTCTTCTATGGCGTGCTGAGTATGAAGCCATCAATAAGAGAATCGGTTGATGTGAAACTGTGGCCCTTTAAATCGAGATGGCAATTAGGTCTCTTCAGATGATGGCGATTTCTTCACTACACCGGTCTCCTCACCAAAGTATTGTGAGAACCGGGCCAAGTCATTCGCTTGTTGTTGGTTCTTAGTGGCATTATAGTAACTATCCGCCATACCCTTAAGAGCATAATAGCACAGTCTATTCATCTCACCGACCTCGAGCTTGGCTGTCCAAAGATCGATCTTAAGCGTCTCTAAAGATTTCTCATCAAAGAGTGAAAGGAAGAACCCTTTAGTCGGTGCATAGTCACCTTTAGAAGGAGGATCATCGCTTGCCCACAAAATTTCTTGTGGCACATTATTATCATCGAGCTTAACCTTGAGTTTTATTTCGACTTCTTTCATTGACTTGATATTAACATTGCAAAATTACATTAAGATGGATAGACTAGATTCTCTCAATTCTGAAACCCTTCTTCTTAAGTATGCTTAGGACACCATCCTTCCCTCCGAGGTGACCTGCTCCAAAAGAAAAGAACCCGGGATGCTGTCGATGCTCGTCGAGTATAGTATTAACCATTTGTTCATTTCTATCTGTGATCATCAACCCTTTGATCGAAGACATCTGTTTGGCCGATTGCCTAGCAAGCTGATGAATATCCTCAGACAGATATAATTGCATGAGACTCTTGAAGTATCTATTCATCTTAGTCAGGTTCCGTGTCCACCTCCTAAACTGAATAAACTCAAGGTCAAGAGGTATCGCCTTCAATATTTCTATCTGACGGTTCATTGATTCGATTCCTCCAGTAGCTTTACCCTGCTCAACGGCATAATTCCATATGAATTGATCAAGTTTATCGGATGCACTTTGGTCACCCATATGTGAATATATCATTGACATGATGAACATAGGGCGCAAGTGTTTTACTCGCATGAGGTCAATATTATAAGCCTTCATGAGTATGTCAGCTATGCGTTCTTGCTGTCTTGGATTAAAGTATTCTCCCCACTTAGTATGCGGTACTGTTATATATGGCAGTATGAGAGATTGACCATCAGGATTGAGAGGAGTCTCAGTATAAACATACTCGAACTCGTCAATCCACCTACAGATCTTTTCTCTTAATTCTTGCGCCTCAATAGACAAATGAATTGTACCAAATAATACAGAAAACTCCTGAGGTGAACCTTCAGCAGACAGCTTCCAAAATAATCCTTTGGAGGTCAAGACGCTTTATTCGTAAGAGAATGGGAGAACTTTAGACTTTTTGATCTTGGATAATGTCATCAATGTTTTCAGTCTTTCTACCTCTTCTATCTGTGATAGCTTTTTGAATAGCACTTGTTCGTATGCAGGAATGTCCTTACAGATAATTCTTAGCAACAAGTCTCCGTCTCCTGTGATGATGTAAGCTTCAGTGACCTCATCAATATTCTGAATCTTTTCAATAAAGTTATCAAGGGCACTATCTTTTTGCCATGCTAGTGATACTAGAACAAAAGTGCTTACACTAAGTCCGAGCTTACTGCCGTCGACTTTAGCATGGTAGGATTTGATGACTCCGGATTGTTCCAATTTTTTGACTCGCTCTAATGTTGGTGCTGGCGAGAGACCAATTCTTTTAGATAGTTCCAGATTTGTAATCTTACTATTCTCTTGGAGTAATCTGAGAATTTTTAGATCTATGCTGTCTAATTTACTCTCCATATGGCTCTATATATGATTTAGAATATAATTTCAACAAAGATAGATTTTTTTAATCTAAATTTTTGAAATAGCGTTTTTCTTGACTATTAATTTTTTAAACGCCATTATGCTGCACCGTCTACCCAATTTTATTCTAAATCCGTTGTGCGTTCCTGAAAGAAACTCCTGCTAGGATCAGGATCTTACTTAAAACTATTGATAATCTCAGCAAATCCTGACGCATCTAAACTCGCACCTCCGACAAGTCCTCCATCAACATCCGGATTCTGAAATAATTCCGAAGCATTATGAGGTTTCACCGAACCACCATAGAGTATAGGCGTATGCTCAGCCATGGCAGGTCCATACTTGTCTTTAAGGAAGCTACGAATGGCATGATGCATCTCTTGAGCTTGTGTTGACGATGCCGTCTCGCCTGTACCAATGGCCCAGATTGGCTCATATGCTATAACTAAGTCCTTAAGATCATCAGCATTGTATGGGCTCAGAGCAATATCTAATTGCTTGATGACGTGATCAACGTGATTGCCTGCTTTTCTGATATCTAGAGATTCTCCACAACAGAATATTGGAGTCAAATCATTATTCAATGCTACTCCGAGCTTCTCACTAAGTAACTCATCGTTCTCACCGAAATATTGTCGTCGCTCGGAATGACCAATAACGACATGACTCGCCTTGCATGATTTAATCATCTGAGCAGAGACTTCGCCAGTAAATGCACCTTTAATATGCTGACTCATATTCTGAGCACCTAGTTGAATCTTATCTTGATCAGCAACGACTTCACTTAGGGCGTACAGGTGTGTACACGGCGCACATATAACGACTTCGACATCTGACTTTTTATCTTTTGTTACGAGCTCTGTAAGGAGTGCGTGACCTTCTGTTACCGTAGTATTCATTTTCCAATTGGCGGCGGCTATTTTCTTTCTTTTCATGATATGACTTTATGTATAGACAGCATGTGCTGAATACATCCTGATAATAAAGTCGAAAGTATAATTTCCTTTATTATAAAACTTACTTTTGCGCTGAATTTAAGAGGAGTCATGGAAACCATCACACCATATGTACATCGGGATATAAGTTGGCTGGAATTTAACTATCGGGT
>CAZDHV010000117.1:0-5534 GCA_964505335.1 uncultured Saprospiraceae bacterium | reverse complement strand
CCATCACACCATATGTACATCGGGATATAAGTTGGCTGGAATTTAACTATCGGGTTCTACAGGAAGCTAAAGACCCCACTGTTCCATTACTTGAGAAGCTAAAATTCTTATCCATATATTCTTCTAACCTAGATGAATTTTTCAGAGTCCGGGTAGCCAACCATCGAAATTTACTGCGGATCGGAAAAAAGACTCGACGAGATTTAGGATTCGAGCCTAAGACCCTGCTGCGTCAGATACTCAACATAGTGAGTGACCAGAAAGCAGAATTCAGTGAAATCTTTTTTAAACAGATACTACCCAAACTATCTAAGGAAGGTATTCATCTGATAAGAAGGCAGGAGATGAATGCTGAACAAAAAGAATTCATCGAGAACTACTTTACCGAAAATATGCTGCCATATGTGCAGCCCGTGCTTCTTAACAAGCAGAAGATCAAACCATTCCTAAATAATGGAGCCCTATACCTCGCCCTCAACTTGGAAGATCTCAAGACTAAAGAAAATAGACTTGCCATTGTTAAGGTACCTTCTGCCGAGCTTAAGCGCTTCATTGAGCTTCCGCATGAGAATGAACGAGAGCATGTTGTTATCATGATTGATGATGTGGTAAGGCATTGTATAAGCTGGATATTCCCAGGCTATGAGATCATAGAATCTTATAGTATCAAGTTGACTCGTGA
Organism: uncultured Saprospiraceae bacterium; assembly: GCA_964505335.1. Classification (GTDB taxonomy): domain Bacteria; phylum Bacteroidota; class Bacteroidia; order Chitinophagales; family Saprospiraceae; genus GYS-P2D. The sequence goes on along the minus strand of CAZDHV010000117.1, from coordinate 4,852 downwards.
CGCAGAACTCTATATTGATGATGAGTTCTCTGGAGATCTACTATCTAAGATTAAGAACAGTATAACAAAACGCAAAATCGGACCGGCATCAAGATTGGTCTATGATAAGAGTATGCCTCAGGATTTCTTGAAGGCCCTACTCAAGATATTCGATCTTACAGACTACGATTTACTCCCGGAGGGTAGATACCATAACAACTCTGATTTTTTCAAGTTTCCATCATTTGGTCGTAAGTACCTGACTGAGACTGCTCTTGTTCCCATACACATCGATTACCTCGAAGATCCAAAAACAATTTTTCAAGCCCTAGAACAAAAGGATCACTTGATACACCCACCCTATCATAGCTACCAATCTGTAGTTAACTTTTTTGAGGCGGCGGCAGAGGATCCTGAGGTCACCCATATCAAGATAGTTCAGTACCGTGTTGCCGCTGAGAGTCGGATCATGGATGCATTGATAAAAGCTGCGAGTTTAGGGAAGCAAGTATTTGCATTTATAGAGGTAAAGGCAAGATTTGACGAAGAGGCTAATCTACAATGGGGAGAACGACTAGAAGCGGCAGGCGTGAAAGTGCACTATAGTATACCTGGCATCAAGGTTCATGCGAAGATTGCAACAGTAATCAAACAGACCGATCAAGGGCAAAAGACTTATTGCTACCTCAGCACAGGAAATTTCCATGAGAAAACTGCCAATGTCTATTCTGACTTCGGATTGTTTACAACAGACCCAAGACTCACCAAAGATGCTATCAAGCTCTTTAACTTTCTAGAATCGATGGATCGAACAGGAATAAAATTCGATCATCTAAAAGTAGGTCAGTTCAATATGACTACTGATCTAATTGCCTGCATCGAACAAGAGATTATGAATGCAAAAAAAGGCAAGAAGGCAAAAATATTCCTGAAGATGAATAGCCTGCAAGACCCTACCATGATTAACCTTCTTTACAAGGCTAGTCGAGCTGGAGTCAAGGTCAAAATGATCATACGAGGAATATGCTCACTCGTGCCAAAGGCCGACATGTTCAGTGAAAACATTGAGGCGTATAGCATAGTGGATAGATTCTTAGAACACGCCCGAGTCTTCATATTTCATAACAATGGCGATTCTAAGTATTTTATGTCCTCTGCAGATTTCATGTACAGGAATCTGTATAAACGAATCGAAGTCGTATTTCCTATATATGATGATATCATCAAGAATCATCTTCAAAACCTGATGAATCTCCAACTCAAGGACAACGTAAAAGCTAGATCATTGAATTATAATGAGACTAACGTCTACAAGAGGGAAAAAGACAAGCTTCAGATACGATCACAGATGGAAACCTATGCCTACATCAAACGAAATGAAAAATAATGCTAAAAGCTATTTCTCCTATTGACGGACGATACACCGCTAAGACTAAATCATTACAAGAATATTTTTCTGAAGCGGCATTGATCAAATACAGGATTCATGTAGAGCTGGCCTACTATAACCACTTGTGCAAGATGAAAATAGTTGATGCAGAAGGCGTGGATATAGATGCATTCTTGTCAACTCTTGATATGAGTTCATATGAGCGTGTCAAGAGCATAGAGAAAATCACTAATCACGATGTAAAGGCCGTCGAGTATTTTCTCAAAGAGTCCCTAGTCGACACCATTGATGACAAGCACTCAGAATTTATACACTTTGGATTGACAAGTCAGGATATCAACAATACGGCGATGCCGATGATGATCCGAGATGCCATCAATGAGGTCATCATACCTGAACTCGAGACTTGTCAAGAATTGCTCTCAAGCATGTCCCGTGATTATAAGGCGATCCCTCTACTGGCCCATACCCATGGCCAACCGGCAAGTCCGACGAGTCTGGGTAAAGAGATAAAGGTGTTTGAATACAGATTGGGGCTACAGCTCGACAAACTCAAGAAGTTTGAGCACAGCGCTAAGTTTGGAGGCGCAACGGGTAACTTCAACGCTCATAAGGTATCATATCCATCTTATGACTGGCCGAATGAGATCAATGAAATGATATCAGCACTTGGCCTAAGACGTCAAGCACATACCACCCAGATTGATAATTATGATGGACTTGCAGAGGTGTTCCAGATTCTTGTCAGGATCAATACAATCTACTTAGACTTCGCAAGAGATATATGGACTTATATCAGCATGAACTACTTCAAACAAAAAGTAGTCGCAAATGAAGTCGGTAGCAGTGCTATGCCACACAAGGTGAATCCTATTGATTTTGAAAATGCCGAAGGAAACATAGGACTGGCTAATGCTTTATTGGGATATCTCTCGGAAAAGCTACCAGTTTCGAGATTGCAGAGAGATTTGACAGATAGCACTGTCACACGTAATATAGGTGTCCCGTTCGGTCATATCATGGTAGCACTTAAAAGCCTGCAAAAGGGCATAGGCAAGCTCGAAGTGAACGAGAAAAAAATCAAGCAGGACTTATTAGACAATTGGGCAGTAGTCGCAGAAGCTATTCAGACCGTACTTAAGAGAGAGGGTTTTGAAAAACCATATGAATTGCTCAAGGCATTCTCTCGTGGTAAAGGCAAGTTGAGCAAAGAAGACTTCGATCAGTTTATCGACGACCTCGATGCATCGGACGAGCTAAAAAGCGAACTTAGGGCCATTACGCCATACAACTACATTGGATACGCTTAATAGATATACTCTCCTTGATCATCTTTGATGATCAACTCATTATGAGTATGTTCCTCTACCCGACCTATTATCTGAGCATCTACATTAAAGCTCTTCGATATATCAATTATCGATTGTGCGGTAGTTTCATCAGTGTAGACTTCCAATCTATGCCCCATATTGAAGACCTCATACATCTCCTTGCGAGGAGTCTGTGACTCGGATTCAATCAGTTGAAACAGTGGTGGAATTGGTAGAAGGTTGTCTTTGATGACACGCTTGTTCTGGACGAACTTCATCACCTTAGTTTGCGCGCCACCAGTACAGTGAATCATCCCGTTAACCTGATCCCTATGGTTAGTTAGGATCTTCTTTATGATAGGCATGTAAGTCCTCGTAGGAGACAAGATGAGTTTACCAGCGGATATTCTAAGATCCTTGGTAATATCAACAGATTCAGTCAATTCTTTACTACCTGAATAGACCAAATGCTCTGGAGTCTTGGGATTATAACTTTCTGGATACTTCGCCCTATATACTTTAGATAAGATGTCGTGACGAGCAGAAGTCAATCCATTGCTACCCATTCCCCCATTGTACTCTGTTTCATAAGAGGCTTGACCATATGAAGCTAAGCCGACGATAACATCACCAGACTTGATCTCATTGCGGATTACTTGATTACGTGGCATCCGTCCAAAGGCCGTTATTCCAACATCAATTGTACGGACGATATCACCTACATCGGCAGTTTCTCCACCAGACAGATGTATGCTCAAGTCATGCTCAGCCATTTTCTTAATAAAAGTGTCTGCAGCTTGGATGACCTCTGTAATTACTGATCCAGGAATTACTGATTTATTTCGACCCACAGTAGAAGAAATAATGATGTCATCAATACATCCTACACAGGCCATATCGTCGACATTCATGACGATGCTATCTTGGACTATTCCTGCCCATACTGATAGATCATTGGTCTCTCTCCAATAGATATAAGCCAGGCTCGTTTTCGTTCCAGCAGTATCTGCGTGCATGATATTACAATAGTCTTTATCCTTACCTATATAGTCTGGAAGCACTTTACAAAAGGCCTGTGGATACAGGCCTTTATCCATATCTTTTATGGCATCATGAACCTCTGATTTAGAGGCAGACACACCACGGAGATCATACCTCGATACATTCTGATCGGACATCTACTAATATTTTACTCTCGGATCCAAAAAGCTGTACAGCATATCGACCACAATGTTAATAAGAATAAACAAGCTACTGGTACATACTAATGAACCTAATATGACTGGCACATCATAATTCAATAAGGCGGTAACTGTGATAAAGCCTATTCCTTTGAAGTTGAAAATGAATTCAACAAAAAAAGCACCAGCAAGTAATGCTGCAAACCATCCACTCAATGCTGTCAATATAGGATTGAATGCATTGCGCAATACATGATTTTTTATGAGTTTGAATTGACTTACTCCCTTAGCTCTGGCGACCAAAACATATTTCTCATCGAGCACATTAATCACTGCACTTCGTGTGAGTTGGGTGATTATAGCAATAGGTCTTATACCCAGTGCTATAGCAGGTAGCAGCAGGTTTTTCCAAACTATGATGTCGTCGCCTAAATCATTGATCTCAAATAAACTTCCTTGAATATTTAGCCCAAAAGAAGATCTCAAGTAATATCCAAATATCACCCCAAGAACGATCGCTGTCACATAGCTGGGTACAGAGTACCCTAAGGTAGATATCATCACAATAAAATTATCTATCCAGCTATTTTGCTTGAGAGCCGCGACTATCCCAAATACTAGTCCTAACACTAAAGCTAACAACAGCGAGGCTGTGGCCAGAATAATAGTTAGAGGAAAAGCCTGCCGAAGCATCTCTGAAACGGAACGACCGGTTTGATAGGATTCTCTGAAGTGTGGAAGCTTCACGCCTACTGCAAGCTTATTGCCGACGTCTATGTGAGCACCTTTATAGCCAACTTTCCAATTCGACTTCGAACCAATGAATAATGGTGATAAATCCTTCAGATAACTAATCAGTTGAATATGATATGGCTGATCAAGACCGAGCTGTTGTCTCTTGAGTTCTACGGTCTTCTCATCCATCCGCTGACCGAAGGTTAGGCGAGTCGGATCGACGGGTGCAGCAAAGATAATCATGGTGATAATCACCA
>CAZDHV010000116.1:0-9419 GCA_964505335.1 uncultured Saprospiraceae bacterium | reverse complement strand
TGGACATAGCAAGTGTTGAGGGACTTAACATTTCGTCAGAGGACTATGCTATCGTTGATGGTAAGTTAAACATCAGCTGGACTAGTGTTGACGCACAATTGATCGGGGAGCAGACACCGATAACAATCACGTTTAAAACTCACTCGTCTAACCAGACAGAACTAAGTCTGAATACGACAGGTATTGCGAGTGAATACTATACTAACACCTTAGAAACGAAGGATATACAATTTGTAGAAGTAGATGAAGAGTCTTCTATAATTCTTGGGCAGAACGTTCCAAACCCTTTTAACCGAACTACACAGATTGAATTTACCTTACCTAGCCGAGAAAATACCACGCTACAGGTAACCGATCTGAATGGCCAGATGATCTATCAGATGTCTGATATGTTCGATGCAGGTGCTAACACAATTACGATCCATGCGAGTGATATTGCTGGCAGTGGTGTATACTACTATACACTGACTACTGGAACAAGTAAAGTCACTAAACGTATGGTCATTATAAATTAATGGTTCTCGATTTATGGTAAGCCGATTCAGAGCAATTTGAGTCGGCTTTTTTTATGCCCTCTCGCAAAGTCTATCACAGATAATACCGGTTGCTACACTGACATTGAGGGAGTCAGCAATCCGACCATGGGCTCCTACAATTGTAATCGCCTGATGTGCATTGCGCATCAATAGCTGAGATATTCCCTGGCCTTCGTTACCCATTGCGAGGATGAATTTCTCTGTAGGCCTTACTTTATGTATTGGGTCTCCAGACATTGCAGCCACGATAATTGGAATACCCTTGGCTTGTTCCGTCAATGCGATCTGGCTACAGGTATAAAGGTTCATATTGGCGAAACTACCCATGCAGCTTTGGATCACCTTGCCACTAAAAAAATCCGCAGATCCCTCTGATCTGATCACTGTATTTATACCATACCAATCGGCAATCCTTATAATTGTCCCCACATTACCAGGATCTTGTACATCATCTAGGTATATCGCACGTTCTATATTAGGGAATAGCTTATTCTCAATATTTGGAAGTCGTACAGTTGCGATTACTTCTGGAGTAGACTTGTGATCACTGATTTTTTTTAGATCGGTGTTTTCACTAATAGTAGTTAACTCATCGTAAGCGGTTATTCCATGATTGCGATGCCAGTCTGAGGTGGCATAAATTTGGGTAATGCTAAACTTAGATTGATTGAATAGACTAACAACAGACTTATGACCTTCAACGAGGAATATATTATATTTTTGTCTATACTTTTTCAGTCGCAAGGACTGGAGCAATTTTATATTCGATTTTGTGAGCATGGATAGTAAATCATTATACGCAGCCAATCAAAGCACGCTTCATATGGTGAAAATAGGAGTAATCCTATTCATGCTGTCTATTTTGGCTTCATGTAGTGGTACACGCCACCTTGCCGAAGATGAACACGCTCTGCACAGAAACTCATTCAACATCATAACTGACGATAATCGGGTAACTGTAAATAAGATTCGCGAAGACCTCAGAAAGGCTGTTAAACAAGAGCCTGTCAGAAAAAATATCCTTAACCCGAGGACTTATGGCAAGCCCTTAACAGTTTTTGATCGGGTGCTTACCCTTGAGAGTATAGACGCTTTCCAGAAAATATTACGGAATAGAGAAGGCTTCTACGAAGCTAAAGTGGACTATGAAAAAGTGCCCCAAGATGACTTAGGTAAGAAAGTCGAAGTCGTCTATACGGTAGACTTAGGTCCAAGGATGTATGTACGCAGTTTTAAGCACAATTTTGAAGATAGTGCTATGCAGGTGATAATGTCACAATATGACAAAGGCATTGAGGTAGAGGCTGGTGAGCCGCTCGAAGCAAGTTCATTTGAGGCGGAAAAAGTGCGCATGGTGCAAGTCTTGAAGAATGAAGGCTATGCCGACTTTAATGCTAACTATATAGACATTGTCGGAGATAGCATCGGATATGAAGTCGATGCTACCATGTATGTGCATAATCCGCCAGGACAAGAAGCTCATACTCGATTCCGTATCGGCGATATCAATGTATATACCGAGCATAACAGGTCTACTCAGCCTCAGATAGAGAGAATTGAAACACTCCAGGAAAAGAAATATTTCTCTAAGTCTAATCAGTTCCTGGTCAATCCCAAAGCAATAGATGATATCATCCCAATAGGTAAGGGAGAATTATTTAATAAGAGCCGCGAGACAAAGATGAATCTCAATCTTTCGAGATTGGCACCATATCGGTTTGCCGTAGTCGATTCCTATGTCGAATCTGATAGTTCAGAGATATATAATTACAATGTATACCTCAGTCCATTCCAAAATAAGTGGGTTGTAAACTCTGGGATTAATTTTTTCTATTCCACTATAAACACGATGAATGACCAAAACCTGTTTGGTTTCTCAGGCAATCTAGCTTTTACCAATAGGAATTTTAGGAATCGTGCTATACGACATACCATTAGCGCCGAGGGGACATTAGAATATAACTTCCCTGACTTTCCAGATCTCAGTGGACCCATCACTAATACGCAGAGTTTGCAGCTCAGCAACACATTCGACATACCTAAAGTGGTAGATGTATTCAAGATTTCCAATTTCTTGAATCGAGTAGGAGTCGTTTCTGATGAAAACCTCGAAAATATCAATGCCAATGGTACAACGACAGTGGACTTTAGTGGGGGTATTACCAGTATTTTCAATTTCTATGAACTCCGAAATTTTGATGCATCTTGGACCTTTAATTTTCAGCCGAATCCCCGGCTCAAGTATACCGTTAAGCAGATTGGAATCAACCTCATAGACACAGATATACAAGAGATCTTTCAGGAAGAGATATTAGTTGATAATCCCTTGCTCGCACGGAGCTTCGATCCATATCTGATTACAGGTTTCTTTTTCAGAGAGTTTTCGTTATTTAAGCAGCTAAAAGAGTCTGCACGTGGTGACAAGCTATTCTTTAGCGGCAATTTTGAATTGTCTGGATTAGAAAATATCCTGCTCAACAGGATTGTAAACGGAGTGAGCTCTTTTGATGAGGATTGGCAGCTCGGCAACCTCGAGTTTTCGGAGTTTATAAAATTAGAGGGAGACTTAAGATATACTAAGCAGGTTAAGGAGCGCTCAAGTTTTGCGGCTCGTATCAATGCAGGCTTAATCGTTCCCTATGCTGGTGATGATGCTATTCCTTTCATTAAGCAGTTCTTTTCTGGTGGCCCTAACAGTATCCGTGGTTGGCAATTGCGTGAGTTAGGTCCTGGTTCTTTTCAAGAGCAACGACTGGATAATACGGCCTTCTTCCAATCGGGAGATATTAAACTGGAGTTTAACCTTGAGTATCGCTTTGATCTCTTTTGGTACTTCGAGGGCGCCGTATTCTTAGACGGAGGTAATGTGTGGACCCTTGATGATGATCCCTCAAGACCTGGTGCACAGTTCTCGTCTGGGTTTCTGGATCAAGTTGCATTGTCTTCTGGTTGGGGACTACGCTTGGATTTTGATTACTTCATCTTCAGGTTTGATTTTGGGTACAAGCTCCGTAATCCATTTCCTAATCCTGAGACTGGGTCGCACTTTGTATTAACGGACGGCGACTTTAATACACGTATCGGCAATGTCAACTTTGCGATTAATTATCCTTTTTAGTGAAAATCGACTATTCAAATATCACTTTTATGTAGTCATCATATCCCACGTTTGTGAGATTTTTTGAGTTTAAGCAATTCATAAGTTTTTCAGAGACAAAAATCCTCCATGTAGTTATTTGACAATAGAAAATAGGTATCTGTTCATAAGATTTAGGTAAACAAAGCTGTGAACAAGTGGCATACCCTCCCGACACTGTGATATCATCAAATTCGTCTTCATCGTGTATTAACATGTCGGTAGATTTCCCCCGTCTATGAACAGTGAATTTGCTCTTTCTATAATTGATATCACTCGTACTGATCCAAGGTATATACAATGCATAAAACTTACTTTTTCTAAATCTAGGATTACTCTTCCTGATCAAGAACGAATACAATGAATAAAAGAACCCTTTATTCAAATTAATTGGAAAAAGTTTATACCATTTTTGCTTGTCTTCCACTAAATCTAAGCATTCCTTGATGCGATCGGATATCACATAGGTACAGCCCCAGATTAAGTTTTCATGCATCATTAGATCCGTAACTTTAGCGCCTATCCTAAAATTACCGGACAATCTAACATCTGTAAGATTTAAATAGTCCTGTTGGTTTTCAAGAAATTCATTACGTCTATTGTAATTATTGAGGACTTCAAAAGGGACAGGAAATTCTTTTTTTGCTCTTTTGGTATCAACAGTGATTTGCATACCGACATTTCTTGTCCATCCCTGCACACCATAGCTTGTTGCTTGCTTGTAAAAATTAAAATAATTAGAAGCTTTTTGTTGTTTCGCGTCCACGGTTATGAGATTATTATGTGTTAAGTTATGAAGTTTCCAAGTTACCCAGTCATTCGTAATCAGGAGTAATTCACTTTGCGTTCTTTGCGGCTCTGCGTGACATCATTTCTCGCTAAGGCACAAGACGACAAGTATCATTGATTTTAGATTTGTTAAATGAATGATCTTCGTGGAATACACTTTACAATTGTGAGTAGAATTTCAACACATGCTCACTCCAGACTTGAGGGCTACCCATCTGACAGAAGTGCCCCAAACCTTTCATGATGGTAAGTGTAGCGTTAGTACACACCTTTTCTTTGAGGTGATGAGCCATGGCTACTCGTGCAACAGCATCTGCGTCGCCCCAACAGAGATGAACGGTTAGGGTAGTCTTGGATAGTGCTGGAAGCCATCGGGTGGTCTCAAACCGCCTACGGTCATTGAGATACTTGATCGTCAGGTAGGTCTTCCGATGGCCTTCGCGTAGCGTGTTTAATTCCCATAGAAGAGCGACGTCTTGATCAGACAAGTTGGCATTGCCATGGGCACTCTTGACCTGTTGGGTAAAAACTTTGAAAGTGGTTATTTTATTGAACTGCCGACCATATCGAGAGAGCAGCAGCTTCTGTGTGATGCGGAGATCAGCGAGACCAAGCACCATGCTGCCATTAGTATACGTCAAGCTTCGTAGGTCTTCAGATAGAAATCCTGGCAACAAACCATTTTCACGTCTTGCCACGATCTCGGTCGAGACACTATCTCCCATATCATGAGACAAGAGATGACCTCCAGTGACTCCGAGTTCTTTCCATACAGCAAAAGCCAAATCGGCCTGCTCGAATAATGAATAGGTATATCCTTCTGTCGGCTTATCGCTTAGCCCGTAGCCGAGCATATCATATAACACGATGCGCTTGAACCTATCTGCTAAATCATCTATGACTGCATGATAGGAGTAAGAGGACTCAGGAAAACCATGTAACAAGAGAAGCGTATCATCCGCACTAGCAGTAGTATCTCCTATATCTCGATAGAAGACTTTATGCCCAAATGGTCCAAATGACATGAAGCCGCCATGCTCTCGCCAAGCCTTAATTTCTGGAGACATCACTACCTGTGTTTAGTGAAGTAGTACAAGGTGATAAGAGCCAGTACGCCGTGGAGTATAAATACAGGGAGACATTGCTCATCTCCTCCGAGATAACCGATAACATTGGCTATGGTTACTCCAATGTGGAATATGCTGAACAGAATCACGAACACACTACGAATCTCCCGACTCTCATAGCGCTGCCACATCGCTAATGCACCCACTCCTACAGCAAGGGCAGCAGCACCATACATCCTCAGAAATACTAAGCCATCAGATGAGGTGTCTTCAGTTCCAGGAGCAAGCGTAGGGATAGCTAAGAAAATGATCCCTGCTGTAATCTCAAGGATGGCATTGATCAGCATAAAGGTCTTCATGTATAATAGTTTGTGGTTAAGGTAGGGAGAACTTAAGTGCTATAAAGATGATTTTTTGGCGCTTGAAATAAAATGGGAGCTATAGATGTAGGTGAGCCGGTGAATAGTATTATTGATGGGTTCCGAGTAGAACTTTCCAATCTTTCAAACGTATATCTGTAATACGTATGAGAATCCTGCTACTTATCATCCAATTATGTACACTAATATTTGCCACTAATTTATCGGCAACCAAGCTTATTGTTTCCACTGATATCGGTTTCGACCCTATAGATAACACTGGGATTCTACAGTTTGCCTTTCAAGAGACAATCGAGGATACGATTGTTGTAGACAATGTGGGGATGGACTGGAATATAGGTCCTATTCGAGTAGAGAGAAATAACGTCACAATAATTTTTGAAGACGGGGTAGTCGTACGTGCTTTGCCGGGTGAATTCGACATTTTTGAATCGCTCATAAGATTAGAAGATGTATCCAACATTAGTATGGTTGGTTATGGAGCCTCCCTTATTATGAACAAGCAGGAGTATATAGACCTTGCCGATAGCGAATTTCGTCATGGGCTTACCTTGAATTCTGTCACTAATGTTGTCATTGAGGGACTGACAGTCCTGGATTCTGGAGGTGATGGTATCTTATTGACGAGAAGTTTTCAACCAGATAGCCAGAAGAATTTCTGTGAAAATGTCCTTGTAAAGAACTGTCGATTTTCCAATAATTACAGACAAGGAATGTCTGTTACCTCAGCTAAAGACTTAATAGTCTTGAATTGTGAATTTTCTGATACTAATGGTACTCTTCCTGAAGATGGAATCGACTTTGAGCCTGATATCTCTGAGGAGAGACTTGAGAACATCCTTGTAAAAGACTGTCGAATATTAAACAATTTTGGTAATGCCATACAGCTTGCATTGTTTATGATGGATGACAGCTCTATCGATATATCTATTTCGATAGAGAACACCTACATGTCCAATAATCATGACCCATCTAATACATTTGATTTCGCTGAAATTTCCGCTACAGATAATGACGATAATGGTGTCGACGGATTTGTGAATTTTAAAAATTGCTTTATAGAGAGCAGTGAATGGTCGGCCTTGTATGTGTCAAAGACTGTCGAAAGCTACGATCTCAATTTTGAAGGGTGTGTGTTTAAGGATGTTTCCAATAATCCGATCCAATTCAACAATCCGATTTTTATAGAAGTTACAGACTATGATAACCAGGTACCACGATTTGGTGGACTTAACTTTACCGATTGTGTGATTATCTATGATGAGAACATCCCGTTTTTTGATCTTTTTGAGAATACTCCAACATCAGATGGACTGGGGGATGTAACTGGTAATTTTTATATCATTAATCCAAATGATGCTGGCTTTAATACGGGTATAAATCCTGAGGGGGTTGATATTACCTATCAGCATTTACCATCGATCTCGCAATCTGAATTGAGTCTATCAGTAAGTAAGTTTGACTTTTTGGAAGACGATGGCAAAATCGAATTTCAGGTTTCTAATTCTGATGTGCAGCCATATCCAATAGCGGCAACCATTGACTACGGAGGAGATGCCACATATGGCTTAGATTATGAGAGAGGGAGTGGTTTTGTAATTTTTGACCCGGGAGCAATTGAGGTAATGGATACCTTGTCGATTATTGAGGATTCTGTAGAAGAGGAAACGGAGTCATTAACAATCATGGGGATAGATGATGATTGCGTAAGATTTACCCAGGATAGAATACTTGAGTTGTCCATCAGCGATATGGTCAATGGATGTACGTTTGACATTGAGTTATTTGAATTGGATATTCTACTCCAGCCAAATAGAGCGTCAAATGAGTTAAGAATAAGTGGTGAATTAGAGCGCTATATTATAGAGATTATTGACGCAGATAATGAAGTGCATGAAACTATTACTTCAACTGGTATTTCTCATATAATCAATCTGTCTTCCTTACCTCCGGGCTCGTTTTTTCTAAATATCGAAAATTTGGAAAATGATGCTCTTGATTTTAATGCCATCATAAAAGAATAAACCTCGTATAACATCTAGGTTAATTCTAAATGAGAGTCTGTTGTCAATGGATATCTCCATTATAGCGCCAGCTATACCAGAAAACCTTACCCTCTCAATGACAGCGATTCAGTAAATAATTGAAATTTTCTCACCAATCCTTGTATTGACAAAATATTTTATCTATTAGAGTGTAATAGTTAAGTAGTACACTAAAACACTGCAATGATTTCATTAACCAACGTTCACTTTGCATACAGCGCTAAGGCTACGGTATTAGAGGGCTTTGACCTGGCACTTTAGAGTTATATCTTATTTGATACTCTTTCGATGCCAAGTATTTAATAAAGAACTATGATTAAACTTGTATTTTTCATCTTCTATTTGAGATGTATGGTTCTTTATTATTGAAAAAGTTCTTTCTAATTCCTTTAGATTGTCATGTTGTGAGATAAATATATTACCGGTAGGCTTTAGAATTGATAAGGCATTAGTAAGAAATTTCTCTAGTTCGGCGATACAGGATATTTGATGTAATACTCTGTTGATAATAATTAGGTCGAAAGAGTTTTCTTCAAATAAATTTGACGCGAAAAAGGTGTTGAACAAGAAATTAAATGATTCCTTGAACTGTTCATCGGTCTTGATATCATCAATATTTAAATAGGTTCGGTTGAGTATCTTGAAGAAATTAGAACATGTTTTCTTTTGAACAAGATTTCCTAATTCCTTGCCAATGGCTCCTTTGTAATCATACCGGATAAAATCCGACATAGACAAATTCTTATATTCCTGTTGATCAATTCCGTGAAATTTACCGTTGCCTAATATGTTTCTTGACCGAAAGAGAAATTCACCTGTTCCACAACCTATATCAAGGATAGATTGATTTGCACTGCAAAAATTTCCGAGATTCCTTTCAAAGTCTTCTATAAGTTTTTTCGTTACGTCTTGATCTTCACTGGTCATCATGAGTTATGGATTTACCTCAATATCCTTTCCTGATTCAACCATTTATGATATATGGCGGCATTGGGCTCATGCTGACGATTAGTCACAACGAATGCGTATCTCACGAGGCATTACAGATAGACCTATAGCTTCGATTTATGCCACGATATATACTATCCATCTATAAATAGTTAGTTTTCGTTATAATACTGTACGAGCTTATTCTCAATTTCTTCAAAATCCTCTTGGGTAATTGGTTTTGAATAATAAACAGATTCCTCTTGTTCTATATTTATAAAGCCATCAGCATCAATTGGTCCAACTAATCCCATGTAATAATTGTCAGCATCTGAATTCTCACAACCTACAAGTGCCATTTTAAACTCATCATTCGATTTTGAATCATAGGTCTGATGAATCTTGCATTGATCTGTCCAAACGTCATAGTTATTATTCAAATATTGTTTTTGTATGCTGATAGCATTCAATTCCATATTCATTAATGAACTTGGCACTACGGATTCATCACTGTAAAGAGATAATAACCAATATCTATA
>CAZDHV010000115.1:0-9429 GCA_964505335.1 uncultured Saprospiraceae bacterium | reverse complement strand
GGCAATCGACCTAGGCCAACCTCATTCGCTCTAGTCTATAATATTCAGAGAATGAGATCATTCTTTTACTCTCTTCGTCCCATAGCTTGTTAGCTGTAAGCTTGATGCTATCCCAAAAGGTAATCACATTAGCATACTTAGTAAAGAGCGGATTTTCCTTCATGCACTTCTCAAGGTTGTAGTTTGGAATACGTGCACTTAAGTGATGGATGTGATGTATTCCAATATTTCCAGTCAACCATTGGAAGACTTTCGGAAGCTTGTAGTATGATGACCCACGTATTGCGGCAAGGAGGAAATCCCAATTATTGCGCCATCTCATATAGCCATCTTCGTGTTGATGTTGCACATAGAAGAACCAGAATGCGATGATGAAGAATGTAAATACTAAGAATAGTTGTATGGACAGAAATTTTTGCCAACCTAATAAGTAGGCTAAGCCTGCATATACTGAAACTAAGAGCACATTATTCAATACTTGTGTACGTCTGATTTTCTTCCAACTCTTCATTTTGAATGTGGGCCATCTATTAGAGAATACCATATACCAAAATGGTGCAAAGAAGAAAAGGACAAATGGCGTTCTGAATACTCGATAGCCTACTTTTCCCCAGAATCCTCTGTTGCGAAACTCTTCTACTGTGAGAAAATCTATATCTCCGATATCTCGCTCTTCTAACTGTCCCGTGTGTCCATGGTGATGGTTATGCACTTTAGCCCAATACTTGAAAGGTATCGTGCTAAAAAGACTGCAAACTGTTCCTATAGCGTTATTCCATTTCTTAGAGCCTAAGAATGATTGATGGCCACAATCGTGCTGGATGATAAATATCCGTACAAGGAAAAATGAGTTAACCAATCCTAATGCTATGGTCAAGATTATGGAATATGACCAAGCAAAATACATCAGCACCCATAATGTGAGATAGGGTAAAAACGTAGTAAACAATTGAAGAATGGCCTTTTTCTTATTAGGTTCTTGATATTGCGCTATAACATCTTTCCAATTCTTCAACTTGTCTTGGATCTCAATTTCTAGGGCATCCAAGGTCGCCGCACGTGTATTATTCTTCATAGAAGATTAGTCAGTAATAACAATTTTAGCAAATATAACGAAGTCATGCACGATGTGATATATTTCATCAGAGGACTTTTTGTCCGCCGACGTAAGTTCCAACAACCTTTATCAAGTGAATGTTCTCTTTTGACACATCAAAAGGACTCTCGTTTAGGATAACAAAATCTGCTTTTTTATCTACTTCTAAGGATCCAATTTTGTCATCCATGTGCAATTGCCACGCAGCATCAATTGTTATGGCCTTGATTGCGGAACGCAAGTCTATGGCTTGCTCAGGCCCTATTAATTGACCTGATTGAGTAAGACGAGTTACAGCAGTACGCACAGCGAGTAAAGGATCCGGTCTATACATCGGCGAATCATTATGAAGAGATAGCCGATGACCTCTCTGGGCAGCGTCTTTTAGCGGCATCATACGAGCCGCTCGTTCAGGACCAATAATGCTCGACGCCAAGGAATCGCCATAATAATAGATATGATTAATGTGGAAGCTCGGGGTGATATCGAGACTCTTCATCATAGACAACTGAGCTTCAGTGACCAGAGCAAGATGTTCAAATCGATGCCTTCCTGTGGACAGATCATATCCACTATGTCTTAAAGAGTCCAGGGTGTTTATGGCAATCTGAACAGCACTGTCTCCTTGTACATGTACAGATAATTGATAATTACTATCAAGAGTTGACTTAAAGAGGGACTCATAGATAGGCGTATAGTGCATGCTATGACCATATGAATCTTTGTCTATCCCCAGTTTTTTATTCAATGAGCTATTGAGGTATGGTTCCCTGAGCAGCATGCTGCCAGTATACGGGCTTCCATCAACCCAATATTTTTGACCGAGCTTGCTTATGGTTTCATTATGATCGCCATCATTGTAATTATAGACCTTACCATTACCGACATCATAATAAAATAGTCGAAGTGATACGGGGTCGTCGTCGGCGATATCCTTACAAATATCGATCGGATTAATTCCTGGCATGATACCTATGATTCCTGTTGCACCTATGGATGTGATGCCAGCAGCGTTATATCTGCTGTACATTTTTGAGATTTCAGTTTTGGCTTTTGTAGGAGATAGTGGTGGAAGGGTAGTGACCATTGGTATGACTGTCGATGACTCTGTGGTCATACCTGTGAGCCTATTATTTTTATCCCTTACATAATGACCACCACCTATAGGGTCTGGAGTGTCATTAGAGATATTAGCTTTCTTCAAGGCACGGGAGTTAAAATAATGGGTATGCATAGGCTGAGTCATAATCCATACTGGGTGTCTGCTCGTAATGTTATTATCGATGTACTCTTTAGTCAAATTGGGTGCCCCTTTTAATTTGAGCAAGTCCCAACCGAAGGCCAGAACCCATTCTCCCTCGGGGACCTTTCTAATTTCACGCCTCAAGTGCCTAAGCGCTTGCCAAGCACTCGTATGTTTGTTCCCGCTGACATCAATCCAATTATACAGAGCCGTACTGGCGATCGGATGGGTGTGTGGTTCTACAAACCCCGGCATCAAGGTCTTGCCCTCTAAGTCAATAACTTGAGTAGTCGAATCCCGCCAGCGCCCAATATTTTTACTGTCGCCTATATAAATGATGGAACCATCTTTGACGGCCATAGTCTGGGCATAGCTGAAGTCCTGATCAACCGTAATAATCTGTGCGTTGTGTACGATTAGGTCTGCTTTCTCGACAGGCTCGTCAACACACGATGAAGAACCAAGAACAATTAACCCTAAGATGAACACATTACCGAATGAAATTGAATGACGAGGGCGTTTATATATGTACTGCACTACACTTCCCCAAGCATCTGACAATGCGTACATGATAGGCTTTGATATTGAGGTAAGTATGGTTGTAATCTTCATGAATTTAAATCAATTCACATCGGTTCTTTTTGGCTGTGATGAGAAGCTATATCAATAATAATAGATGGGATAGTACTTAGCACCATTTAATTATGAATATTTTAGGTTTACACTATTAGTCAAGTCTTATGAGACGCAGGAGATTTATTCAAAATGCTATGTGGGCCTCTACGTTGCCCCTTATGATCAATGCATGCCCCAAGCCTAAGGAACACAATAAGGAAAAGACGTTAGGTGTCGCCCTCCTCGGTTTGGGTAGTTATAGCCTTGGACAACTTGCACCTGCTCTTCAGTTGACTAAGCACTGCCACTTAGCAGGATTCATAACAGGTACTCCGAGCAAACTGCCTGATTTACAGAAACAATATGGGATTCCAGACAGTCATGTGTACACCTATGACTCGATGGATGATATCGCCGACAACGATGATATAGATGTGGTCTATGTCGTAGTGCCTACGGCTCTCCACGCCAAATATGCTGTCCGTGCCGCAGAACTCGGTAAGCATGTATGGTGCGAGAAGCCTATGGCCATGAATACCACAGAATGCCAAGCCATCATTGATGCCTGTCATGACAACAAAGTAAGTCTAAGCATAGGCTATCGTATGCTTCATGAGGCTAACACTCAGACGCTGATCAGCTATAGAAATAGCAAACCATATGGTAATATCACCTCTGTATCTGCCGCAGCAGGATACCGTGGTGGGGGAGGAACGGGTTGGAGACATCAGAAGGCAATGGGCGGTGGGGCCCTCTATGATATGGGTGTATACACCGTCAATGGTATCCGATATGCCACAGGTCTCCAAGTCAAGCGAGTAATAGAAGCACAACATATTCTCAATCGTCCAGAGTTATTTAAAGAAGTGGACGAGACGACAACATATACCCTTGAGATGGAAAATGGCCTAATCACCAAAGGCTGGACTAGTGTTGGTGAAAACAACAACAAACTTCGAGTAGACTGTGATACTGGATGGTATGAGCTCAGTCCGATGCAATCTTATAATGGTGTGGTTGGCCAGACCAGTGATGGTATTAAACTTGACACCTTTGTTCCTAATCAGCAGGCCCGCCAGATGGATGATGATGCCCTTGCCATATTAAATGATACAGCAGTTATTGCGCCAGGTAGCGAGGGATTGATAGATATTCATATTATCAATGGCATATTTGAAGCGGCCCAAACGGGTCAATCGGTAAATCTATAGGGCATGGCTAATTTTTATGAAAAACATGTACTCCCGAGGCTGATCCATTGTGTTTGTGGGATCAGTCCAGTGATGAAGCAACGTGTGAAGGTGATCCCCCAAGCGAAGGGCCAAGTGCTCGAGATAGGCGCTGGCTCGGGCCTTAATCTCTCCTATTATAACAGTGATCAAGTCAATCACCTCACGCTCTTAGACCCAACGCCTGCCATGTCTAAGTTGCAAGAGAGTATGGACAAATCAGCGATATCTACCGAGTTCATCCCTGCATCAGCAGAATCTCTTCCTATGGAGAGTCAGCAATATGATACAGTGGTGGCAACCTATACCTTTTGTACGATTCCTGACCTCACCAGTAGCCTAAGTGAGATCCGCAGGGTGCTCAAGCCTAATGGTAAACTTCTATTCGTAGAGCATGGATTAGCACCTGATGAGTCGGTCCGAAAAGTGCAACGCAGAATAGAACCTTTTTGGAAGCCCATAGCAGGAGGCTGCCACCTCACTCGAGACATTCCTGTGCTACTCTCTGAGGCGGGATTTGACGTGTCTGGTCATGAGAGCATGTACCTGCCTGGCTGGAAGCCTGCTACCTATAATGTGTGGGGAGTGGCGAGGATGAGGTAGCTTTGAAGTCAATTGATTTAGATGAATATTGAAGCTGGACAATATAGAATTGAACTTTCTTTAGAATCGAACTTTAGAGAAAATTCTATGGATAATAGGTTTGGATTCCGATCCACTCGCTTCTAAGCAATCTAGCTTAAGTTCGTCATGGGTTGAGCTGTAAAAAGCAAGATGGCTTGTATGCTATGGAAATCTATCA
The DNA here is from genome assembly GCA_964505335.1 of uncultured Saprospiraceae bacterium. GTDB lineage: Bacteria > Bacteroidota > Bacteroidia > Chitinophagales > Saprospiraceae > GYS-P2D. Next base: position 4,444 of record CAZDHV010000115.1, on the reverse strand, counting down.
GACTGAAGATCTCTCCTACGTTGATCGTAGGCGTCAACTCAGTCTTATTATACATGTCTTGCGTTATTCGTTGGCTGTGCCTACGAATGGATATTCAGATCGTACAACGGGATTCAAGGAGATGGTCAGGTGCATTGATATTCAATCAGTGGGTAAAACCTACAGACAACGAAGGTGGTTTCAACTCAATAGATATCTCAGTCGTACTCCTTCAATTTGAAAAAAGAGGGATTTTTTCGACAGGAGATCTTATACATGTGCATCAACGAAAATAATAGATAATAACCCCATGAGGAGCCCCAACAAAAAAAGAGCGATGATCTTATAGATCACCGCTCTTTATGAAGTTTATCGTGAGTTCGCCAGTTTTAGTTAGCGTATCTGACTTTAACCGTTTCTCCGATCCAGCAACCTACTCTTTGCGAAGAGCCTGCTTTGATACTCTTCATGAATCCTTCTTCTTTATCAGGGAAACTTGAACGGTATCTTGATGCTTTTTCTTTCGCTCGATCAGCAATGCTAGGATCCACGCTAGCTGCTTTATTGTACTTGTCTACAGCAGCGAGTATGGCTAATCGTTGATTCCAACTGTCTCCACATGATCTCGCAGTAGTCGCATACATATCTCCTATGAGGCTATATGGGTTACCATAGTTAGGATTGAGTTCGATTGCTTTACGCGCTTCTTTACGCGCCTCATTATACTGCTTAAGCTTTCTGAACATAATTGATGCTCTCGAGAAGTGATATTGCGCTTTCTTCGCAGAATCACTTTCACTATTTAGTGCCTCTTGATACTTGTTCAGCGCTTCTTGGAAGTTTCCAGCTTTGTAAGCCTTGCTGGCCAATAATGCAGGATTGTTGGCCTCAAATTCTGCCTTCTTCTTAGCATTTTCCTCAGCGGCCCACTCTTCATAAGTCTCCTTTAACTCAACCATGAATGGATCGCTATCGTCAGTAGGACATGCTCTCAACTTCAATAGGTTGTAAAGATTCTTAGCAGTCTCAGGATCTGGGTTGTCTCTATAATCATCTTCATACTTTGACTTGAAGTAGTCACAGTCGAAGATTCCTTTCTCAATCTCCACGAATGATCCATTCATCGCATCAATAGCTTGCTTATACGCTGAGCCATACTTTTCATTGTTGGCGATATTATACTCAGCTATTTCATTGAGTGTACGGTGTACTTCTCTTGCCTGCACTTTGTCGATAGCTCCTTGCTGAAACTGATATACGGTAATTGCACCATAAGGAGCGAACACGATGTATTCTACATCGTTACCTCCGAGGTCTACCGCTTTTTGGAAGGCCACCAAATTGTCCTCATAAGGTGCTCTTAGCTGATAGTACATATCATATCCCTTGCGACCATTGAGCCATCCGATACGCTTGTTATAGCAATCTTGGTTATCACCACACTTCGCTAAGAAGATTGCTTGCTGTTCGTAGCAAGTTGCTGCTTCGTCATATAGCCTTTGGATATTAGCAGATAACTCAGCTTTTCTTGTTTCATCTGTTGACACTTCATGCTCAGACATATACATCTTGATACCATCTGTATAGTGGAAGTCTCTCTTTCCATCAGCAGCAGGAGCTGCTTCATAAACTTCTTTCCACACTGGAAGTGCCTTTTCAAAATCGTTAGTTTTAATAAGGCTCCGATATACGGAATGCTGACCTTCAAGATATTCTTTATTAGATGAGTCATTCCATGTTTCACACTGTGCGATAGCCTGAACAGTGCCTAGGGCAATTATTAATGCCAGGAGTGCAAAATTTCTAAACTTCATAATTAGTTGTATTTCCGTTTTATAAACCATTGATTATCGTTGAATGTGAACCCCATACTAAATCGTATGAACTCCTCAGACAAGAGATCTCCTACAGACCGCTGTCCATAGGTAAAGCCTAAGTTGAGATTTGAAAACCTACGTTGCCATGACAAAGGCAACCCAAATCCCAATGTAAGACCAAAATTATTTATACTCTGTCCGTCGATAACCCTAGGGTCGTCTTGGACAAATGCTCCAAATCTATAGCTCACACGCTTAAGAAAACTATCATTAGCCCTTGAGTTAGGTCTAAAATAGCCTCCTACAGCTAGACGAGTTGTATTGTCCAAATCTTCTGGTAACGCATCATTTTGATACTGGGACCAAAAAATTCTTTTCACATCAAACCCTACCGCAAACTTGCTGCTGTAGTAATAGGTCGCTCCAAATCCAAGCTCTGCCGGCAATGTTCCATTGCCTTGGATACCATTTGCTACAAAAACCGTATCAGCCAAAACATCAAAAAATATCGAAGTATTAGTCTCGGCAACATTAGACTCTATATTTAGACCCGTCGTAGATTTTGCCGTCACACCTATCGTTATGATTTTTGGTTGTGTTAACGTACCGGTATCTTCTACATCAGCCTTATTCAAATAGAGCGTATATAAAGCGCCAGCATCCCAATAGAAGCCCCGAGCTGTATAATCTTGTACAAATACATTGTCAAAAGCTGTGATCTCATCGATGAAATCGATGTTCTGAGTGAACTCATTCCTGCCAAACAGAAATCCGATGTTGGCTCCTAAAGCAAACCCTTCGTAATTTACTGCTGTACCCCACGTCGCCTTCCAAAAACCACCTGTGCCGCTAAAGTTTCGGTTAAATCTCCCAATATTTGGAAGACTGTCTTCACTAGAGATATCATAGCTGATCGTTGAAATTGGTGTGAGATTGATTCCCATACCCCAGTTATATTTGATTTCTTTTTGACCAAAAATTTGATCATTAGCTTTGTTCAGTGGATTGCGCAGCGGAAATCCCAAGCTTATATACGACAGGTTACCAGACCAAATCGAACTAGAATTTTCTCCCTCTGTGATATTAGATCGTTGTAATTCGGTACCGACATCAAATGCAGTAGCCGTTAAGAATGAGAGTGCTGCCGGATTCTCAAAATTTAGGTGACTCTGCTCGACAAATGAGGCATTGAGACCTCCCATTTGACGTAGATGTACACCTCCCCTTTCGGTAAGGTCTCCAATACCAAATCTGGAGAAAGGTGAGTTGATATCACCTTGTTGGCCATAGACCATTGCTGTCAACAGCAAAAAAATATATGTACTTACTATTTTCGGCATAGGTTGTCTACCTTTTCAAAAGGGCTGCAAATATGACGTTTTCATGTTTTTATACCAAGAGTAAACTCTGATATTATAAGCAGCACTAGATCAATTCGATGTAAAGATGCTGTGATCGCTATTTTTGATACAGCTTGTATGTCTATTTAAGACGACTTTAAGACTCTTATGTTAGTGCTTAAAATGCCGTATTCCTGTATAAACCATAGAAATGTCGTGCTCATCACAATAGTCAATGCTCAACTGATCATTTCGAGATCCACCGGGTTGGATAACACTTTTAATGCCTGCCTTATGCGCAATCTCCACACAATCAGGAAATGGGAAAAATGCATCCGAGGCCATTACAGCACCTTCTAAACTAAATCCCATTCTGATTGCCTTATCAATAGCTTGCTTACAAGCATCTACTCGTGAGGTCTGACCACAGCCCATACCTAATAGCTGATTGTTATTGGCTAATACTATTGTATTTGACTTAAGATGCTTAGCCAACCTATTAGCAAACAATAGTTGTTGCAGCTCCTGATCAGATGGTGCCTTCTTTGTTTTTACTTCAAGATCACCAGACTGCTCGATCTTGAGATCTGCGTTTTGGCGGATATATCCGCCAAGAAGGGTTTTAACCTTAGTCTTCTGAGGAGTCATAGCCTTCCGCTTTAGAAGGACGCGATTTTTCTTTTTCTTCAATAGCGCCAATGCATCTGCGTCAAAATCCTTAGCGATGAGCACCTCGTAAAATTGCTGATCAATGATTTCTGCCGTAGCCAGATCAATAACTCCGTTAGTAATCAGTATCCCTCCAAATGCACTGATTGGATCACCAGCGAGTGCCGCTTGGTAGGCTTTGAGCATGGTATCTCGAGTCGCAAGGCCACAACTGTTAGTATGCTTCAATATTGCAAAGGTGATGTCATCTTGCTCAAACTCGCGCATCAAGTCAATTGCACTATCTATATCTACGAGATTATTGTAAGAGAGTTCTTTGCCATTGAGCTTTTCAAATTCTGCATCTAAGTCACCAAAGTACTGCGCCTGTTGATGCGGATTTTCGCCATACCGCAAAGTTTTGGACTGATTGGACGAAATCTTAAGCACGTTATCGTGTATATCGCCATCGATAAAGTAATTGAAAATAGCAGTATCATAATGTGATGAAATCTTAAATGCATCAGCTGCAAATCTCTTACGCTCAGCAACTGAACTTATGCCATCTCGCTCACTAAGGATTCTGCCCAACTCTGCATATTGATCTTTTGACGGAACCACTACAATGTCCTTGTAGTTTTTAGCGGCAGCTCTAATGAG